>NZ_CP099397.1:4943047-5291095 GCF_021495345.1 Pseudomonas hydrolytica
ACGAGATCGCCGCGCTACCCAGCCTGAGCCGCACCGAGCAACTGCGCCAGGCACTGCGTCTGGGCGCCGAGCATTTCGGCATGCCGCTGGGCATCATCAGCCGCATCGAAGGCGAGCGATACCAGGTAGTGGTGCAGGTCTCCCCCGACGGCGCGCTGAGCGATGGCCAGCAATTCGAGCTGGGTGATACCTACTGCAGCCTGGCGCTGCAGCAGGACGAGGCACTGGCCATCACCCACATGGCCGACTCGCCGCATCGACGCCATCCCTGCTATCGCCAGTTCGCCCTGGAAAGCTACATCGGCACCGCCGTGCGCGTGGCCGGCAAACCCTTCGGCACCCTGGCCTTCGCCAACCCGGAGCCACGCAGGCGGCCGTTCGACGCCGCTGACCGCGACTTTCTCGGTCTGTTCGCCCGCTGGGTCGGCGCCATTCTGGAGCGCCAGCAGCAGGAACGCGCCGTACGCGCGGCACGCGCCTACCTGCAGGCGGTACTGGACTCGGCCACCGGGGTGTCGATCATCGCCACCGACACAAGCGGCACCATCAGCCTGTTCAATTCCGGCGCCGAACGCCTGCTGGGCTACGGCGCCGCAGAGATGATCGGGCGCCAGACGCCGGCGATCATCCACCTTGAGGAAGAAGTCCAGGCCCGTGCCGTCGAGCTGAGCGAGGCCAGCGGCCACGCGGTGGAGGGCTTCGAAGTCTTCGTGCACAACGCCCGCGGCGGCGAGCCGGAAACCCGCCAGTGGACCTACCGCCACAAGGACGGCGGCCTGCGCCAGGTCAACCTCACCGTCAGTGCCATATTCGACGAGAACGGTCAGATCACCGGCTTTCTCGGTATCGCCAGCGACATCAGCGAGCTGCTGCAGACCACCCGCGCGTTGCAGAAGAGCGAAAGCCGCTTCCGCGGCCTGGTGGCCAACCTGCCCGGCGTGGTGTACCGCTGCGCCAACGATAGCCAATGGAGCATGCGCTACGTCAGCGACGAGATCCGCAACCTCTGCGGCTACCCAGCCAGCGACTTCATCGACAACCGCGTACGCAGCTTTTCCAGCATCGTTCATCCCGACGACCTGGCCATTACCTTCCGTGCCGGCGAGGCCATCGAGCGCCAGGAGAGCTTCGAGCTCACCTACCGCCTGCGCCATGCCGACGGTCATAACGTCTGGGTGCGCGAGAAGGGCCGTGGCGAGTACGACGGCCAGGGCCATCTGCTGTGGGTCGACGGCTTCATCTGGGACATCAGCGAACGCCAGGCCATGGAGGACGAGCTGCGGCTGAGCCAGCAGCGCTTTCTCAACGCCTTCAACACCGCGCCCCAGGGCATGGCACTGGTCGGCCCGGACGGCCGCTGGCTGGAAGCCAACGACGAGCTGTGCCGCATGCTCGGCTACAGCCGCGAAGAGCTGCTGGCCTGCACCTACCAGCAGGTCACCCATCCCGATGACCTGGATGCCGACCGACAGAACATGGAGGACCTGCTGGCCGGACGGATCAACGCCTACCAGATGGAGAAGCGCTACCTGGACAAGCAGGGGCGCATCCTGTGGGTCCTGCTCAGCGTGTCGCTGGTACGCGACAGCGAGGGGCGCCCGGTGCATTTCGTCTCGCAGATCCAGGACTTCAGCGACCGCGTCGCCGCCGAACGCGCGGTACGCGAGCGCGAACACTACCTCAGCACCCTGCTCGACAACGTGCTCGACGCCATCGTCACCATCGACGAACAGGGCCGTATCGAGACCTTCAACCACGCCGCCGAAGCCATATTCGGCTACCGCCAGAGCGAGGTGGCCGGACACAACGTGCGCCTGCTGATGCCGGAGCCCTACCGCAGCGCCCATGACGGCTACATCCAGCGTTACCTGCGCACTGGCGAGGCCTGGGTCATAGGGCAGGCGCGCGAGCTCGAGGGCATGCGCCAGAACGGCGAGCGCTTCGCCATGGAGCTGGCCGTGTCGCAGATCAGCCACCAGGGCCAGCGGCGCTTCATCGCGGTGATTCGCGACATCGCCGAGCGCAAGCGCATCGAACTGATGAAGAACGAGTTCGTCTCCACCGTCAGCCACGAGCTACGCACCCCGCTCACCGCCATCGCCGGCTCGCTCGGTCTGATCAATGGCGGCGCCCTCGGTGCCGTTCCCGACAACATGCGGCAGATGCTGGCCATCGCCCACAGCAACAGCCAGCGCCTCAGCGCGCTGATCAACGACCTGCTGGACATGGACAAGCTGGTGGCCGGCAAGATGCATTTCGACCTGCAGGCGCGGACACTGCAACCGCTGCTGGAACAGGCGCTGCTGCACAATCAGCCCTATGCCGAGCAGCATCAGGTCGAGCTGCGCCTGCAGGTCGAGGACGATGCCCAGGTGCGGGTCGACGCCCAGCGCCTGGCGCAGGTGATGGCCAACCTGCTGTCCAATGCCGCCAAGTTCTCGCCGCCGGGCGCCTGCGTCGACGTGCGCCTGCAGCATGGCGGCGAGGTACTGCGCGTCAGCGTGACGGACAGCGGCCCCGGCATACCGGAAGCGTTCAAGCCGCGCATCTTCAGCAAGTTTTCCCAGGCCGACTCCGGCGACACCCGGCAACAGGGCGGCACCGGCCTGGGTCTGGCGATCTGCAAGGAAATCATCGAGCGCATGGGCGGACACATCGGTTTCGACTCCTCGCCCGGTCAAGGTGCTACCTTCTGGTTCGAACTACCGATCACAGGGAGTGCGTGATGAGCCAAGCCCCCATCCCCAGCAACGAACAGCAACGCCTGGCAGCCCTGCACGCCCTGGAACTGCTCGACACCCCGGCCGAGGCGATGTTCGATCACATCACCGCACTGGCTGCGCAAATCTGCGAAACGCCCATTGCCCTGATCTCGCTGGTCGATGCCCAACGCCAGTGGTTCAAGAGCCGGGTCGGCCTGGATGCCGAGCAGACCGCCCGCGAGCTGGCCTTCTGCGCCCACGCCGTGCATGCCGATGCCCTGCTGGAAGTGGGCAACGCCCTGGATGACGCACGTTTTCGCGACAATCCGCTGGTCACCTCCGACCCCAGCATCCGCTTCTATGCCGGCATGCCGCTGCACGATGGCCAGGGCCTGGCCCTGGGCACCCTGTGCGTGATCGACCGCCGTCCACGCCAGCTCGACGAGCACCAGCGCCAGCAACTGCGACACCTGGCCCAGCTCACCGGCGAGCTGTTCGAACTGCGCCTGCAGGCGCGCCGCCAGGCCGAGCAGAGCGCCATGCATCAGGCCATGCTGGACAACGCCGGCAGCGCGGTGCTGGTGCTCGACCCGCAGGGCCGGGTTCAGCGCAGCAATCCCGAGGCCCGGCAGTTGCTGGGCTATTCGGCCGAGGCGCTGAACGAACAGCACCTGCCGCAACTGCTGGAGGAACCCGGCCAGTTCGAGCGCCTGTGCCTGGCCTGCGCCAAGGGCCCGCAGAGCGCCGAGGGACGGTTGCGCCCGCGCCACGGGCAGAGCCTGCCGGTGCGCCTGAATCTCTCGCCGATCCGCGCCGAGGGCCAGGCACTGCAGGGCTACCTGCTGGTGGCCAACGACCTCAGCCAGCGCGACGAGGCCCGCCAGCGCCTGCAGCGCATCGCCGCACAACTGCCGGGCATGGTCTACCAGTACCTGTTGCGCGCCGACGGCAGCAGCTGCTTCCCCTATTCCAGCGCCGGTATCCGCGACATCTACGGCTGCACGCCGGAGGAGGTCTGCCAGGACGCGGCCTCGGCATTCGCCCGCCTGCACCCGGAGGACATCGCGCCAGTACGCGAGGCCATCGCCGACTCGGCGCAGCGCCTGGCCACCTGGCACCAGGAGTACCGCGTGCTGCATCCCGAGCGGGGCTTGATCTGGGTCGAGGGGCGCGCCGCGCCGCAGCGACTGCCAGGCGGCGAAGTTCTCTGGCACGGTTTCATCAGCGATATCAGCGAACGCAAACGCGGCGAGCAGCTGCAGAACGAATTCGTCTCCACCGTCAGCCACGAGCTGCGCACCCCGCTCACCGCCATCGCCGGTTCGCTGGGCCTGATCAACGGCGGCGCCCTCGGCGCGGTACCGGAGAACATGCAGCAGATGCTGGAAATCGCGCAGAGCAACAGCCAGCGCCTGCGCCACCTGATCGACGACCTGCTGGACATGGACAAGCTGGTCGCCGGCAAGATGCGTTTCGATCTGCAGCCGCTGGCCCTGCGCCCCCTGCTGCAGCAGGCGCTGCACGACAACCAGCCGTATGCCGAACGCCAGCAGGTCCGGCTGCAGCTGCTGGCCGGCAGCGACTGCCAGGTACTGGCCGATGCCAAGCGCGTCGAGCAGGTACTGGCCAACCTGCTGGCCAACGCCGCCAAGTTCTCCAGCCCCGGCCAGCCTGTCGAACTGTCCGCCGCACTGCGCGACGGCTGGGTCAGAATCAGCGTGCGCGACCAGGGCCTGGGCATCCCGACCAGCTTCAAGCCGCGCATCTTCAGCAAGTTCGCCCAGGCCGACGCCGGGGACACCCGCCAGCAGGGCGGCACCGGCCTGGGTCTGGCGATCAGCAAGGAGCTGATCGAGCGCATGGGCGGGCGGATCGGCTTCGACTCGCAGGAGGGTCAGGGCAGCACCTTCTGGTTCGAGCTGCCATTGGCCGGGGGGCAGCCATGAGCGACAGCATCACGCTACGCCTGCAACTGCTCGGACAGTTGTTCAGCCGCGCCAATCTGCTGGCCTGGGGCGTGCTGGCGCTGGCGCTGGGCGCGACCCTGCTGGCCTGGGACGGTCTGCGCCAGAGCCAGACCGCGTCCGCCACGCGCCAGCTCGAACTGCTCGCCGACGAAATCAGCGAGGCCATCGTCCAGCGCATGCATGACCAGGAAAGCATTCTGCTGGGAGCCGCCGCAATGCTCGACGCCAGCGAGCACGTCAGCCGCGATGACTGGCGCACCTATGCCCGCCGCCTGAATCTGCAGGAACGCTACCCGGGCATCCAGGGCCTGGGGTTCAGCCAGGTGCTGCCCGCCGAGCAATTGCATGCCTTCGAAACCGAGCTACGCACCGAGGGCTATCCCAACTTCCGCGTGCGCCCGCTGGGCCAGCGCGCGCTGTACAGCGCCATCCGCTTTATCGAGCCGTTCGCCGGGCGCAACCTGGCCGCCTTCGGCTTCGACATGCTGTCCGAGCCAGTGCGCCAGGCGGCCATGCTGAGCGCCGCCCGCAGCGGCCAGAGCCGTCTGTCCGGCCGTGTCACCCTGGTTCAGGAAACCCACGGCAAGGTGCAGCCTGGCCTGCTGCTGTACACCCCGGTGTACCAGCCCGGGCAGCCACTGGACACGCCCGAGCAGCGCCTGGCCGCGCTGCGTGGTTTTGCCTACAGCCCCTACCGCACCCACGATCTGATGCACGGCATCCTCGGTGCGCGCCAACGTGACCTGGAGTTCGCCCTCTACGCCAGCCCCGATACCAGCACCGTCAACCTGCTCTACAGCAGCAGTGACAGCATCCTCGACACGCCGGTCGATACCCAGCGGCAGCTGGACATGTTCGGTCAGCAGTGGCACCTGAACTTCTACTACGCCCCGGGTTTTCTCGACGCTGCCCATCGCGGCGAGGGCTCGCTGCTGGCCCTCGGCATCTGCATCAGCCTGCTGCTGTTCTTCCTGATCAGCAGCCTCAGCCTGCGCCGTGAGCAGGTCCAGCAACTGGCCGAGCGCATCACCGAGCAGCTGCACCGCAGCGAAGAGCGCCTGGCCCTGGCCCTCAAGGGCAGCAACGACGGCTGGTGGGACATCGACGTCCAGGCCGGCAGCTTCTTCGCCTCGGCGCGCGGCTGGCAGATGCTCGGCTACCCCGAGCAGGGCCCGCCCGGCTTTGCCGACGATCCGCTGAGCTGGGAGCAGCTGGTGCACCCGGAAGACCTGCCGGCCACCCGCGCGCAGGTGAAACAGGTGCTGCGCGAAGGCATCAGCAACTTCACCCTGGAATGCCGCCTGCTCTGCGCGGACGGCCAGGTGCTGCCGATCCTGCTGCGTGGCTACATCCAGCGCGACGCCAGCAGCTACCCGCTGCGCATCACCGGTACCGCCATGGACCAGAGCGAGGTCAAGCGCATCGAACGGCTGAAGAGCGAGTTCGTCTCCACCGTCAGTCACGAGCTGCGCACGCCCCTGACCGCCATCGCCGGCTCGCTCGGCCTGATCAACGGCGGCGCCCTCGGCGTGGTGCCGGAAGGCATGCGCCAGATGCTGAGCATCGCCCAGGCCAACAGCCAGCGCCTCAGCCATCTGATCAACGACCTGCTGGACATGGACAAGCTGGAAGCCGGCAAGATGCAGTTCGATCTGCAGCCCTGCGAACTCGCCGGCCAGCTCGAGGAGGCGCTGGCCAGCAACCAGGCCTACGCCGCCCAGCGCCAGGTGCAGCTGCGCCTGCTCGACTGCCCGCCGGTGCGCGTACGGGTCGATAACATGCGCCTGCAACAGGTGCTGGCCAACTTCATTTCCAATGCCGTGAAGTACTCGCCACCGGCCGGTGAAGTGCTGCTGCGCGCCGAGCGCCGTGGCACCCGCGTGCGAGTCGAGGTCAGCGACCAGGGTTCGGGCATCGCCGCCGCCTTCCGTGATCGCATCTTCGCCAAGTTCTCCCAGGCCGACGCCAGCGACAGCCGCGAGAAAGGCGGCACCGGCCTGGGCCTGGCGATCAGCAAGGAACTGATCGAGCGCATGGGCGGGCAGATCGGCTTCGACTCGGTGGTCGGTCAGGGCAGCACCTTCTGGTTCGAGCTGCCGCTTCTGCTCGAGGCCGGCCGCAGCGAGCCGGGCGATGGCCGCCCCAGCCTGCTGGTGGTGGAGGACGAGCCGGACATCGCCGCCCTGCTGCGCCAGTTGCTCGAAGATGCCGGCTACCGTGTGCGCCTGGCCCACAGCCTGGCCGAGGCGCGCGCCCGCCTGCACGAGGAAACGCCGGCGGCCATAAGCCTGGACCTGCGTCTGCCGGACGGCGACGGCCTGCAGCTGGTGCAGGAACTGCGCGCCGACGAGCGCTACCGCGACCTGCCGATTCTGGTGGTATCGGCCGCCTGCGAGGAAGGTCGCCTGGCGCTCGAGGGTGTGCCGGCACTGGACTGGCTGAGCAAGCCGATTGATCCCCAGCGCCTGCTCGGCAGTCTCGCCCAGGCCCTGCAACACCTGCCGCACAGCCCGCGCGTGCTGCATGTCGAAGACGACCACGACCTGCGTCTGGTCGTCGCCGAACAGGGGCGCGAGCTGGCCGAGTTCGTCCCCGCCGAGAGCCTGGCCGAAGCGCGTCGCCTGCTCGCCGAACAGCGCTTCGATCTGGTCCTGCTCGACCTCGGCCTGCCCGACGGCAACGGTCTGGAACTGGTCGACGAACTGCAGCGCCAGCGCCCGCGTCTACCGGTGGCGGTGCTCTCGGCCAGCGAGCTGGACGGCCGCCAACTCGCCGGCGTGAGCGCCGCGCTGGCCAAATCACGCAATGATGGGCAACACTTCCTGCACACGCTCACCCGCCTGCTACCTGCCAAGGAGACCGGCCATGACTGACCTCAAGCGTATCCTCCACGTCGAGGATGACCCTTCGATCCAGGCCGTGGCCAAGGTTGCCCTCGAAGCCGTTGGCGGATTCCAGGTACTGAGCTGCTCGAGCGGCCAGGAAGCGCTCGATCAGGTGCAGGGCTTCGCTCCCGATTTCATCCTGCTCGACGTGATGATGCCGGGCATGGATGGCCCCCAGACCCTGGAGAAGCTGCGCGAGCTGATCGACATCGACGAGGTGCCGGTGGCCTTCATGACCGCCAAGGTGCAGCCCGGCGAAGTCGCCCACTACCGCAGCCTGGGCGCGCTCGACGTGATCGTGAAGCCGTTCGACCCCATGCAGCTAGCCGCCCAGGTCCGGCAGATCTGGAGCCAGCGCCATGGATAAACGCGAAGGCAACGGCATTCCCCAGTCCCTGCAGCAGCATCTGCACCAGCTCGGCGAGCAGTTCGCCGAACGCCTGCGCCAGGAGCTGCCGCAGCTCGCCCAGCAGGCCCAACAGCTGCCGGAGGCGAGCGACGAGCAGCGCCGACAGTTGCTGCGGGCACTGCGCGATCAGTTGCACCGCCTGGCCGGCAGCGCCGGCACCTTCGGCTTCGACACGCTCGGCCAGCAGGCGCGCGAACTGGAGCAGCAGGCCGAGCTGTGGCTGGAACGTCAGTTGCGGCAGCAGCAGGATCTCGACGCCTTCATTGCCGCATTGCAGCAGCTTGGCAGCCAGTCGGCCGGCACGACCAGCCAGGGCGAGCCACAGACAGCGCTGCAGCCGGCGGCCCGTACCGACGTCGATACGCGCCTCATCTACATCCTCGAGGACGAGATCGCCGTCGGCGAAAGCATGCGCCTGACCCTGAGCAACTTCGGCTATCAGGCCGAACACTTCAGCACCATCGCCGCACTCGACGCCGCCCTGCTGCTGCAGCTGCCGGACGCGCTGATCGTCGACGTCAATCTGGCGAGCGAGGACTGCAGCGGCCTGGACTATGCCGCACGCCTGCAGCAGCGTCTGGAAGCGCCCCTGCCGCTGCTGGTGCTGACCGAGCAGAACGACTTCGCCACCCAGTTGCAGGCGGTGCGGGCCGGCGCCCAGGGCTTCTTCGCCAAGCCGGTGGACATTCCCCAGCTGGAAAGCCGGCTGGAGCGCTGCTTCGCCCAGCAGCAGGGCGAGCCCTACCGGGTGCTGATCGTCGACGACGACCTGGACCTGGCCAGCCGCTACAGCCTGGTGTTGCGCGGCGCCGGCATGCTGGTGGAGGTATTGCGCGATCCGGCGCAGATCTTCGAGCACCTGCGCGACTTCAATCCGGAGGTGATGCTGCTCGACGTCAACATGCCGGACTGCACCGGCCCCGAGCTGGCGCAGATCATCCGCTGCAATGACGACTGGCTGCGCATCCCGATCATCTACCTGTCGGCGGAAACCGACATCGCCAAACAGATGAGCGCGCTGATCAAGGCCGGCGACGATTTCGTCACCAAACCGATTTCCGACAACGCCCTGGTCGCCGCGGTGTTCTCCCGCGCGCAGCGCGCCCGCCTGCTGTCCGATGCCCTGTCCCGCGACAGCCTCACCGGCCTGCTCAAGCACGGCGATATCAAGGAGCAGGTGGCCATCGAACTGGAGCGCGCCTTGCGCAGCGGCGCGCGCGCCAGCGTGGTGATGCTGGATATCGATCACTTCAAGCGGGTCAATGACGAACATGGCCATGCCGCCGGCGACAACGTCATCCGCGCCCTGGCCAACCTGCTGCGTCAGCGCCTGCGCCGCGTCGACAGCCTGGGGCGTTACGGCGGCGAGGAGTTTCTCGCCGTGCTGCCGGACTGCACGCCGCAGCAGGCGCGGATGATCCTCGACGAGATTCGCGAGCGCTTCGCCGAGCTGCGCTTCATCGCCGATGGCGGCGAATTCTCCTGCTCCCTCAGCGCCGGCATTGCCGGCACCGACGTGCACAGCAACGCCGAGCAACTGCGCGAGCGCGCCGACAAGGCGTTGTATGCGGCCAAGCATGGCGGCCGCAATCAGGTGCAGATCGCGGACGATTGATTGCGGCAGACCATCGACATCGTCGCAGGAGCCCGCAAGCGGGCGCCTGCATGACGGCGATCAGGCCTCGGCGCGTTGCATCAGCTGGCGCTGACGCCACTCCATGAAGGTTTTCAGGAACAGGGTGAGCAGCGCCATGCACGCCAGCAGGCCGGCAGCGGTGAACGCCGCGGCGGGCTTGTAGTCGTTGTTGAGCTGATCGACCAGCAGCGGCAGGGTCAGGGTCTGGTTGATGATGCTGCCGGACACCACCGATACCGCGCCGAACTCGCCCACCGCCCGCGCATTGGTCACCACCACGCCGTACAGCAGCGCCCACTTGATCTTCGGCAGGGTGATGCGGCGGAAGATCTGCCAGCCGCTGGCGCCCAGGCACATGGCGGCCACTTCCTCGTCCTGGCCCTGGGCCTGCATCACCGGAATCAGGATGCGCGCCACGTAGGGCGCGGTAACGAACACCGTGACCATGACGATGCCCGGCCAGGCGAACATCAGCTGCATGCCGTTATCGTAGAACCAGCGGCCGATGAAGCTCTCCAGGCCGTAGACCACCAGGTAGCAGAGGCCGGCGACCACCGGCGACACCGCGTAGGGAATGTCGATCAGGGTGGTCAGCAGCTTGCGCCCGCGAAAGTCGTAATGGGTCACGCACCAGGCCAGGCAGATGCCGAAGCACAGGTTCAGCGGCACGGTGATCACCGCCACCAGCAGGGTCAGGCCGATGGCGTGGCGCATGTAGTCTTCGTTCAGGTTGCTCCACAGCAGATCGAGACCACCGGCCAGGGCCTTGCTGAAGATCAGCGCCAGCGGCACCAGCAGCACCAGTGCCACCAGCGTCAGACCGAGCGTTACCAGCGCCCATTGGCGCCAACCTTGAGGTTTCTTCATCGACCTTGCCGCTGCCACGCGAAGATGCGGCCCTGCAGCACCTGCAGGGCGAACAGGAGGATCAGCGACGCGAGCAGGATCACCGAAGCGATGGCTGCGGCCGCCGGGTAATTGAATTCCTGCAGACGGACGAAAATCATCAGCGAGCTGACCTCCGTCTGGAAGGGGATGTTGCCGGCGATCATGATCACCGCGCCGAACTCGCCGAGGCTGCGGATGAAGGCCTGCGAACCACCGGTGACCAGCGCCGGGGTCAGGGTCGGCAGCACCACGTGGCGGAAGATCTGCAGGCGACTGGCGCCGAGGGTGCGCGCGGCCTCCTCGTATTCCGCGCCGAGATCCTGCAACACCGGCTGCACGGTACGCACCACGAACGGCAGGCTGGTGAAGACCATGGCCACGATGATGCCGGCGTAGGCGTAGGCCACCTTGAAGCCCAGCCACTGACCGATCCAGCCATTGGGCACCAGCAACGCCGCCAGGGTCAGGCCGGCCACCGAAGTCGGCAGAGCGAACGGCAGGTCGACCAGCGCATCGACGATGCGCCGACCGGGAAAGTCGTAGCGGGTGATGATCCAGGCCAGCAACAGGCCGATCAACAGAACCGCCAGGGTCGAGTAGAGCGCCGCCGAGACGGTCACCTTGTAGCTCTGCACCACACGCGGATCGCTGATGGCGAACCAGTACTGCGCCCAGGTCATGTCGCTGACGTACAGCAGCAGCGCCGATAACGGCAGCAGGATCACCAGCGACAGGTACAGCACGCTGACGCCGAAGCTCAGGCCGAAACCTGGCAGCAGCGGGGTCTGCAGGAAGAACAGCGTCGGTTTACTCACGAAAGAAGCTCGGCTCTACAAATGCAGTTGGCCGCCAATAAGGCGGCCAACGGACCAATACCAGGCTTGCCCGGTGTCACAACACGGATCAAATGCCGACATGGGGTCGGGTGCTTTGCGCTAGGGTCGCTGCGCGCACCGTGAAGGCTACGGTGCGTACCTGGTGCGCAAGGCGCACCCTACGAAAGCAGTCCGACCGACAGCTGATCTGTGGCGTAACACCAAGGCGGGCTACACCCGCCTTGCGTCCCGGTCAGCGACCGGCAGCCAGAAGCTGGTCGAGGATACCACCGTTGTCGAAGTGCTTGGCGGTGATCTCGTCCCAGCTGCCCAGCAGCTTGGTCGGGTTGATCAGACGCACCGGCGCGAACTGCGCCTTGGTCGCCTCGACCACTTCCGGGTGGTGCACGCGGTAGTTGTAACGGGTCAGCAGCTGCTGGATGTCCTTGCTGTACTGGAAGTCGAGGAAGGCCTTGGCCTGCTCGCGGGTGCCGCGCTCGTCGGCCACCTTGTCGACGATGGCCACCGGGAACTCGGCCAGCACGCTGACTTCCGGCACCACGATTTCCAGGTTGGCGGACTTGAACTCGTCACCCTTGGCGATGTTGATCACTTCCGACTCGAAGGTCAGCAGCACGTCGCCCTGACCGTTCTGGGCGAAGGCCACGGTGGCGCCACGGCCGCCGGTGGGGAAGTTCTCGACGTTCTTCAGCAGCTTGCCGACGAAGGCCTTGATCTTCTCCTCGTCGCCGTTGAACTTCTCGTTGGCGAACAGCCAGGCGCCCAGGTAGCTGTAGCGGGCGTTGCCGGAGGTTTTCGGGTTGGGGAACACCAGCTTCACGTCATCGCGAATCAGGTCGTCCCAGCTCTTGATGTTCTTCGGGTTGCCTTCGCGCACCAGGAAGGCGGTGGTGCTGTAGTACGGCGAGCTGTTGTTGGGGAACTGCTGGGCCCAGTCCTCGCGCAGCAGCTTGCGCTTGGCCAGGATGTCCACGTCGGTCACCTGGTTGAAGGTGACCACGTCGACCTTCTTGCCCTGAATGATGTCCTGCGCCTGGCGCGAGGTGCCGGCGAAGGACTGGATGATCTTCACTTCCTTGCCGCTCTGCTGCTTCCAGTGCTCGACGAACAGCGGGTTGATCTCGCCGAACAGTTCGCGGGCGATGTCGTAGGAGGCGTTGTGGAATGGGGTATCGGCGGCGGCATGGCTCAGCGAGCCAGTCAGCAGGGTGGCGCTGGCCACGGTGGCCAGAACGATCTTCTTCAGCATCTGAGGCTTCCTTATCGACGGAGGGCCTGCACGCAGGCGTTTTGATGGCTCGATTCTGCAGAAAAGATATATAGCCGAAAAATATCTTTTTCTTATCTGTTTATAACTGAACCTGCAGAAAAGGCTCGGCCGTATGGGTCGGCAAGGATAAGGCATGTCGCCGCACAGGCGAAGGGAAAGGCGCCCTGCCCCGATCAGGCCGACCGGGGCGGCGCGAGGGGATCAGAGCTTGGCGATGGACACCTCGGTGGATTTGACGAAGGCGATCACTTCGCTGCCGACCTGCAGTTCCAGCTCGCGCACGGAACGGGTGGTGATCACCGAGGTGACGATGCCGGCGGCGGTCTGCACGTCGATTTCCGAGAGCACGTCGCCGATAACGATCTCCTTGATGCTGCCCTTGAACTGGTTACGCACGTTGATGGCTTTTATGGTCATGGTGTTTCTCCTGATGGTCCACTGATGTAGCCCGGATGCAATCCGGGGAAATTGCATAACCGCACCCGGATGGCATCCGGGCTACGGCCTCACAGCGCCCAACGCAATTGCGTGGGCAGGGGTGATACGGGGTCGGGCGGCGTCGGCAGCTCCGGCTGCGCCAGCACCCGGTCGAGCACGCGCGCTTCCAGCGCCGCCAGCAGCGGCGAGCCATGCGGACGCGGACGAATCAGTTGCACATCGAGGTCGAGGCCGATCTGGCCGTGCTCGATGAGGATCACCCGGTCCGCCACGGCCACCGCCTCGGCGACGTCGTGAGTGACCAGCAGCACGGTGAAACCATGCTGCTGCCACAGGCGCTCGATCAGTTGCTGCATCTCGATCCGCGTCAGCGCATCCAGCGCGCCCAGCGGTTCGTCGAGCAGCAGCAGGCGCGGCCGATGGATCAGCGCGCGGGCCAGGGCCACGCGCTGCTTCTGCCCGCCGGACAGCGCCGCCGGCCACTCACCTGCGCGGTCCGCCAGGCCGACCGCGGCCAGCGCTTCCTCAGCCTGCTGGCGCCAGTTGCCGGAAAGGCCCAGGCCGACGTTGTCGATCACCCGCTTCCAGGGCAGCAGGCGCGCATCCTGGAACATCAGGCGAATGTCCTCGCGCACCGCGTTGAGCGAGCCGCTGCCGGCCAGCAACTGGCCGCCGCTGGGCTGATCCAGCCCGGCCAGCAGGCGCAGCAGCGTGCTCTTGCCGCAGCCGCTGCGGCCGACCACGGCGACGAACTGGCCAGCCGGGATATGCAGGTCGATGCCCTTGAGCACCCGACGCTCACCGAAGGATTTCTCGATCCTCTCGATTACCAGGGGGATGCCCTGGCGGATGCTGTGCAGTGCAGTCATTGGCCACCTGCCTTGGCCTGGTAGGCCGGGTGCCAGCGCAGCCACACACGCTCCAGGCCCCTGGCCGCGACGTCCGCCAGCTTGCCGAGCAGCGCATAGAGCAGGATCGCCAGCACCACCACGTCGGTCTGCAGGAACTCGCGGGCGTTCATCGCCAGGTAGCCGATGCCGCTGCTGGCGGAGATGGTCTCGGCGGCGATCAGGGTCAGCCACATGAAACCCAGGGCGAATCGCACGCCGACCAGGATCGACGGCAGCGCACCGGGCAGGATCACCTGACGGAACAGCGAGAAGCCGGACAGGCCATAGCTGCGCGCCATCTCCACCAGCGCCGGGTCGACGTTGCGGATGCCGTGGTAGGTATTGAGGTAGATGGGGAACAGGGTGCCGAGCGCGACCAGGAACACCTTGGCCGCCTCGTCGATGCCGAACCAGAGGATCACCAGCGGGATCAGCGCCAGATGCGGCACGTTGCGGATCATCTGCACCGAGCTGTCGAGAAAGCGCTCGCCCCATTTCGACAGGCCGGTGATAAAGCCCAGCAGCAGGCCGATACCGCCGCCGATGGCGAAGCCGATGCCGGCGCGCTGGCCGCTGATCGCCAGGTGCTGCCAGATTTCCCCGGAGGCCAGCAGCGCCCAGCCGGCGGCCAGCACCGCACTGGGCGCCGGCAGAATGCGACTGGACAGCCAGCCACTGGCCACCGCCAGCTGCCAGGCGGCCAGCAGCCCCAGCGGCAAGGCCCAGGGCGCAGCGCGCAGGGCCAGTTTGTTAAGGGTCGTGTTGCTCATGGTTGCCTCGAAAACCTTGTAGCGTCTGTATTCCCCGGATTGCATCCGGGCTACTGGCTGAGAAAGCCCCTCTCCCCCCAGCCTCCCCCATCAATGGGAGAGCCTGAGCATCGATCCGTAGGGTGCGCCATGCGCACCAGTGGGACCGCAGGCAATCGCGGTGCGCATGGCGCACCCTACGATCAGGTCCGTAGCCCGGATGCAATCCGGGAAAACCTTCATCCGCGCTTACCTCAACTCGCCGCAGCCGCCTTCGGCAGAATGTCGCTGGAGATCATTTCGCCGAACGGGCTGACATAACCGCGACTCTCCGGGCGCGCAGGCGCGGCCACATCCAGGTGCGGGAAGAGCAGCTCGGCGACGCGGTACGACTCCTCCAGATGCGGGTAGCCGGAAAAGATGAAGGTGTCGATGCCGAGCTCCGCGTACTCCCTGACCCGCGCCGCCACGGTCGGGCCGTCGCCGACCAGGGCGGTGCCGGCGCCGCCGCGCACCAGGCCGACACCGGCCCAGAGGTTCGGCGACACTTCCAGGTTGTCGGTCTTGCCGCCGTGCAGGGCGGCCATGCGCTGCTGGCCGACCGAGTCGAAGCGCGCCAGCGAGGCCTGGGCGCGGTCGATGGTGTCCTGGTCCAGATGGCTGATCAGGCGATCCGCCGCAGCCCAGGCCTCCTCATTGGTCTCGCGCACGATCACGTGCAGGCGAATGCCGAAGCGCACTTCACGCCCCTGCTTGGCCGCCTTTTCACGCACCTGGGCGATCTTCTCGGCCACCGCAGCCGGCGGCTCGCCCCAGGTCAGGTACAGCTCGACCTGCTCGGCGGCCAGGTCCTGCGCCGCGTCGGAGGAGCCACCGAAATACAGCGGCGGACGCGGCTGCTGGATCGGCGGATAGAGCAGCTTGGCGCCCTTCACCTGGATGTGCTTGCCGTCGTAGTCGACGGTTTCGCCTTCCAGCACGCGGCGCCAGATACGGGTGAATTCGACCGACGCCTCGTAGCGTTCGGCATGCGACAGGTGCAGACCGTCGCCGGCCAGCTCGTCCGGATCGCCGCCGGTCACCAGGTTGAACAGCGCACGGCCGTTGGACAGGCGATCCAGGGTCGCCGCCTGGCGCGCAGCCACGGTCGGCGAAATGATCCCCGGGCGCAGCGCGACGAGAAACTTCAGGTTCTGCGTCACCGGGATCAGCGAGGCCGCCACCAGCCAGGAGTCCTCGCAGGAACGCCCGGTGGGAATCAGCACGCCGCTGTAACCGAGGCGGTCGGCGGCCTGGGCTATCTGCGCCAGGTAGCCGTGGTCGACGGCGCGGGCGCCTTCGGCGGTGCCCAGGTACTTGCCATCGCCATGGGTAGGCAGGAACCAGAAGATATTGAGGCTCATGGAGTGGTCTCCTTTTGCGAAAGCGTTGACGTAGCCCGGATGCAATCCGGGAATACCGTGCAGCTGTCCCGGATCGCATCCGGGCTACGGGTTACTGGGCCTGGGCAACCTTGGCCGGCTGCCGCCAGATCACCTCGGTAATGCTCAGGCGCTTGGGGATCAGCTTCAGATCGCTGAAGGTGTCGGCGATCTTCTGCTGCGCACTCACCACGTCGGCGGTGATCAGCTGCGCGCCGTAGCTCTGCCGCTGCACCGCGGTACGGGTGATCTCGGGAGACAGACCCAGCAGCGGCGCAACCTGGGCGGTGGCTTCGTCGACGTTGGCGCGAGTCCACTCGCCGGTCTTGCGAATCTCGTCCACCAGGGCGACCACTACCTCGGGGTGCTTTTCGGCGAAGGGACGCGCGGCCAGGTAGAACTGGTGGTTGCTCACCAGGCCCTGGCCGTCGCGCAGGGTACGGGCCTGCAGCTGCTGTTCGGCGGCCGCCTGGAAGGGGTCCCAGATCACCCAGGCGTCGACGCTGCCACGCTCGAACGCGGCGCGGGCATCGGCAGGCGGCAGGTACACGGGGGTGATATCGCTGATGCTCAGGCCGGCTTCCTCCAACGCGCGCACCAGCAGGTAATGCACGTTGGAGCCCTTGTTCAGGGCGACCTTCTTGCCCTTGAGTTCGGCCACCGTTTCGATCGGCGAATCCTTGGGCAGCAGAATCGCCTCGCTGAGCGGCGCCGGCGGCTCGAAGGCCACGTAGAGCAGATCGGCGCCGGCTGCCTGGGCGAATACCGGCGGCGTCTCGCCCGTGGTGCCGAAGTCGATGGAGCCCACGTTGAGCCCTTCGAGCAGCTGCGGGCCCGCCGGGAACTCGGTCCACTGCACCTTGACGCCCTGTTCGGCCAGGCGTTTTTCCAGCGCACCGCTGGATTTGAGCAGCACCAGGGTGCCGTACTTCTGATAGCCGATCCGCAACACGCTTTCGTTATCAGAAGCGGCCTGTGCTTGAGTGATGGCGCCGAAGGAAATGGCCGCGGCAAACAGGGCGACCAGACTCCGACGCAAAGTGTTGGCGCCCATGGCGACCTCCTTTGCAAGTTGAGTGTGGGCCTGCTTGCCCGTTGGCGGGCGAGTAAGGCGGGGTGTTACGGGTGGTTCAGATGCTCCAGCGGGCGTTCACCAGCCGGTCGTTCAATACGTTCGGGTCGATCGGTTGCGGCCGCCGCGCCAGGGCGGCGGTCAGTTGTTCCAGTGCCTCGTCGAGGCGCTCGCGCAGCTCGTCGTCGATCTGCGCAGGCCTGTCCCCTTCCGGGTAGGCGATCTGCTTGTCCACGGCGAACACGCCGCTGAGCATCTCCTGCGCCTTCAGCGCAGCCAGCACCGGCTTGAGGGCGTAGTCCACCGCCAACAGGTGCGCCGGGCTGCCACCACTGGCCAGCGGCAGCACCACCTTGTGCGCCAGGGCGCGCTCGGGCAGCAGATCGAGCAGCACCTTCAGCGCGCCGGTGAACGATGCCTTGTACACCGGCGTGCCAACCACCAGGCCATCGGCGCTGGCCACCACGGCCTGCAGCTGGCGGACAGCCGGGCTGTCGAAGCGCGCATGCAGCAGATCCTCGGCGGCAAAATCGCGCACCCGCAGCAGGCTCACTTCCACCTGCTGCGCCTCCAGGCGCTGGCGTACATGGTCCAGCAGCACTTCGGTGCGCGAACGCGCCGCTGGGCTGCCGGTGAGCAATACGACATGCATGGTCAGTCCTTAGCGATTCGGTTGCGGCGTCAGGCGCAGGTAGGGTTTGACCGCGCGGTAGCCCTTGGGGAAGCGCTGGGCGATCTCGGCTTCGTCTTTGAGCGACGGCACGATCACCACCTCTTCACCGTCCTGCCAGTTGGCCGGAGTGGCGACCTTGTAGTTGTCGGTCAGCTGCAGCGAGTCGACCACGCGAAGGATCTCGTGGAAATTGCGCCCGGTGCTGGCTGGATAGGTGATGGTCAGGCGCACCTTCTTGTTCGGGTCGATGACGAACAGCGAACGCACGGTCAGGGTGTCGTTGGCGTTCGGGTGGATCAGGTCGTAGAGGTCGGACACCTTGCGGTCGGCATCGGCGATGATCGGGAAATTGACCGCGGTGTTCTGCGTCTCGTTGATGTCGTCGATCCATTTCAGGTGCGAATCCACCGGGTCGACCGACAGGGCGATGGCCTTGACGCCGCGCTTGGCGAATTCATCCTTCAGCTTGGCGGTGAAGCCCAGCTCGGTGGTGCACACCGGCGTGAAGTCGGCCGGGTGGGAGAAGAGGATGCCCCAGCTGTCACCCAGCCACTCGTGGAAGCGAATGCGGCCTTCGCTGGAATCCTGTTCGAAGTCAGGGGCGATGTCGCCCAGGCGGATGGTCATGAAGATGCTCCTTGGCAGTGGCTTGCGTGGTGCCCACTATGCTCAGGAACGAAACGAAACAAAAAGAATAAATAAAAATTTATTTATAACTTAAAGCTATTTACGCAATACGGATGGAGCCGCCCCATGCCCAATCCCAGCCTGCACAGCATCCCCAGCGTTCAGGCGCCGCTGCACCTTCTGCTGGAAGCCGACCCCAGCACAGAGCTCATCGCCGGCTACCTGCACGACTGCCATTGCGTGGTGGCACGCCTGGGCGAAGCGACCGTCGGCGTCTATCTGCTCAAGGCGCTGGGCGCCGAGACCTGGGAGCTGATGAATATCGCCGTAGCGCCCGAGCATCAGGGCCGGGGCATCGGCGCCCTGCTGCTGCGCCACGCCATCGACCAGGCCCGGCAGCTCGGCGCCAAACGCCTGGAACTGGGCACCGGCAGCTTCGGCCACCAGCTGACCTTCTACCAGCGCGCCGGCTTTCGCGTGGTGGCGGTGGAGCCGGATTACTTCCTCACCCACTACCCCGAGCCCCTGTTCGAGAACGGCCTGCAACACCGCGACCGTCTGCGCCTGGCGCTGACGCTATAGCAGCAGGTGCGCCGCCAGCCCCACCGCGGCGCACCCGACGATGGTCTCGATCACCCCGCGCTTGAACTTGAACAGGGCCAACGCCGCCCCGCTGGCGATCAACGCCGATACCCAGTCAAACGTGCCGGCGAAGCCCTCCGGCCACAACACGTGGTACCCGAAGAACAGCGCCAGGTTGAGGATCACCCCCACCACGGCGGCGGTGATGCCGGTCAGCGGCGCGGTGAACTTCAGCTCGCCATGGGTCGACTCCACCAGCGGCCCGCCGGCGAGGATGAACAAGAACGACGGCAGGAAGGTGAACCAGGTGACCAGGCAGGCTGCCAGCGCGCCACTGGCGAAGGCCGAATCGCCACCGAACACCGGCTGCCCATAGGCGCCAACGAAGGCGACGAAGGCCACCACCATGATCAGCGGCCCCGGTGTGGTCTCGCCCAGGGCCAGACCATCGATCATCTGCGTCGGCGTCAGCCAGCCGTAGTAGCCGACCGCGCCCTGATAGACATAGGGCAGCACCGCATAAGCACCGCCGAAGGTCAGCAACGCCGCCTTGGTGAAGAACCAGCCCATCTGCGTCAGGCTGCCGTCCCAGCCGAACGCCAGGGTCAGCAAGCCCATGGGCAGCAGCCACAGCGCAGCGCCCACCAGCAGGATCAGCGCCAGGCGCGGCAGGCGGAAGCGGGTATGCGCCAGGCGGGTATCGTCCTCGATCAGCGCCGCGCCATAGGACTTGTCCGCCGCACCGTGGCCGCCGCCGACGGCGAAATGCTGCGGCGCCAACTGCCCGCCGATGTAACCGAGCAGCGCCGCACCGAGCACGATCAGCGGGAACGGCAGCTGCAGCACGAAGATGGCCACGAAGGCCGCCGCCGCGATGGCCCACAGCCAGCGATTCTTCAGCGCCCGACCGCCAATGCGCCAGGCCGCCTGCACCACGATGGCGGTCACCGCCGGCTTGATGCCGTAGAAGATCCCGGCCACCAGCGGCACGTCACCGAACACCAGATAGACCCAGGACAGCGCGACTAGAATCAGCAGCGACGGCAGCACGAACAGCACCCCGGCGATCACCCCGCCCCAGGTTCGGTGCATCAGCCAGCCGATATAGGTGGCCAACTGCTGCGCCTCCGGCCCGGGCAGCAACATGCAGTAATTCAGCGCATGCAGAAAGCGCCGCTCGGACAACCAGCGGCGCTTCTCCACCAGCTCCTGATGCATGATCGAAATCTGCCCCGCCGGCCCACCGAAACTGATCAACCCCAGCTTCAACCAGAACCAGAAGGCTTGCAGCAAACTGACCGGGGCGGGACGCTCAGGGGACTCGGACATCGAAGGGCTCCATCGGTGGACAAAATCGACCGGCCACTATAGCCGCATAACGTGACCGCCGCGCGACACCGAACGAAAAATCACCATCCCCACGCAGCCCTTGCCCCACCTGGCCCGGACGAGTTTTCCCGCATCTTATCCACAGCACTTTCCCCAGATTCTGTGCACGACGCCAGGTAACAAGTCTCCGCCTTGCCAGGCGGTTGAAAAATCATCGCAACTTATTGATTCATCGCGATATAGCGTGTGGCGATAACACCAGCAAAGCGTCATTGGGCAAAAACTGAACGGCCTGCCCTGGCCCGCTTGAATGCTAGGCGCGAAGCGCTTTTGCAAAGGTTATCCACAGCGCTGTTAACAGATTCTGTGGGTGGCAAGGGGATACCTCAATCCCTGCCCTTCCAAGCGGATACTGATAGCGATGTAGGCGCAATGGCATTTTGCCCAGCCAGCATGGACAGGCTCGCTATGGATGGACTAGTTTCGAGCGTGAATCTGCTGACGCAGTCGATCAGCAGCTTGGGCTTGCCGTCATCCATGTCGCGTTTCTCCCAGAGTGCTGTCGCGTTTGCCGCGAGCATCTTCAGGCCAGACAAGGATTTGCAGGACGACAAGGAAGGTTATGCGACAGCTGTCGTGGGCAAACGCGACAGCCGTGTCGCCTAATTAATAGTTATGCACCTTCGGAGTAGTACCGTGAAAATCCTGAAGGAACAGACCATCTGCGAATAGAAGAATGTTGCCCCTCAAAAACCAGAGAGCGGGTCAAAACTTGGAATGGCTCTAAGCACCTTGGGACAGCTTCCAATTAACGGACTGAGGCATAAACCAGAGAATGGCACTAATGGCTGGTACATATGGTGCGGCGCCGAGATGTCCGACGCTGACGATTTCTTTTCTCCGTTGCATATAGAGCACATCGACAGCTATCTCCCAGAGGTGGCCGGCTATCTTGATCTACCTGCCGGTTACCGCTTTCAGATTGACGGCAATAATTTCGAAGACGTATGGTTTGATCCCGAGTTGCTTAATGCGTAACAACTGGTTCAAATCGCTCGCTCCGCTCGCTGGGACGGGCTAAAGCCCGCCCCTTAACCAAACGTTAGAGGCAACAATGAGTTTTCGCGGCTACATCCACGAAATCTGGCTATGTCCAAGTGACGATGGGGAGCTACTACCATCTTGTATTCCCTTTGGGCCCGCAGGTAATTCCGCACGCGAGCTAAATGAACCTGGTAGCGTCTGTATCTGGCTATTTTTTGCAAACTCTCATTTTGAAGCCATGCAAATTTACTATCAGTTCAACGAGTTAGGCGAATACACGACGTCAGAGCAACAAGATCATCAGCCATATCCTGAGTCTTGGCACATTGAACAACAGAACTACCTGTGCAGCCTCTAACTAGTGGTTCAAATCGTTCGCTGCGCTCACTGGGACGGGCTAAAGCCCGCCCCTTAACCAAACGTTAGGCTACAAAATGAGTCTCGACATTCACCTTGAAGCCGATGAGCGACTTTCAATAACCACTGTCTCTACGGCATTGAAAGAACTCGGCGCACTGGATAGAAACAGTGATAACCATACGGCCGAAGGAATTTTCGAATCAGGATTATCAGTGAGCGCCGCGTGCGAACTAGATGACCACACGCTATACGCGGAAGACACTAAAGGCATGAATTTCCCTGTAGCAATTCGTTGTTACATACGAATAAAAGGGCCGGAGCCAGAAGGCTACTCTGCGTTTGGTGATCTAGAGCGTTTTGTAAAGCACATTGCAACCAAAACGGATGCTAACTTTGTGGTTTCGTTCCAGTACGAATCAGCGTTATATTGGAAGAATAGCGATGGTTTGCACACCGCCTAACTAGTGGTTCAAAACGCTCGCTTCGCTCACTGGGACGGGCTAAAGCCCGCCCCTTAACCAAACGTTAGAGGCTTTCCATGGCTAGTGTATGGCTTGAGCTATTCAACCCGAAGCAGCACGCGGACTTCATGAGCACCTCTCACGTTGGAGGTGTGTTGCCTGAGAAGAGAAACAACCTTTTACCTAAGAAAGTCCTTTGCGTCGAGGTCTGCTCATTTACATTTCAGTTCTTATCTGAGCCCCAGCTTCAAGAAGCAATCTCATACTTCTCTAAAAAAACACATCCAAGTACTAGAGAATACAATAATGGTCTTGAGCATTATTGGCAAAAATGGTTTGAGCGCCTTCCGCCAGGCTTGGTGAGTACCGGTAAACGACAAAAAGTGTTAGCTGCGTTACAGAAGGCAAAACTTATCGCTGGCAGCCTCTAACAACTGGTTCAAATCGTTCGCTTCGCTCACTGGGACGGGCTAAAGCCCGCCCCTTAACCAAACGTTAGATATTGATATGAATAAGCCTCAAACCGTCTTGAATATCGCAGGCCCTTGGTCTGGAGATGCTACAACTAGCTTAATGGAGCGATGTAAGTCCGCTTGGGATGTGCCCATACCAGAACTATCTGATCTAATGATTGCTACGTTTTTGACGCAAGGTATCGCGATCTCAGAGGTTCTTGCCGAGGCGGAGCGTCGGCTAATTTTCGAGGAACGGGATGATACAGAATTCTTTGATGGACAACTGAAAGAGGCGGTTCAGACTGCGAGGGGCATCTAACAAGGCGCTCAAATCACTCACTTCGTTCGCTGGGACTGGCTAAAGCCAGCCCTTTAGCTTAATCGTTATACACACACGGTAAAAGTTCAGAATGAATAAAATTTCATCTTTTCTGGTTACCTGCATCTCTCTATCGTGGCTATACAGATGCATTTCGGCCGACTGGGAGTTTCTGATACCAGCGGCCATCTTCGCTGCTTGTTCAATTTACTTGTATAAAGGCAACAAAATAGCAACGTGGTGCGCCTTCGCTTTCACCTCATTAAACATTTTGGCCAATAATCTGGTTATTAATTTAATTGAGGAAAGGCAACATCCAGCATTCTCCGATAGAGATACCAATTGAACTACAAATATCTACTCCGCAATCTTTGGTTACGTTACTATTTTTGTTAGCTTCTTTTTGGTTTCCTAAATCCAAAAGCGTATAACAAATGGTTCAAATCGCTCGCTCCGCTCGCTGGGACGGGCTAAAGCCCGCCCCTTAACCAAACGTTAGATTTACCGTCGAGCCAGCTATGTGGCGAGTATTAAAATATCTTTCCTGGGCACTAGGCGCACTATTTTCGCTGACAGCAGTTATTCTTTTTCATCTAGCTGGCGGTGGAACTATTGTGCACGAGTATTTCCGGCATGATCCACCAGAAGAGCTGGAATTCTCATTCGGCCTTTGTGAATCGGAACCACGCAAACCCACCCGTCCAGAGGAAATACTTTGGAAGGAAAACACAGCTACGATCAATGTAATCCTGTCGCCGAACTGCGGAACAACTTGGCTGCTTGGTAATTATAAAGTCGAAGAAGGCAGCAAGCTTGTTCTCGGTTACAAAAGCATTGTGCCGTCCATAATCGGATGCGACTGCAACTACCCTGCAACCTATCGAATCAAAGGACTGGAAAATAAAGAGTACGAAATTGAGCTCAGGGAATATGCTTTTATTAACAAAGTACCGTGGCTGATGCAAAAAATTGCCGATATGGATCAAGACATTGTTATAACTGAGGAATTCTGAATGCAATCCATGCGGGCAAAATTCAGTACCGGCAGTTCTATCTTTCAACAGTTCGCCGCGAAAGCCACAGCATCAGGAGAACCATTTCTAACAATTGGTTCAAATCGTTCGCTTCGCTCACTGGGACGGGCTAAAGCCCGCCCCTTAACCAAACGTTAGAGCTAAAAGCATGGAAGCCCCCCTAGACCTATACAACTTTGTCAGATCAAACTTCCCAGAAATTACCGCCAAAGCTGACCGTGAGCACATTCGGCTTTGGGGCGAGCTAGACCCGGGGTTTGCATATTCTTGGTTTGGCAGTTTGGCTAATGCTCTGAATTCAGAAATGTGCAAAGGCACAAATCACGAGAGCCACTCGGAGCTATTCATATTCATCAGTAACAGTCTTGAAAATTGCACAAAAGAAATTTATAACTGCATTGATGTTTCGTTTACTGAAAATTTGTTCTGGCAGGTTCCAAGCAAAAAAGCAGCTCCCTACTGGCACGCCCTGCCTGAACCACTCAAAGAGCTATATTTAGGTTTCCATCGGCGTGCACCGCTCTAACAAATGGTTCAAGCCGCTCGCTTCGCTCACTCGGGACCGGCTAAAGCCGGCCCCTTAACCAAACGTTAGGCTAATCTTAATGTTCTTCGCAAGCCTTGCAGCCATAGTTACGCCTTCGCTCATCATTGCTCTAACTGCTGTAGCGCTTGGCGGGTCGCCCTCAGATGGTTTAATTCCAACATTTATCTTATATGGTCTAATTATTTCTACTGCTCACTTTATCGTAATGGGGCTACCTACTCTAACCCTGCTAAATAAATTCAACCTTCTCAAATTAAAGCATGTGATATCGGCCGGATTCTTAATAGCAATCATCCCAACCGGCATCTATAGATGGCCTTTCCCAGATGGCCAGTTCATCGGGACAATAGAGGCACAAATATATGGATTCAACGTAGTCAAAAATATAAATGGTGCGCCAACCCTGTGGGGCTGGTTAATATATCTAAAAGAGACATTTACTCCCGGAGTACTATTTGGCATTCCAGCAGCATTTGCTTTCTGGTACTTTTATGAAGGTAATACGGCGCGAGAGCCTAACTAGTGGTTCAAATCGTTCGCTGCGCTCACTGGGACGGGCTAAAGCCCGCCCCTTAACCAAACGTTAGGCATCAGAGTCCACTATGCGCGTCGAACAAGAGTCCCCCAATCAGCCGGATGTCATAGCTCTCATCGCAGATCTCGATGCTTATCAAGACTCTCTGTATCCGGCAGAGGCGCGTTATGCGCTCGACCTCGCGTCACTCTCCAAACCCAATGTCCTTTTTGTCGTTGCAAGAGATGAACAACACGCTGCCCTAGGCTGTGGCGCTGTCGTCATGAATGACTTATACGGCGAGGTCAAGCGCATGTATGTGCTACCCGAAGCCAGGGGCAAAGGTATTGCAAAGAAACTCATCGCCACCCTAGAGGCAAGTGCCTACGAGTCAGGCTGCAGAGAGCTCATGCTTGAAACCGGGCCATATCAACCGGAGGCACTGAGGTTCTACACAAATCAAGGCTATACGCGTCGAGGCGCATTCGGCTCATATCCCGAGCATCCGCTCAGCGTCTTTATGGGCAAGTCACTCAGTTCAGCAACCAGCGCAAGTTCTGATGCCTAACAACTGGTTCAAACCGTTCGCTTCGCTCACTGGGACGGGCTAAAGCCCGCCCCTTAACCAAACGTTAGGCAATCCACGGATGATCTTCGGCAACAAGTCAGACTTCGCAATTGAGGCGATGATCGAGCCACATTTAGAACCGCCTTCTGAACCATGGGGCCGGCTATGCATATGGGTATCGGGCACACAAATCGGCGATTTTGATGATCCACACTGCGGCTTATACAATTGCCACGCAAGTTTCCAAGAAATATCTAAAAGACTAGATACACTATCGTAAAAGGGGACGGATATATTTATTGAGCCGCCTCGTTAGCTGAAAATAATGCCCTTTTTCCCGTTTCAGTGCCGCCATATTTCCTACCAAATCTCACAACCAAAGCCCCGGATTACATCCGGGCTACGAAAAGCCGGCGCGTGCGACGCGGGCAAAAAATTCGGGCCTGACGGCCCGAAAAAGTACTCCACCTTGAAGAGTTCGTTTACAGCACGTGCGACTGGTACAGCTCGGTCAGGGCCTCGCCGCGCAGGTAGGCCAGTTCGGCCGAGCGGCGGTCGCGGGGGCGGGTCAGGGGCACGGCCAGTTCGCGTTGCAGGCGGCTTGGTGTGCCGCCAAGGATCAGCACGCGGTCGCTGAGGTAGAAGGCTTCGTCGAGGTCATGAGTGACCAGCAGCACGGCGATCTCGTAGCGGGCGGCCAGCACCACCACCAGATCCTGCAGTTTCATGCGGGTGAAGGCGTCCACCGCGCTGAAGGGCTCGTCGAGCAGCAGTACCTGCGGCTTGCCGTACAGGGCGCGGGCGATGGCCACACGTTGGGCCTGGCCGCCGGAGAGGTGCTTGGGCAGCGCCTCGCCACGCCCGTGCAGGCCGACGTCGCGCAATAGCTGTTCAATCCACTGGTCATCAGCTACCCAGCCATCGGCGAAGCCGACGTTCTGCGCCACGCTCAGCCAAGGCATCAGCCGAGGCTCCTGGAACACCACGCCGATGCCGCTGCCGCGGCCGAAGTTGAGCAGCGGGTTGAGTTCCAGCCCGCCCTGATAATCCTGATCCAGCCCGGCGGCGATGCGCAGCAGAGTGCTCTTGCCGCAGCCGGAGGGGCCGAGCAGGCTGACCACTTCGCCAGCGGCCAGACTCAGGCTGACGTCTTCGAGCACACGTACGTCAGCGAAGGCCTTGTGGATATTCTGCAGTTTCAGCAGCGCACTCATGCTCCGCCCTCCCCACCCTGGAAGCTGTCGCGCCAGCGCAGGGCGCGGGTTTCCCAGGCCTTGAGCAGGCTGTCGCTGAGTTTGCCGAGCAGCGCCAGCAGCAGGATGGCAGCGATCACCAGATCCGGTCGCGAGGTTTCCCGGCCGTCGCTGAGCAGGTAGCCAAGGCCACGGGTGGCGGCGATCAGTTCGGCGGCGACGAGGAACATCCAGCTCAGGCTGAGTGCTCCGCGCAAGCCGGTGAACAGACTCGGCAGCGCGGCCGGCAGAAGGATGCGGCGCACCAGCGCCATGGGCGAAAGGCCGTAGAGCTGGCCCACTTCCACCAGCTTGCGGTCGATGTTGCGGATGCCGGCGAGCAGCGCCAGGTACACCGGGAAGAAGGCGCCTAAGGCGATCAGCACGATTTTCGGCGTTTCGTCGATGCCCAACCAGAGCAGCAGCAACGGCACCCAGGCCAGGCTCGGGATGGCCCGCAGCGCCTGGAAGGTCGGCTCCAGATAGGCTTCAGCGCGGCGGCTGAGGCCCACCCAGGTGCCGATGACGATGGCCAGCACGGCGCCGATGGCGAAGCCGGCGCTGACGCGCAGCAGGCTGGCGTTCAGATGCCGCCACAGCTCGCCGCTCTGCGCCAGCAGGTACAGAGTTTGCGCCACCTGGCTCGGCGCAGGCATCTGGTGCGCGGGCAATACGCCGCTGCGCACCAGGGTTTCCAGCAGAGCCAGAATCAGCAGGGGCACCACCCAACCACGCAGGTCGGTCAGTGCCGGCCGCCAGGCGGGAAGCCGTTCGACCCAGCGACCGATGACGAGGTTGAGCGCGCCCATCGGTCAGTTCCCCGCCTTGGCCACGTTGCTGCCGATTACCTGAGCGGCCAGTTGCGGCTGGATCAGTTGGTCGACCACCTGAGCGACGTCGGTACCCGGACGCACCAGTTGCTCGTCGAGCAGGATGGGTGCGGCGGCTTTCAGCGCCTTGATGTGCTCGGCGCCCGGCTGCGGGTTGCTGAAGTCGGTGCGCGACAGTTGTAGCTTGGCCACTTCCAGCGGCAGCTTGGCTTCGTCGGCGAGCAACTGGGCCAGGGCATCGGGGTTGGCGATGGCCCACTGGCGCGCCTGCTCGTAGGCGGCGATCACCTGCTGGATCAGCTCGGGTTGCTCCTTGGCAAACTTCTCGGTGACGCTGAGCACGCTGTAGCTGTTGAAATCACGATTGCGGTACAGCAGGCGCGAGCCGGCCTGCAGCTCGCTGGCCGCCATCAGCGGGTCGAGCCCCGCCCAGGCCTGCACGTCGCCGCGCTCCAGGGCAATGCGACCGTCAGGATGTTGCAGGTGGACGATTTCCACGGCGTTCTTGTCCAGCCCGGCCTTCTGCAGGCTCTGCAGGAGGAACAGGAAAGGGTCGGTGCCCTTGGTGGCGGCGACCTTCTTGCCTTTGAGGTCAGCTAGCGATTGGATGGGCGAGTCCTTGGGCACCACGAGCGCCGTCCACTCCGGGCGGCTGGCGACATAGACGGTGTTGATCGGCGCGCCATTGGCGCGGCTGAGCACGGCAGCCAGGCCGGCGGTGGAGGCGAAATCGGTACTGCCGCCATTGAGGTATTCCAGCGAGCGGTTGCTGCCCTGGCTGAACACCCATTTGACGGCGATGCCCTGCGGCGCGAGGGCTTTTTCCAGCAGGCCCTGTTGCTTGAGCACCAGGCTGGTGGGGGCATAGTAGGCGTAGTCCAGGCGGACTTCCTTGGGCGGTGCAGCATGTACGGCGGCGGGCAACCAGGCGGCGAACAGCGCCGCCAAGCCAACGCGCAAGGCATTCTTCTTCATGGTCATCTCCTCACTTGGATGAAATACCTTCCGGCCCGTTGGCGGGCCGGTCAGGAGATGGCACAACTGGGTTTACAGCAGGGTCAGGGTGTAGCTCAGGATCAAACGGTTCTCGTCGGCATCGGTGGTGACGTTGCCGCGCTGGGTCGCATTGCGCCAGGACACGCCGAGGCCTTTCAGCGGGCCGTCCTGCAGGGTGTAGTCGAGGCGGAAATCGCGCTCCCATTCCTTCAGGTCGCCGTTGGCGGAATCGACGTTGTCGCCCTTGAGGTAAGCGACGCTGGCCTTCAGGCCCGGTACGCCGAGCTTGGCGAAGTCATAGCCGTACTCGGCCACCCAGGTGCGCTCACCGGCGTTCTGGAACTTGCCGATCTGACGGTCGGTGATCAGGTAGGACGAGGAGCCGCCGCCCTGGTTGAGGAAGGGGAAGGCGCTGTCGCCTTCGACCTGCTGGTAGCCAAGGCTGGCGAAGTGGCTGCCCAGGGTGTAGGTGAACAGCGCGCTCCAGGTCTGGTTGTCGACCTCGCCCGTGCTGCTGTCGCCGGCACGCCAGTAGCCGGCGCTGCGGTAACCCTGGGCGCGACCGGCAGCGCTGCCGTTCTTGCCGTCGGAACCGCTGTCGAAGTAGCGCAGGTCGGTCTTCAGCGAACCCGGGCCGATCGCCCAGCTGTGCACCAGGCCGAGGAAGTGCTGTTTGTAGAAGTCTTCCAGATTGCCGTAGTAGTACTGCAGCGTCAGGTCCTTGGTCAGCTTGTAGTCACCGCCGGCGAAGTAGAACTTGTTGGTGTCGGCGTCACCGGTGGCGCCGGCGATACGCAGGGCGATGTCGTCGGTGGAGCTGCGGGTCTTGGTGCTTTCCAGCTGGCCGGCGGTCAGGGTCAGGCCGTCGATCTCGTTGGAGGTGATCTGCCCGCCTTCGAAGGTCTGCGGCAGCAGGCGGCCGTCGTTGAAGGTCACCACCGGCAGCTTCGGCAGCAGGGTGCCGAGGCGCGCCTCGGTCTTGGACAGGCGCACCTTGGCGGTCACGCCGGCCTTGCTGTACTCGTCCACCGCGCTGCCGTCGCTATCGAGCGGGAACAGCTGGCCGGGAGTGCGGTCGCGCCCGGTCTTGGTATTGCGGCCGCCGGAATCCAGCTTGACGCCCAGCAGGCCGATGGCGTCGAGGCCGAAGCCGACGGTGCCTTCGGTGAAACCGGAGCTGTAGTTGAAGATGAAGCCCTGCCCCCACTCCTGCGCCTCGCCGTTGTTGGTGGCGGTGTTCTTGGTGTTGAGGTCGTAATAGAAATTGCGCAGGCCGATGCTGGCCTTGCTGTCTTCGATGAAACCGGCGGCAGTCGCTTCGGTGGCCAGAGCGGCCAGGGCGACGGCCAGCGCCAGATTGGACTTGTTCATGCTCGATGCTCCAGGTGCTGTGTAGGCTGTTATAGGCTGGGCACTGCACAGGGGCTCGACGGACGACCGACACGACGAAGTTGACAAATAAGAGCCCCCGATTCGGGCCCGATGCGGTGGTCCGCTGTCGGCTGGTGGCTAATCTACGAAATACTCGTTAATCCCTAAAAAGAATTATTTTTCACTTTGTAGTAACAAAAAAGAATATAAGACTGCTGGCGACCTGCCTGACAAATCGGCCTTAGCTCATGACTAAAAATTATTTAACAAGGGCTTTTTAGATCGACTAGCTTCTCTTCACCGGATCACCGGACTTCTTTCCCAACACTGAAGTACACGTGATCCGCCGCTACGCATGGCCGGTACGTGTCTGGATCGAGATGCCGCCATGTCCAAGACCCCTTCCAAGCGCAGCACACTGATTGCCGTGTCCCTGGCAATCGGCCTGCTCGCCGCGCCCATCGCCGACGCCGCCCAGCAGCTGCGCATCGGCTACCAGAAATCCTCCACGCTGATCAGCCTGCTGAAGAGCCAGGGCACCCTGGAAAAGGCCCTGGCCGACCAGGACATCACCATCAGCTGGCACGAATTCCCCAACGGCCAGCCGCTGCTGGAAGCGCTCAACGTCGGCAATATCGACCTCTCTGCCGATGTCGCCGACACCGTGCCGGTGTTCGCCCAGGCCGCCGGCGCCGACCTCGCCTACTTCGCCCAGGAGGCGCCGTCGCCCAGCGCCCAGGCGATCATCGTGCGCGAGGATTCACCGATCACAAGCCTGGCCGACCTCAAGGGCAAAAAGGTCGCCGTGACCAAGGCGGCCGGCGTGCATTACCTGCTGATCGCCGCACTGCAGCAGGCCGGCCTGAAATTCAGCGACATCGAACCGGCCTACCTGGCTCCGGCCGACGGCCGCGCCGCCTTCGAGAACCGCAAGGTGGACGCCTGGGTCACCTGGGAACCCTTCCTCAGCAGCGCCCAGCAGCAGTTGCCGACGCGCATCCTCTCCGACGGCAAGGGCCTGGCCGACTACCAGCGCTACTACCTGACCAGCGCCACCTTCGCCAGGAACCATCCGCAGGTGCTGCAGACCGTGTTCGACGAGTTGGTGAAGACCGGCGACTGGCTGCGCGCGAACCCGCGCCAGGCGGCTGAAATCCTCGGCCCGCTGTGGGGCAACCTCGCCCCGGCCATCGTCGAGCAGGCCAACGCCAAGCGCAGCTACCAGGTACGCCTGGTGCAACCAGACAGCCTCGCCGAACAGCAGAAGATCGCCGATGCCTTCTTCGGCGCCAGCCTGCTGCCGACCTCGGTGGATGCCCGCGAAGTCAGCATCTGGAGCCCGCAATGAGTGCCGAGGCCCGTCTGCACCCCAGCCTGCGTGACGAACCGCTGCTGGCCGCGCACCTGTTCCCGGTGGATTTCGGCAACCGCACGGCCAAGGTCGAACGCCTGGCCCGGCGTCTGGCGGCCAGCGCGGTGGAGCGTGATCGCGCCGGCGGCAGCCCGCAGGCCGAGCGCGAGCTGCTGCGCGACAGCGGCCTGCTGACCCTGGCCGTGCCGCAGCAATACGGCGGCCAGGGCGTGGCCTGGCCGGAGATCTACCGCATCGTGCGCTACCTGGCGGCGGTGGACAGCTCGCTGGCCCACCTGTTCGCCTTCCAGCACCTGCAGGTGGCGACCATCGTGCTGTTCGGCAGCCCCGATCAGCAGCGCCACTGGCTGACGCGTACGGTGCAGGAGCGCTGGTTCTGGGGCAACGCCACCAACGGCCGCGACACCGGCCTCGTGCTCAGCCCGCGCGAGGAGCATTACGAGCTCAACGGCAGCAAGTCGTTCTGCTCCGGCGCGCTGGGCGCCGATGCGCTGGTGATCAGCGCACCGCGCGGCAGGAACCCGGAGGATCGCGTGTTCATCGTGCTGCCCAGCCAGCGCGAGGGCCTGGCGGTGAACAGCGACTGGGACGGCTTCGGCCAGCGCCAGACCGACAGCGGCACGGTGCAGTTCGAGCAGGTGTTCGTCGACGCCAGCGAGCTGCTCGGCCCGGTCGGCCCCAGCCCGCGTACCACCCTGCGCGCCTGCCTGTCGCAGCTGATCCTCACCCAGCTCTACCTGGGCAATGCTCAGGGCGCGCTGGACGCAGCGCTGCGCTACACCCGCGAGCAGAGTCGCGCCTGGCCGGCATCAGGCGTGGCCAATGCCAGTGACGATCCCTTCATCCAGCAACGCTACGGCGAACTGTGGCTGCGCTACCGCAGCGCCCTGCCTCTGGCCGAGCACGCCGCCCAGCGCCTGCAGAGCGCCTGGGAAAAACCGGCGCTGACCGCCGCCGAACGCGCCGAGGTGGCGCTGGCCATCAGTGAGGCCAAGGTGGTGTCGGCACGCGCCGCGCTGGAGATCACCAGCCAGATCTTCGAAGCCATGGGCGCCCGTGCCACCAGCTCGCGTTACGGCTTCGACCGCTTCTGGCGCAACGTGCGGGTGCACAGCCTGCACGACCCCATCGACTACAAGGTGCGCGACCTCGGTCACTGGCTGCTCAGCGGCCAGGGGCCGCAGCCGTCGCTGTACGGCTGAGGGAGGTGCGCTCAACCGGGAATATGCATAGAAAAAAGCGGTATCTCGCTTCGATAAAGGCTGACTAGCCTGAAATCTGCCAACCTTCGAGAGGTCGTCGACAATGACTATCAAGACCCTGTTCGGCGCCGGCCTGCTGGCCGCCGCCACCCTGCTGCACACGCTGACGGCGCAGGCCGCCAGCGACTATCTGGTCAGTACCGACTGGCTGGAAAAGAACCTGAAAGATCCCAAGGTACGCATCATCGAGGTCAGCGTGGTGCCCGGCGTCTACGAGCGCGGGCATATCCCCGGCGCGGTGAACTTCGCCTGGCACAGCGACCTGGTCGACCCGGTACGCCGCGACATCGCCAGCCAGGAAGCCTTCCAGCAGCTGCTGCGCAAGGCCGGGGTGAATGACGACAGCACCACCATTCTCTATGGCGACAACAACAACTGGTTCGCCGCCTGGGGCGCCTGGGTGTTCGACGTGTACGGCGTGGATAACGTCAAGCTGCTCGACGGCGGCCGCGCCAAGTGGGAGGCCGAAGGCCGTCAGCTGGACAGCCGCGCCAGCACGCCGAAAGCCGGCAACGTCACGGTCAAGGCCGCCAACAAGGAGCTGCGCGCCTTCCTCCCGGACGTGCTGGCCGCCGCCGAGAAGCGCAGCGACGTGCAACTGGTGGATATCCGCTCGCCGGACGAATACAACGGCAAGGTCTTCGCCCCGCAGGGCGTGCAAGAGCTGGCCGTGCGCGCCGGCCACGTACCCGGCGCGGTGAACGTGCCCTGGGGTCAGGCGGTGGCCGCCGACGGCACCTTCAAATCGGCCGAGGAGCTGAAGAAGGTCTACGCCACGGTGGGCATCGACGGCAGCAAGCCGATCATCACCTACTGCCGCATCGGCGAGCGCTCCAGCCACACCTGGTTCGCCCTGAAGAAGATTCTCGGCTACGACGTGCGCAACTACGACGGCTCCTGGACCGAGTACGGCAATGCCGTGGGCGTGCCGGTGGTGAACCTGGCGGGCACCGTCTGGGGTGGCAAGTAAGGGCTTGAACCGATCCAGGCGTAGGGTGGATCACGCCTCACCGATCCATCGCTATGAAGGTTGATGCCTCCTGTAGGAGCGGATTTATCCGCGAGTTTCGCGGATGAAGCCGCTCCTACGAACAATTGTCAGTCACGCACAACACGGCCCCGGCCTGAACACCGGGGCCGCTTTCATCATTACGGTCAGCAAGGACAACCTATGACCGCAAGTATCGCCTCCCCTCGCGCAACGCTACCCATCGCCACGGCCGGCGTCATCGCCATCGCCCTGCTCGCCTTCATCTGGCAGCTGGCCGACGGCAGCAACGAAGGCCGCGCCTTCAGCTACTCGCTGGCCAGCGGCGCGCTGTTCGGCCTGCTGCTGCAGCGTTCGCGCTTCTGCTTCTTCTGCGTGACCCGCGACTTCGTCGAACGCCGCATACCGGACGGCCTGCTCGGCCTGCTCGCTGCCCTGGCGGTGGGCACCCTCGGCTATCACGCGGTGTTCGGCGCCTTCCTCCCCGACCCCAGCGGCGGGCGCCTGCCCCCGGATGCCCATATCGGTCCGCTGAGCTGGGTGCTGGCTCTGGCCGCCACGGTGTTCGGCCTCGGCATGGCGATTTCCGGCTCGTGCATCAGCGCGCATCTGTATCGCCTCGGCGAGGGCAATTTCGCCTCGCTGGCCGCGCTCGCTGGCGCGCTGCTCGGCTTCGCCCTGGGTTTTCTCAGCTGGAACCCGCTGTATCTGGCCGCCCTGCAGGAAGCGCCGGTGCTCTGGCTGCCCGGCCGGCTCGGTTACGGCGGCTCGCTGCTGCTGCAACTGGCGCTGCTGGGTGCGCTGGCCACCTGGCTGCTGCGGTATCGCCAGACGGGCAGGTCGGCCGAAGCGCAGGGCCTGTGGTCGCTGCTGTTCGGCGCGCGTTGGCCAACCTGGGTCGGCGGCGTGCTGATCGGTGGGCTGGCGGTGCTGGCCTACTTTCGCGTCGCACCGCTGGGGGTGACGGCCGAACTGGGCAGCCTGGCGCGCACCGGCGCGGACAGCCTGGGCTGGCTGCCACAGCGTCTGGAGGGACTGGACGGCTTTTCCGGCTGCGCCACGGTGGTCAAGGAGACGCTGCTGTCGAACAACGGCCTGTTCGTCATCGGCCTGGTGATCGCGGCCTGGGCCGGCGCCCTGGCCGCCGGCGATTTCCGTCCCAGCAGCGGCGCGCCCCGCGACTGGCTGCGCGGCCTGCTCGGCGGCGTGCTGCTGGGCTGGGGCAGCCTGCTGGCGTTGGGCTGCACCGTGGGCACGCTGCTGTCCGGGGTGATGGCCGGCGCGGCGTCGGGCTGGGTGTTCGGGCTGTTCTGCCTGCTCGGCATAGTGCTCGGCCTGAAGCTGCGGCCGCTGTTGCGCTTGGGCTGATGCACCTTCGTAGCCCGGATGAAATCCGGGGTCTTCTGCTGCAGGTTTCCCCGGATTTCATCCGGGCTACGGTTGCATCCGATCTGGCGCTGGGTGGGGGCGGTGCGCGCGGCGCACCCTACACGATTACCCCGTAGGGTGCGCAGCGCGCACCACGTCAAACTGCGACACCAGCGCTCAGGCCGCCTTGCTCGGCGAGGCATCCTCGAAGCGGTCGACCCTGCGCAGGCTCTTGAAGCCGAGCATCCAGCCGCCGGTCACCGCCAGGGTGCAGGCGCAGCCGATCAGCGCCGCCGGCACCACGCCAAACCAGGCGGCGCTGGTGCCGGCGCGGAATTCGCCCAGTTCGTTGGAAGAGCCGATGAACAGCATGTTCACCGCGTTGACCCGGCCGCGCATGGCGTCCGGGGTGGAGAACTGCACCAGGGATGAGCGGATGTACATGCTCACCATGTCCGCACCGCCGGCCACCACCAGCGCGGCGAACGACAGCCAGAACAGGCTGGACAGCGCGAACACCAGGTTGGCCACGCCGAACAGCGCCACCGCAGCGAACATCACCAGGCCGACATGACGGTTGAACGGCCGCACGCTCAGGTACAGACCCACCGTCACTTCGCCGATGGCCATGGCGCTGCGCAGCAGACCCAGGCCAGTCGGCCCCACCTCCAGCACCTCCTGGGCGTAGATCGGCAGCAGCGCCACCACGCCGCCGAGCAGCACGGCGAACAGGTCCAGCGAGATGGTGCCGAGGATGATCGGCCGGGTGCGGATGAAATGGATACCGGCGGTGAACCGCGCCCAGGCGGTGGCTTCCAGCGCCTGCATCTTTTCCGCATAGCGCACCGGCACCAGCGGCAGCAGCGCGGTACCGACGAGGAAGCACACCAGGCACACCGAGTAGGTCAGCCCGCCGCCACCGATGGCATACAGGCCGCCGCCCAGCACCGGGCCGGAGATGGTCGCAGCGCGCATGATCATGCTGTTGGCGGCAATGGCCGCAGCCAGGCGCTCGCGCGGCACGATCTGCGGCAGCAGGCTCGATAGCGCCGGCCCGGTGAAGGCACGGCCGCAGCCGTAGAGCACCAGCACCGCGTAATACCAGCTCACCGCCGCCTCGCTCAGCGACAACCACAGCAGCGCGGCGGCGCACAGCCCCTCCACCAGCCAGCTGAGCATGAGGATCAGCTTGCGATCAAAGCGGTCGATCAGATCGCCGGCCGGCATCAGCAGCACCAGCATGGGGATGAACTGGGCCAGGCCGACATAGGCCAGCGACAGCGGATCGCGGGTCAGGTCATAGACCTGCCAGGCCACCACGATGGCCTGGATCTGCACGGCGAACACCACCACGACGCGGGCGATGAGAAACGGCAGAAAACCGGGAAGGCGATAGACGGAAGCGGGAAAGGCAGCAGACACGACGCGAATCTCGAGGCATGACCGGGCAGTTCCGGTCGAGGTGGGCCGGCCAATCTACGGCATGGCGCCGCCACGGGGCAAACGCGGGAACAGGCTGTTGCACAGGTTGCTCCATTGCACGCTGGCAACGGACACATTGGCATGGGTTCGAGCATCGCCTGACTGTGCCGCCTGGCCATCCAAGCCCGTGAAACGCCAAGGCAGACGCGGCGCGGCGACAGCGCGGCCTACCGCGGATAGGCATGAACAGGTTTAATGGCCCTTTTGCCGGAACGCCGCCATGTCCCTGAGCCCCGAGGAACTTGCCCAGATCAGCGCCCTGACCCTGGCCCATTACCAGGGCTGCGCCGAGGACTTTCGCGAGGGCACGCGCGACCATGACGTGAGCCAGAACATCGCCGCCCTGCTGCGCCATATCGAGGGTGACAAACCCTGGCGCATCCTCGATTTCGGCTGCGGGCCGGGGCGTGACCTGCGCACCTTCAGCGGGCTGGGCCACGAGGCCATCGGTCTGGATGGCTGCGCCGAGTTCGTCGCCATGGCGCGCGCCGACAGCGGCTGCGAGGTCTGGCAGCAGAGCTTTCTCGCGCTCGACCTGCCGGCCGGGCATTTCGACGGCATCTTCGCCAACGCCAGCCTGTTCCATGTGCCGGATCAGGAGCTGCCACGCGTGCTCGGCCAGCTGCACGGAGCACTGAAGAGCGGCGGCGTGCTGTTCAGCTCCAACCCGCGTGGCGACAACCAAGAAGGCTGGAACGGCGAGCGCTACGGCAGCTACCACGACCTCGAGCGCTGGCGCGCCCGCCTCACCGCCGCCGGCTTCGTCGAACTGGAGCATTACTACCGCCCCGCCGGCCTGCCACGCGAGCAGCAACCCTGGCTGGCCAGCGTTTGGCGACGCGCCTGACGCTCGGCCACTTGACTTGCGAGTCAGCATTGGGCCTGATTCACCCGCAGACGTCTTCCAACCCCTGCCCGAAAAGCCCGCCATGACGGCTCGGCCGGTCTCCGGCGTCTGGATTTCGTCCGCCGCTATATACAAGAAAACATAACGTAGTAGCATGGCTGCCTGAGCCGCCAGCAGCCCCACACCGGAGCATCGAGATGCATGAACGAGGCGTTTTCCTGATCAGGACAGTGCAACGCAGCCTGCTCGCCCTCGCCCTGTCGTTCGCCGGCGGCGTCAGCGCCGGTGAGGTCAAGGTCGCAGTGGCCGCCAACTTCACCGCGCCGCTGCAGGCCATCGCGCCCGCGTTCGAGAAGGCCACCGGGCACAAGCTGGTGGCGTCCTTCGGCGCCACCGGGCAGTTCTATGCGCAGATCAAGAATGGCGCACCCTTCGATGTGCTGCTCGCCGCCGACGACACCACGCCGGCCAGGCTGGAGCGCGAGGACGCGAGCGTGCCCGGTTCGCGTTTCACCTACGCCATCGGCGGCCTGGTGCTGTGGTCGGCCGATGCCAGCTACCTCGATGGCACGGACGCGGCGCTGCAGGCCGGCCAGTTCAGGCACCTGGCCATCGCCACCCCGAAGGCCGCGCCCTACGGCCTGGCCGCGATGCAGGTGCTGGACAAGCTGGGCCTCAGCGAAGCGGTCAAGGGCAAGCTGGTGGAGGGGCAGAACATCACCCAGGCGCACCAGTTCGTCTCCACTGGCAATGCCGAGCTGGGCTTCGTCGCGCTGTCGCAGGTGTACCAGGATGGCAAGCTCGGCAGCGGCTCGGCCTGGATCGTGCCGGAGGCCATGTACGAGCCGATCCGGCAGGATGCGGTGATCCTCCAGCACGGCGCGAGCAACCCGGCCGCCGCCGCACTGGTCGAGTATCTGCAGGGCGCGGAAGCGGCCAGGGTGATCGAATCCTTCGGCTATAAACTGCCGTAGCGACATCCACCTGAGCGGACCCCGGATTGCATCCGGGTTACATTCGCCACTTCCGGAATCCCTGCATGCCGCTGTCCAAGAACGACCTCGACGCCATCCTCCTGACCCTGGAGCTGGCCTCGCTGACCACCGTGCTGCTGCTGATCATCGGCACGCCCATCGCGCTGTGGCTGGCGCGCACCGACTCCTGGCTCAAGCGCCCGGTCGGCGCCATCGTCGCATTGCCGCTGGTGCTGCCGCCGACGGTGATCGGCTTCTACCTGCTGGTGAGCATGGGGCCCAATGGATTCTTCGGCCAACTGACGCAGAGCCTTGGTCTCGGCACCTTCACTTTCACCTTTACCGGCCTGGTGATCGGTTCGATCTTCTACTCCCTGCCCTTCGTCGTGCAGCCGTTGCAGAACGCCTTCGAGGCCATCGGCCGCGGCCCGCTGGAGGCTGCCGCAACCTTGCGTGCCAATCCCTGGGACAGCTTCTTCAGTGTGGTGCTGCCGCTGGCCCGCCCCGGCTTCATCACCGCCGCCATTCTCAGCTTCGCCCATACCATCGGTGAGTTCGGCGTGGTGCTGATGATCGGCGGCAATATCCCCGGCAAGACCCAGGTGGTGTCGGTGCAGATCTACAACCACGTGGAAACCATGAACTACGCCCAGGCGCACTGGCTGGCCGGCGGCATGGTGGCGTTCTCCTTCATCGTCCTGCTGGCGCTATACGGCGGCCGCAGCGCCAGAGTGAGGGCGCTGTGATGTTCGGATTCGGCAAGGCCAAGGCGCCTGTCGTCACTGACGACGGGCGTATCCGCGCGCGCTTCGTGCTGCAGCACGCCGAGTTTCGCCTGGATGTGAACCTCGACCTGCCGGCCCGTGGCGTCAGCGCCCTGTTCGGCCAATCCGGCTCGGGCAAGACCAGTTGCCTGCGCTGCTTCGCCGGGCTGGAGCGCCCGCAGCAGGGCTACCTGCAGGTGGCCGGCGAACTCTGGCAGGACAGCGAGCGGGGTTTCTTTCTGCCGGCGCACCAGCGCGCCATCGGCTACGTGTTCCAGGACGCCAACCTGTTCCCGCACCTGAGCGTGCGCGGCAATCTGCAGTACGGGCAGAAACGCATTCCGGCCGCGCAGCGCAGGGTGGCGCTGGATCAGGCGCTGGAGCTGCTGGGCATCGGTCATCTGCTCGAGCGCATGCCGTCGGCGCTGTCCGGTGGCGAACGGCAGCGCGTCGGCATCGCCCGCGCCCTGGTCACCAGCCCGCGCCTGCTGCTGATGGACGAACCGCTGGCTTCGCTGGATCTCAAACGCAAGCAGGAGGTGCTGCCTTATCTGGAGCGCCTGCACGAGGAACTGGACATCCCCGTGCTCTATGTCAGCCACGCGCCCGATGAAGTGGCGCGCCTGGCCGATCACCTGGTGTTGCTCGACGACGGCCAGGTGCGCGCCAGCGGCGCGCTCAAGGAAACCTTGCTGCGCGCCGACCTGCCCTTCGCCAGCGATGAGGATGCCGAGGCGGTGATCGACGGCGAGGTCTGCGGCCATGCTGCCGCCTATGACCTGCTGGAACTTCGACTGCCTGGCAGCGAGGCGCGCCTGCGCCTGCCTCACGCGGCATTGCCCAACGGCCATCCGGTGCGGGTGAAGATCAAGGCGCGCGACGTCAGCCTCAGCCTGCAACGCGCCGAGGGCAGCAGCCTGCTCAACCTGCTGCCGGCGACGGTGGAAAGCTGGCAGGCGCTCGATGCGCAGATGCTGCTGACCTTGCGCCTGGGCGAGCAGCGCCTGCTGGCGCGGATCACCCGCTATTCCTTCGATCAGTTGGGCATTCATGCCGGCCAGGCGCTCTGGGCGCAGATCAAGTCGGTGTCGTTGCTGGCGCCGTAATTCCTGGCTGTGCGACCGCGGAGCCCCGGTGCGCATGGCGCACCTACGCTAGAGCGGGCACACCCCGTAGGGTGCGCCGTGCGCACCAACGATCGTGCAATGTCCCTGTCCTGCACGCCCCGGCACTGGGCGCAGATCAAGTCGGTGTCATTGCTGGCGCCGTACTTCCTGGCTGTGCGACCGCGGACCCCCGGTGCGCATGGCGCACCCTACGCTAGAGCCGGTACATCCCGTAGGGTGCGCCGCGCGCACCAATGATCGAGTAATGTCCTTGTCCTTCACGCCCCGGCACTGGGCGCAGATCAAGTCGGTGTCGTTGCTGGCGCCGTAATTCCTGGCTATGCGACCGCGGAGCCCCGGTGCGCATGGCGCACCCTACGCTAGAGCGGGCACACCCCGTAGGGTGCGCCGCGCGCACCAACGATCGTGCAACGTCCCACGCCCCGGCACTGGGTGCAGATCAAGTCGGTGTCGTTGCTGGCACCTTAATGCCTGGCTGTGCGACCGCGGAGCCCCGGTGCGCATGGCGCACCCTACGCTAGAGCGGGCACACCCCGTAGGGTGCGCCGCGCGCACCGATCACGCGTTGGTTGCTAGCTCCCACGCGCAGCGCAAGGAAGATCGGCCTCACCCATCCCTTACGCAATACCTGGCAACTCCAGATGCTCCGGCCCAATCTCTGCATTTCCAGCCAGCAGCAGGGCGAAGTGAATGACGTTCTCCAGCTCGCGGGTATTGCCCGGCCAACGGTGCGCTTCCAGCACGGCCTGCGCCGCTGGGCTGATCGGCGGGATGGCCAGGCCCAGGCGCGAGGCGTGGATGCCGAGGAAGTACTCGGCCAGCGGCAGGATGTCGCCGACCCGCTGACGCAGCGCCGGGAACAGCAGCTGGCCGTCGCACAGGTAGGCGTACAGGCGCTCGTCGAACGTGCCGGCCGCCACGGCGCGGGCCAGGTCGATGCTGCTCGCCGCCACCAGGCGCACGTCTGCCGGCAGGGCCTGGCTGGCACCGACGCGATACACCTCGCGGGTTTCCAGCGCGGCCAGCAGCTTGCTCTGCAACGGGCGCGAAAGATCGGCGATTTCGTCCAGGTACAGCGTGCCGCCATTGGCCGAACCGAACCAGCCGGCGCGGCTGCTGGCGGCCCCGACATGGGCGCCGCCGACATGGCCGAACAGCTCGGCCTCGCCCCATTGCGGGCTGATCGCCGCGCAGCTCAGTGCGACGAACAGGCCGCCACGCTCGCTCTGCCGGTGGATGTAGCGCGCCAGCAATTCCTTGCCGGTGCCGGTCTCGCCAAGGATCAGCAGCGGCTGACCATTGCCCGCCAGCACCTCGGCGCGCTCGCGCAACTGACGTGAACGCGGGTCGACGAATACCAGCGCCTTGGCCCGAATGCTCAGCGGGCTCTTGTCCGAATCGGCGAAGGTCAGCGGCGCCGGGAAGTCGGGTGGAACACTCATGACCTGCAGCTCCAAAGCCGCACCTCGGTGGACGCAGCCCGTAGTCGAGTAAAAAAGAGCGGGCGGCTGCCTGGCCCGTTCCCGCTCCGAAAGGGTTCGCCCCGAGGGGACGTTCAGGCGCGCAGGCGCGTCTGCTGTTCGATGCGGCTCTGCAGGCGATACAGATAGCCGAAGCCCTGCTCCCAATGGCGGTGCCCGGACTTCACGTTGATATGCCCGGCACCGGTGAGAATCGCCGCCTCGCTGCCCCAGGCACGCGCCAGCTCCAGGGCGCGCAGAGCGCTGGCCGCCGCGTCGTTGTCGGAGCCCACCAGCAGGCTGGGGAAGGGCAGCAGATCACGCGGCATCGGCGCGAAATTCTGCAGCGGTGCGGGGCAGCCCGGGCGCTCGACATCGGCCGGCGCCACCAGCAGGGCGCCGCGTACGCGACGCAGCAGATCGATCGGTGCCTGCGCCGCCCAGTGGGCGACCGTGACGCAGCCCAGGCTGTGGGCAATGAGAATGGCAGGGCGCGGGTCGGCGGCAACGGCGCGGTTCAGCTCGCTCACCCAGTCGGCGCGCCGTGGATGGAGCCAGTCGGCCTGCTCCACCCGCGTGCTGTTCGGCAGGCTGCGCTGCCAATGGCTTTGCCAGTGCTCCTCGGGCGAGCCCTGCCAGCCCGGCAGAATCAGATAACGGATTGCTTCGCTGCCCATGACGGCACCTCCTTGAATCGAATGGCGTCAGTCTAGGCAGCATGGTTCAACTCTAAAAAGAATAAGAATTTATTTGCTTATTCCATAAGCACGAGAAAACGCATCGCACCTCATATTTCCAAAAAGCATATAAATGTTCTTAAACAATATTTTTAAGAATATTTCGGCCTCTCTACTATCCGCTCCACGCCAGCGTCGGCCGTCCGCCGTCGTCGTGGCGAATCCGTCACAAGGAGCCTGGAAATGACCGCGACGCTGAGAAACCTGGAAGGCCAGGACGAAGCCGTGATCCTCCGCGAGATCCAGACCGCCCTGCATGGCCTGAAATTCGGCTCGGTGGAAATCACCGTGCACAACGGCCAGGTAGTGCAGATCGAGCGCAAGGAAAAGATTCGCCTGCAACAACCGAGCACGAAAAACCCCTGACACATGCTGCGGCCCGACTGGACCACCAGAGGGCACTGACCCGATAGCCCCAACGCCAACACAAGAATTTAGCCAGTCTAGGAGCTGCACCATGTCCCTTCGTCGTTTCGCCCTGGCCGCGCTGGCCAGTGCCCTGATCGCCGGCCCGGTGGCCGCTGCACAAACCCTGCTCAACGTGTCGTACGACCCGACCCGCGAGCTCTATACCGAATTCAACGCCGCGTTCAACAAGCACTGGCAGGGCCAGGGCAACGAGGCGGTGACCATCCAGCAATCCCACGGCGGCTCGGGCAAGCAGGCCCGTGCGGTGATCGACGGCCTGCGCGCCGACGTGGTGACCCTGGCCCTGGCCGGCGACATCGACGAGCTGTACAAGCTCGGCAAGCTGATCCCGGAAAACTGGCAGGAGCGCCTGCCGGACGCCAGCACCCCCTACACCTCGACCATCGTGTTCCTGGTGCGCAAGGGCAACCCCAAGGGCATCAAGGACTGGGATGACCTGGTCAAGCCCGGCGTGGAAGTGATCACCCCCAACCCGAAAACTTCCGGCGGCGCACGCTGGAACTTCCTCGCCGCCTGGGCCTATGCCCAGCAGAAGTACGGCAGCGAAGCCGAGGCCAAGGCCTTCACCGAGAAGCTGTACAAGAATGTCCCGGTGCTCGACACCGGCGCCCGCGGCTCCACCATCACCTTCGTCAACAACGGCATCGGCGATGTGCTGCTGGCCTGGGAAAACGAAGCCTTCCTGGCCCTCAAGGAAGAAGGTGGCGACAACTTCGAGATCGTCGCGCCGTCGCTGTCGATCCTTGCCGAACCGCCGGTCAGTGTGGTCGACCAGAACGTCGACAAGAAAGGCACCCGCAAGGTCGCCGAGGCCTACCTGAACTACCTGTACAGCGAGGAAGGCCAGCGCATCGCCGCCAAGCACTTCTACCGTCCGCGCAACCAGGCGGTGGCGGCCGAGTTCGCCCAGCAGTTCCCGCAGCTCAAGCTGGTGACCATCGACGCTGACTTCGGCGGCTGGAAGAGCGCTCAGCCGAAGTTCTTCAACGATGGCGGCATCTTCGACCAGATCTACCAGGCCCATTGATCCGTAGGGTGCGCTGCGCGCACCAGCCGTCAATCGACGCGCAGGTGGTGCGCACGGCGCACCCTACTTCGTACAGGTTCACTCCATGTCCCGCCGCACTTCCCCCGTCATACCCGGCTTCGGGCTGACGCTGGGTTACACCCTGGTGTACCTCAGCCTGTTGGTGCTGATTCCCCTGGGTGCCATGTTCGTCCACGCTGCCCAGCTCACCTGGGATCAGTTCTGGGCCATCGTTTCCTCACCGCGCGTGCTGGCCGCGCTGAAGCTGAGCTTCGGCACCGCCCTGCTCGCCGCCGTGATCAACGGCGTGATCGGTACCCTGCTGGCCTGGGTGCTGGTGCGCTACACCTTCCCCGGTCGCAAGATCATCGAAGCGATGATCGACCTGCCGTTCGCCCTGCCCACCGCCGTTGCCGGTATCGCCCTGACCGCGCTCTACGCGCCGGGTGGCCTGGTCGGCCAGTTCGCCACCGCCCTGGGCTTCAAGATCGCCTACACCCCGCTGGGCATCACCCTGGCGCTGACCTTCGTCACCCTGCCCTTCGTCGTGCGCACCATCCAGCCGGTGCTGGCCGACATCCCGCGCGAGGTCGAGGAAGCCGCCGCCTGCCTCGGTGCCAAGCCATTACAGGTGGCGCGCCACGTGCTGCTGCCGGCGCTGCTGCCGGCCTGGCTGACCGGTTTTGCCCTGGCCTTCGCCCGCGGCGTCGGCGAGTACGGCTCGGTGATCTTCATCGCCGGCAATATGCCGATGAAGACCGAGATCCTGCCGCTGCTGATCATGGTGCAGCTGGACCAGTACAACTACGCCGGCGCCACCGCCATCGGCGTGCTGATGCTGGTGGTGTCGTTCATCCTGCTGCTGCTGATCAACCTGCTGCAGCGCCGCATCAGTCGTTCGTAAGGAGCCAGGCATGTCATCTGCAACCCTGACGGCCAGCGCCGCCAACAACGCCGCGCGCCGCGGCAACGCCCTGGGCCGCCGCCTGCTGATCGTTTCGGCCTGGCTGGTGTTCGCCTTCTTCCTGCTGCTGCCCCTGTTCGTGGTGGCGACCGAGGCGCTCAAGCAGGGCGTCGGCGTGTTCGTCGCTTCGATCCTCGAACCCGACGCGATCAGCGCGCTGAAGCTGACCCTGCTCGCCGTGGGCATCGCCGTGCCGCTCAACCTGGTGTTCGGCGTGGCCGCCGCCTGGTGCGTGAGCAAGTACGAGTTCCGCGGCAAGAGCATCCTGGTGACCCTGATCGACCTGCCGTTCTCGGTGTCGCCGGTGATCGCCGGTCTGATCTACGTGCTGCTGTTCGGCGCGCAGGGCTTCTTCGGCCCCTGGCTGCGCGAGCACGACATCCAGATCATCTTCGCCCTGCCCGGCATCGTCCTGGCGACCATCTTCGTCACCGTGCCCTTCGTCGCCCGCGAGCTGATCCCGCTGATGCAGGAACAGGGCACGCAGGAAGAAGAGGCGGCGCGCCTGCTGGGCGCCAACGGCTGGCAGATGTTCTGGCACGTCACCCTGCCCAACATCAAATGGGGCCTGATCTACGGCGTGGTGCTGTGTACCGCACGGGCGATGGGCGAGTTCGGCGCGGTATCGGTGGTGTCCGGGCACATCCGCGGCTACACCAACACCCTGCCGCTGCATGTCGAGATTCTCTACAACGAATACAATCACGTCGCCGCCTTCAGCGTTGCCAGTCTGCTGCTGCTTCTGGCGCTGTTCATCCTGCTGCTCAAGCAGTGGAGCGAGTCCCGTATCAACCGCCGCAAAGCCAGTGCTGGCGAGGAATAAGCCATGAGTATCGAAATTCGCAACGTCAGCAAGAACTTCAATGCGTTCAAGGCGCTGAACGACATCAACCTGAACATCCAGAGCGGCGAGCTGGTCGCCCTGCTCGGCCCGTCCGGCTGCGGCAAGACCACCCTGCTGCGCATCATCGCCGGCCTGGAAACCCCGGACAGCGGCACCATCGGCTTCCACGGCGAGGACGTTTCCGAGCACGACGTGCGCGATCGCAACGTCGGTTTCGTGTTCCAGCACTACGCGCTGTTCCGCCACATGACGGTGTTCGACAACGTCGCCTTCGGCCTGCGCATGAAGCCCAAGCGCGAGCGCCCGAGCGAGGACGTGATCAAGCAGAAGGTGCACGAGCTGCTCGATCTGGTGCAGCTCGACTGGCTCGGCGACCGCTACCCGGAGCAGCTCTCCGGCGGCCAGCGCCAGCGTATCGCCCTGGCCCGCGCCCTGGCCGTGGAGCCCAAGGTGCTGCTGCTCGACGAACCCTTCGGCGCGCTGGACGCCAAGGTGCGCAAGGAGCTGCGTCGCTGGCTGGCACGCCTGCACGACGACGTGCACCTGACCAGCGTGTTCGTCACCCACGACCAGGAAGAAGCCATGGAAGTGGCCGACCGCATCGTGGTGATGAACAAGGGCGTGATCGAACAGATCGGCACGCCGGCCGAGGTCTATGAATACCCGGCCAGCGACTTCGTCTATCACTTCCTCGGCGATGCCAACCGCCTCTATGTCGGCGGTGGCGATCATCACGTGCTGTTCCGCCCGCACGAGGTCGACCTGTCGCTGCAGCCGGCGGCCGATCACCAGAGCGGCGAGGTGCGCGACATCCGCCTGCTCGGCGCCATCACCCGCATCACCCTCAAGGTCGAGGGCCAGGACGAACTGATCGAGGCCGAGGTGGCCAAGGATCACGTCAGCCTGGACAACCTCGCCCGCGGCACCACCCTGTACTTCAAGCCCAAGGGTGGCAAGCCGGTCGGCACACCGGCCAGCTAAGGCCCACGCGCTCGGGGCTGACGCCCGTCAGCCCCTTTGCCTGCACGGCGCCGCGCATCAGATGCAGGCCACCTGCGAATGCTTCAGGCCGAACCACTGCAACTCGGCCAGCAGCGCCACCGCCAGCGCCTGGGCGATGACGAAGGCGTAGCCGAACAGGTTCGGTGACACCCAGCCGATCACCAGCACCAGCAGGCTGTCGATTACCCAGATGGCATTGACCGCGATCACCGCCCAGATCGCCTGGCGGCTGATTTCGGCGCGGTTGGCCAGCCACACCAGCATGGCGGCGAAGGGCAGCAGCGCGCTGCCGGCGACCAGCAACAGCAGGCGCGGCAGTTCGAGAAAGGCGCCCAGCCAGCCGGCGGCCAGCACCAGCAGCAGACCGGTGGCACCGCTGAGCAGGCCATCGAGCAAGAGGGCGTTGCGCAGCATCGGGGAAGGTTGCAGTGCGTTCATGGCGAATCTCCTGAAAGCGGCACCGGGCTGGTGCCTGGCGCACAGATTTCGCCGAAACGCGCAGGGCGTCGATTACCTGCCAGGTAATGGCCGGCATGACGCCGCTGAACTATCTTGCTGGCCATGAACAATTCCCAGACCGCCGGCGCCCTGTTGCGCCAATGGCGCCAGCGGCGCCGCCTGAGCCAGCTCGACCTCGCCTGCGAGGCCGAAATCTCCACACGCCACCTGAGCTTCGTCGAAACCGGCCGCGCCCAGCCCAGCCGCGACATGCTGCTGCACCTGGCGGAACAGCTGGACATGCCGCTGCGCGAGCGCAACCGCCTGCTCGGCGCCGCCGGCTACGCCCCGCTGTACAGCCAGCACGACCTGGCCGACCCGGCGCTGGCACCGGCGCGCCAGGCCATCGAACAGCTGCTCAAGGCCCATGAGCCCTATCCGGCGCTGGCCATCGACCGGCAGTGGAACCTGCTGGCGGCCAATGCGGCCGTGGGTACCTTCATCGCCGACATGCCGGCGTTCTTGCTGGGCCCGCCGCTCAACGTGATGCGCCTGTCGCTGCACCCCGAGGGCCTGGCGCCACGCATCGCCAACCTGGCGCAGTGGCGCGCGCACCTGCTGATGCGCCTGCAGCGCGATGCCGAAATCAGCGGCGACGAGGCGCTTTTCACCCTGCTCGACGAGCTGCGCAGCTATCCCGCGCCCCTCGACGTCGCCGAACCGCACGCGGATGCGGTGCTGGTGCCCCTGCAACTGCACAGCGAGCACGGCGTGCTGAGCCTGATCAGCACCATCACCGTATTCGGCACGCCGAACGACGTGACCCTGGCCGAACTGGCGCTGGAAACCTTCTTCCCCGCCGATGCCTTCACCGCCGCCTACCTGCGCGAACTGGCCGGGCGACCGGGCGAGGGGTGACGCCTTGCCGGCCGGCAGCGGGTAGCGGGCGCGTGCAGCGCCTGCGGCTGTTTTCCGACGAAATCACTCTTTCGGGTCATGCTCTGCGACGCGCGACACAGTAGTCTTGACGCTGCGTCGTTGACGCCGCCCAGTCCCTACCTGCTCAAAACAATAACAAGGAGCACCCGGATGCGCTGTAAAGCACTGTTGCGCCATGCTTTTTTCTGGACGCTAGGGCTCTTGGCCGGGCTTTCGCCGCTGGCCTTCGCCGAGGCCGTGAGCCCGCAGGAACAGATCCAGATCCACGCCAGCCGCGCCACCAGCAGTCTGATGCTGTTACGCGGCGAAGGCTTCCAGAAGACCCACCAGCAACGCCTGGAGGCCGACCTGGCTGCGCTGGCGGCCGCCGTGCAGAGCCTGCCGCAGGGCAGCGCCGAGCTCACCCGTGCCCACCAGGCCCTTGTTACCCAATTGCGCAACGGTGTTTCCTATGGCCCCGGCGACGACAACGTGCCCTGGCGCTTCCCGGAAGACCTGAGCCGCGCCCTGCGCGACTTCCTCAGCGCCGCCCGCGCCCTGCCCGGCGCCCAGGGGCAGAGCGAACTGGCGGCCAAGGTCGAGTACCTCGGCGTGCAGTACCTCAGCCGCTCCTACCTGGGCACCTTCGAGATCGCCCGTGAGCAACCCGACACCTACCTGGGCCAGGACGAACGCCTGCTGCTGCCGGCCATCGACAGCGAGCTGCAGGCGCTGAGCGATCAGTCCGATCCGCAGGTGGCCAAGCTGCAGACCCGCTGGAGCTACCTGCGCGCCGCCCTGGCCGACATGAACAGCCAGAGCAACACGCTGGAGAGCGTATCCGGCCGCCCCTTCGCGCCGATCACCGTGGACCGCCACGCACGCTCGCTGAGCAGCCAGTGGATGACCATGTACTGAGTGCGAGCCGCGAAAGCCGCTCGCCGTAGGGTGCGCCGTGCGCACCGGGGGCTCCGCGGTCGCACAGCCAGGAGTTACGGCGCCAGCAACGACACCGAGTTGATCTGCGCCCAGTGCCGGGGCGTGCAGGACAGGGACATTGCACGATCGTTGGTGCGCGCGGCGCACCCTACGGAGTGTGCCGGCTCTAGCGTAGGGTGCGCCGCGCGCACCGCGTTCACGCCAGCGCCTTCTTCTCGCGAATGCAGGTGGGCCCGGCGATCTCCACCACGGCATGCTCGATTTCCTTGCGCAGGCCGAGCAGGAAGGCCAGTTCGGCGACCACGAACAGCGGGCCGATCACCAGGCCCATGACGTCATCGACGAATGCCGGCTTGCGCCCTTCGTAGTAATGACCGACGAACTGGATGACCCAGCCCACCACGAACAGGCCGATGCCGGCGCTCAGCCAGAGCGTCGTGGAGGCCTGCGCCAGGCCGGCAGCGACCCACAGGCAGAGGCCCAGCAGCGCCGCCATCAGCAGGCCGAAACGGGTATCCAGGCGCAGGTAGAACCAGGCCGAAACCAGCGCCACCAGGGTGGCCGGCGCCAGCCACAGGCCGGCCATGGCGAAGCCGGGCCGCGACAGCAGCACCGCCACGGCCAGCACTATCATGGGAATGCCGATGAAATGACTGGCGATATTGCGCCGGTCGCGATGGTAGGCCGCATACTGGGCCAGATGATCGACGAGGGTTTTCATTGTTATCGTCCTCAGCTGTGGAACAGGCCCGCTCATGATCGCCGCGGCCCGTGCCACCGCTCTGTCGGCTAGCCGACAATGGCAGGGATCGCCGTACCGACCGCAACAGCCGACAGGAGCTGCGATGCCCGATCCACACCGCTTTCTCGCGCTGCTACGCCAGGGTCACTGGTTCGCCGCGCTGCCCGATGAACTGAGCCAGGCGCTGCTGGCCATGGCCAGGGTGCAGCGTCTGGAGGCCGGGCAGCGCCTGTTCCACCGCGGCGACAAACCCTGCGGCCTGTACGCCGTGGTCGAAGGCGCGGTGCGCGTCGGCGCGGTCAGCGAGAGCGGCAAGGAGGCGCTGTTGACGCTGGTGGAGCCGCCCTACTGGTTCGGCGAGATCTCCCTGTTCGACGGCCTGCCGCGCACCCACGACGCCTTCGCCGACAGCGCCAGCACCCTGCTGCTGTTGCCGCAGCACGAGCTGCTCGCCCTGCTCGAACGCCAGCCGCAGTACTGGCGCGACTTCGCCCTGCTGATGACGCACAAGCTGCGCCTGGCCTTCGTCGCCCTGGAAGACATGAGCCTGCTGCCGGCGGCGCCACGTTTGGCCCGGCGCCTGCTGCTGATGGCCGAGAACTATGGCGAGAGCGAGCCGCGCCGGGTGCTGCACCTGGCTCAGGAACAGCTGGCGCTGATGCTCGCGCTGTCGCGCCAGACCACCAATCAGATTCTCAAGGAGCTGGAGGCCCAGGGCGTGGTCCGCCTGACCTACGGCGAAATCGAAATTCTCGACCGCCACCGCCTGCGCCAGCTGGCCGGCTGAACCGCCAGCATTGCGCCACTGTCCAAGGCCCGTCTTGCCACAGGATGCCTGCTTCGATGCCCGCCACCGCCACTGCACTGCCCGATGTCCTCGCCGGCCCGCTACTGCGCCGCATGGAACCCGGCCGCCTGGTGCTGTGGCTGGTGGCCAGCCGCGCGCTGCGCCTGCAGCTGTGGCTGCGCCCCGACGACCAGGCGCCGCAGCTGCACGCGCTGGATGACCACTGCCGGCAGTTGCCGCTGGGCCGGCATGCCGTGCTGCACCTGATCGACCTGCCGCTGCAGCAGCCCCTGCCGCAGGATGTGCGCATCGCCTATGACCTGCAGATCGTCGAGGACGCCGGCACACGCGGCCTCGCCGACTGGGCGCCGCACCTGCTCTATCCGGGCGCCGAGCATGCCGATTTCGTCCTGCGCTCGCGCCTCGATCACCTGCTGCATGGCTCCTGCCGCAAGCCGCATCACCACGCCACCGACGGCCTGCTGTGCGCCGACCGTCTGCTCGCCGACCAGACACAGGCCAGCCAGTGCCCGGCCCTGCTGCTGATGAGCGGCGATCAGGTCTACGTCGACGACGTCGCCGGGCCGATGCTGTGCGCCATCCACCAGCTGATCGCCCGCCTCGGCCTGTTCGACGAAACCCTCGAAGGTGCGGTGGTCGAGGACAGCCAGGCGCTGTACGCCGACCCGGTCGGCTACTACCGGCGGGCCGAGCTGCTGCCGGCGCTGAAGAGCAACCAGACCCTGCGCGACAAGTTCTTCGGCGGGGTGGAGAAGCCGATCTTCACCAGCAGCAATGCCGACAATCACCTGGTGACCTTCGCCGAGATGATCGCCATGTACCTGCTGGTCTGGTCGCCCGTGCCCTGGACGCTGATCGAGGAAGACCAGCCGCCGCTGGATGCCCTCAGGCAGCAGCGCTACGCCGCGGAGCGTGCGTGCATCGACGCCTTCCGCCGCCAACTCGGCCAGGTCGCGCGGGTATTCGCGCACCTGCCGACGCTGATGATCTTCGACGACCACGACGTCACCGACGACTGGAACCTCTCGGCGCGCTGGGAGCAGACCGCCTACGGCCATCCCTTCTCCAAGCGCATCATCGGCAACGCCCTGCTCGCCTACCTGCTGTGCCAGGGCTGGGGCAACAACCCGGACGTGTTCGAGCAGCCGCTGGAGGCCTTTGCCGAGATGCTGCAGCAGCGCCAGGACAACCACCTGCAGGCCGAGATGCAGGATTCGCTGATCGACCAGCTGCTGCACTTCGAACGCTGGGACTACGTGCTGCCGACCACGCCCGCACTGCTGGTGCTGGACACCCGCACGCGCCGCTGGCGCAGCGAAGGGCACCTGTCGAAACCCTCGGGGCTGATGGACTGGGAGGCGCTGTGCGACTTCCAGCAGGCGCTGCTCGATCACCCGGCGTGCATCATCGTCTCGCCGGCGCCGATGTTCGGGGTGAAGCTGATCGAGGGCATCCAGAAGCTGTTCACCTACGCCGGCCATCCGCTGCTGGTCGATGCGGAAAACTGGATGGCCCATCGCGGCGCGGCCAGCGTGATGCTGAACATCTTCCGTCACTCGCGCACGCCCGGCGATTTCGTGATTCTCTCCGGCGACGTGCACTACTCCTTCGTCTATCGCGTGAGCATCCGCCACAAGCGCGCCAGCCCGACCATCTGGCAGATCACCAGCAGTGGCATCAAGAACGAGTTCCCGCCGCGCCTGCTGGACTGGTTCGACCGCCTCAACCGCTGGCTCTACGCGCCCTGGTCGCCGCTCAACTGGCTGACCAAGCGCCGGCGCATGCGCGTCACCCCGCTGATTCCCGACCGCAGCCGCTCGGGGGAGCGCCTGTGGAACGGCGCCGGCCTCGGCCAGGTGTTCTTCGACGAGCAGGGGCGGCCCCGGCGCATCCTCCAGCTCAACGCCGACGGATCACCGCCGGTGGCCTTCGTCGCCGAGCGCGAGGAGCGCCAGCCGCGGGAAATTGCCGCGCGCTCGTGAACCGGCCGAGGCGGCGCAAGCGCCTGCCGCATGACGGACGCCTCATTGCGCCAGCCAGCCGCCGTCGATGTTCCATGCTGCGCCACGCACCTGCTGCGCCGCCGAACTGCACAGAAACAGCGCCAGCTCGCCGAGCTGCTGCGGGGTGACGAAGGCCTGCGACGGCTGCTTCTCGGCCAGCAGCGCCGTGCGCGCCTGCTCGGGCGATTCGCCTGCGGCGATGCGCGCGTCGATCTGCCGCTGCACCAGGGGCGTGAGCACCCAGCCGGGACAGATGGCATTGCAGGTGACGCCGCTCAGGGCGGTTTCCAGCGCCACCACCTTGGTCAGGCCGAGCACGCCGTGCTTGGCCGCGACGTAGGCCGCCTTGCCGAGCGAGCCGACGCTGCCGTGCACCGAGGCGATGTTGATGATGCGCCCCCAGTCCTGCGCGCGCATGTCCGGCAGGGCCAGGCGCGTGCAATGGAATACCGCGCTGAGGTTGAGCGCGAGGATGGCGTCCCAGCGTTCGGCCGGAAAGTCCTGCAGCGGCGCGACATGCTGGATGCCGGCATTGTTGACCAGGATATCGACCCGGCCGAACTCGCGCCGGGCGTAGTCGAACAGCGCCTCGATCTGCGCCGGGTCGGCGAGGTCGGCGGCGTGGTAGCCGACGCGTCCTTCGTGGCGCGCCAGCTGTTCGGCCGCGGCCTGCCAGTCGCCGAAACCGTTGAGAATGACGCTGGCGCCGTTGCGCGCCAGCACCTCGGCGATGCCGAGGCCGATCCCGCTGGTCGAGCCGGTGATCAGAGCGGTCTTTCCATTGAGCATCATGGGGTTCCTTGTCGTGTGAGATGAAGCTGCAGCGGCTGCGGCGCCGCTCGCGCTTGCCGGAAAAAAGGCCGGGCCAGCTGGCCCGGCAAGGCTTTCACGAGGAGTAATCGCGATAGGCGGGGTGCGGCCTTACCAGAGCGGCAGGCTGTAGCTGACGATGAAGCGGTTCTCGTCCAGATCCGGGCCGAAGTTGCTGCGCGTGGTGGCGTTGCGCAGACGCAGGCCGAGGTTCTTCAGCGGGCCGCTCTGCACCACGTAGGCCAGGTCGGTGTTGCGCTCCCAGGTCTTGCCCTCGCTTTGCCCGGCGCCGCGGTCGACGTTGTCGCCGGACAGGTAACGGGTCATCAGGCTCAGGCCGGGGACGCCGAGGGCGGCGAAGTCGAAGTCGTAGCGCAGCTGCCAGGAGCGCTCGTCCTGGTTGCCGAAGTCGTTGATCTGCACCAGGTTGATCAGCGCGTTGTCGGCTCCGGCGATGTAGGCGAAGCCGGTGTCGCCGGACAGGTGCTGGTAGCCGGCGGTGAAGCCGTGGCTGCCGAGGCGATAGGTGAACAGCGCACCGAAGGCGTCGTTGTCGACGTTGCTGCCGCCATCATCGGTGGAGCGCGCGTAGCGGATGTCCGACTTGAAGCTCTGGCCCTCGCCCAGCGGCAGCTGGTGCACCAGGTTGACCAGGTGCTGCTTGTAGATGCCGTCGAGGCCGCCGTAGTAGTAGCTGGTGGCCAGCTCCGGGGTCCACTGGTAGCGGCCGCCGGCGAAGATGAACTCGTCGCTGGTCCGCGTGCTGCCCAGCACGATGTTGCGGCGGCCGCCATTGAACACGGCCATTTCCTCGTTATCCGAGGAGTCGCGCTGGTTGACCCGGTCCAGTCGGCCGAGGTCCAGGCTCAGCCCCTCGATCTCGTTGCTGCTCAGCCAGGCACCGCGAAAGGTCTGCGGCAGCAGGCGGCTGTCGTTGCGCATCAGCGCCGGCAGCAGCGGTTGCAGGGTGCCGAGCTTGAGGGTGCTGTTGGAGGCGCGCAGCTTGGCGGTGAAGCCGGCTTCGCCGTATTCGTCCTGGGCGCGTCTGGGCGCTTCGCGGTCGCTTTTCAGCAGGCCGGTGCCGATGCGGTCCGGGCTGGAGTCGAGCTTGAGGCCGAGCAGGCCGATGGCGTCGATGCCGAAACCGATGGGGCCCTCGGTGTAGCCGGACTCGAAGCGCAGCATGAAGCCCTGCGCCCATTCCTCGGCCTTGCTCTGCGCCGCGCCGCTCTGGCGGAAGTCGCGATTGAAGTAGAAATTGCGCGCATCGAGTACGGCCTTGCTGTCGTCGACGAAGGCGGCGCTGGCGGGGCTGGCGGCGATCAGTACGGCGCCGCCGCAAAGCAGCTGGCAGAGGGAGCTGTGGTGCAGTCGCATGGTATTTCCTCTTGTTGTTATGGGCCGCGTTGCGCGGCCGCAAGAGGCAGAGCGAGAAGCGTGCCAGCCCCTCCAGGCAGGCGGCCTGTCGGCGCAATGCCGCGGGCCAGAGCCTTTCGGCGCAAATGCTGGGGGGTCGGGGCCGGCGCGCGGAGTGTCCGCTGCGCTGGACATGTCGGCTGGCCCCGGCATTGGCTGTCCAGGCCGATGGACGGCGCCGGCCCGGGCGGCCGGCGCCATGCTTCAGTGGCCGTTGCGGCTACCGACGCAGACGAAGCTGCTGGCGGTGTTCACGTCGCCCTTGCCGCGGTACTTCGGCCAGCCGGGGTATTCGCACAGCGGACGGGTGCGGCCCGGCACGCCGACGCTGTCGGCGACGATCTGCCCGCGCGGCGCGCGGCCTCGTTCGACCCAATCCTCCAGTGCGCTGAGCGAATCCCAGGCGGCGTTGAACAGGGTGCTGGCGGCATGGCCGTAGCCGGGAATCTCGTAGTAGCGCAGAAAGCGCCGGGTCTTGCCCGGGCCCATGTCGCGGCGGATGCGCTCGTAGTACTCGGCGCTGGCACGGCTGCTCACCAGCTGGTCGGCGGTGCCGTGGGCGATGAGCAGCTTGCCGCCGTTATCGGCGAAGGCCGAGAGGTCGGTCCGGTTGACGTCCTGGCGCAGCGACAGCTCGCTGATGCGCGGCAGCCAGGGGCCGGGCGCCTCGGGGTCGAGGCCGAGCGAATCGAAGGTCGGGTTGCGCGTCACGAAGTGGCGCACCCATTCGTCCCAGAACCCGGAATGGTAGGGCGCGCCGTCGGCGAAGCCGGTGCCGTGGACGGGCATCGGGTAGGTCGGCTGCAGGGTGTTGAGGCCGAGTCGATTGACCACCAGCTGCACGCCCTCGCCCGGTCGGCCGAGGTCGCTGCCCCAGGCGTTGAAGCCTGGGTAGTGGGTCTCGCCACTGGCCAGCGGAAAGTTGAAGCGGATCGGCGTGTTGAACACCCGCAGCGCCTCGATCTGCGCATCGGACAGGCAGCGCTGCGAGCTGTCGGCGCCACCGGGGCAGCGCAACGGCCGACCGTCGAGCCGGGCGCTGGCCGGGTCGAAGCGCGCGTTGCACGCGGCCTGGTGGCTGACCACGCGATCGCGCACGCCGTCCAGCCCGTCGCAGGCCTGCAGGGCCGCCTCGAGCAGGGCGGCGCGTTTTTCCAGGCTGGGAAAGGCGCCGGGCGCAGCCAGCGCGCGGGTGATGCGGCCGAACTGCAGGTTCAGCGCCAGCGCGTTGTAGGCCGGGTAGAGGGCGATGGCGCCGTCGAAGTCGGTCGGCCACTGCTGCACCACCGCCAGCGCCTCGCGGCCGCCGGTCGAGCCGCCGGCGAAGTAGCTGCGCTCGGGCAGGCTGCCGTAATGCAGCGCGATGAGATGCCGGGCGGCGTCGCGGGCCTTCTTCAGCGCGTCATGGGCGTAGTTGGCCAGGGCCTCCTCGTTCCAGGCGAACGCGCCGGGGCTGAAGGGATCGGCGACGTGCCCGGAGTCGCTGGCGAACACCGCATAGCCGCGGCCCAGTGGCGTGGGCTGGTCCAGCGGGCCGGCCGGCAGGTTGCCGGCGACGTTGGGCACGCTGCCGTTGTAGCCGCCGCCTCCGAACATCATCGCCTTGCGATTCCAGCGCTCGGGAAGCACCAGGCGCATGCGGATGGTGGGCGCGGCGGGGTCGAGCGGACGGATCTCGGCGGCGACGTCGCAATAGGCGCCGAAGGTCTGCGGCGCGCTGCCACCGGCGGCAACCGAAGTCACCGAGACCACCTGCGCGCCGCGGGTCGGCAGGCCGATGGCCTCTTCCGGCACCTGCACGCCGAGCAGGCCGGCGCAGCTGGCGGCCTGCGCCAGCGGAGTGGTGAGTAGCGTTGCGGTCAGCGCCGCCAATGGCAGGAAACAGCGCGATAACGGGTTGTAGCGCAGAGGGCTCATGGAAATGTCCTTTTTCTTGTTGTCGGGAGGCTGCGCCGAACGGGCGCGGAAGTAGCAAAGCCAATCCCGTGCCAGCACCCCGGCGGCAGCCGCCTGACGGGCGCCGATGGCTCTATGGCGGGCCTTGGCGCACTGGGACCGGAGGGCGGCGCGGGGCCGCGACAGGCCGGTGATGTCCACACCAGCGGACAGCTGTCCACTTCATCAGACAGCGCGCCGGGTGCGCCGTGCGCCCCAGTTGTCCGTGCGCTAGCGCTGGCTCAGGCCGTGCTGCTGCAGCTTGCTGTACAGGCTGGCGCGGGAGATGCCCAGCTCCATGGCGGCGCGGCGGCGGTTGCCCTTGCAGGCCACCAGCATGCTCTGCAGGGCACGCCGCTCGGCCTGGGCAAGGGTCTGCGCCAGCGGCTGCACGGGTTCGTCGGCACCGGGCGCGGCCGGGCTGGTCGGCGTTTCCGTCGCCGCGGCGCTGCCGGGAGCGGCCAGCAGTGGCTGCAACTGGGGCACATCCAGCAGCGGGCCGTCGACATCCAGCTGGGCGCGCTCGAGCAGGTTGCGCAGCTCGCGCACGTTGCCCTTCCACGGCTGGCGGGCGAGCAGGCTCAGCGCCTTGTGGCTCAGCTCCATGGGCGCCTGGCCGGAGCGATTGGCGATATCGTCGAGGAGAAATTCGACCAGCGCCGGGATGTCCTCGCGCCGCTCGCGCAGGGGCGGTACCTGCAGGGCGAGCACGTTGAGGCGGTAGTACAGATCGCCGCGAAACTGCCCGGCCGCCACCTTGGCTTCCAGGTCGATATGGGTGGCGGCGATCACCCGCACGTTGAGCGGCTTGACCTGGTTGGAGCCGAGCGGCTCCACCTCCTGCTCCTGCAGCACGCGCAGCAGCTTGGCCTGCAACGGCAGCGGCAGGTCGCCGATCTCGTCGAGAAACAGCGTGCCGCCGTTGGCCACCTCGAACTTGCCGATGCGCGCCTTGCGCTCGGCGCCGGTGAAGGCGCCGGGCGCGGTGCCGAACAGCTCGGCCTCGACCAGGGTTTCCGGGATCGCCGCGACGTTGACCGCGACGAAGGGGCCGTTGGCCCGCGGCGACAGGTTGTGAATGCCCTGGGCCAGCAGCTCCTTGCCGGTGCCGGTCTCGCCGCGAATCAGCACCGTGGCATCCAGCTGCGCGGCACGGCGCGCCTGGCGCTTCACCTCGCTGGCTGCCGCGCTGGCGCCGATGAAGCCGGCGATGGTGTAGCGCGCACGACGCGCCTTGGCCAGCTCGTGCTGGGTGGCGAGCAGCTGGCTCTGCAGGTTGGCGTACTTGGCCATCAGCGGCTTGAGATGGCGGGCGCGGTCGAACAGGACGAAACCGAGGGCGCCGACCAGGGTGCCGTCCTCGTCGCGCAGGGGGATGCGGGTGACCACGAAGTGCTCGTCGCCGAAGGCCATCAGGTCGAGCATGCTCGGCTGGCCGCTTTCCACCACCTCTCGCAGGCGGCTGGCCGGCAGCACCTCTTCGACCTCCTTGCCCAGCGCACTGCGCGGGTCGCTGATGCCGACCTTCTGCGCGTACTTGTCGTTGATCCAGACGATGCGCGCCTGGCGATTGACCGCGATGGTGCCCTCGCACTGGGCGTCGAGGTGGTCGAACAGCAGCGGCATGGCCACGGCGCGAAAGCGCTCGGGCGACACGCCGATGATCAGGCCGTGCTGGTCGAGGTCGTCACGGGAAATGGCCATGGCAGTTGCGCCTCCATCGGTTGATCCAGGTAATGACGCAAGCCCTGCCGCGTGGGCAGGGCATTGCGCATGCAGCCATGACGGTCACGGGCCGCCATACACCTCGTTGGGCAACCAGGTGGCCAGGGCCTCGAAATGAAACACCAGGGCCAGGCCGAGCAGTTGCAGGGCAATGAACGGCAGCACCCCCAGGTAGATATGCCGGGTGGTGATCCCCGGCGGGCACACGCCCTTGATGTAGAACAGGGCGAAGCCCACCGGCGGGGTGAGGAAGGAGGTCTGCAGGCACAGGGCGAAGAGGATGGCGAACCACAGCGGGTCCACGCCCATGGCGAACAGCACCGGCGCCACCAGCGGCAGGACGATCAGGGTGATCTCCACCCAGTCGAGGAAGAAACCCAGCAGGAAGGTGATGAACAGGACGGTGAGCAGCACGCCGGTCTGGCCGAACGGCAGGCTGGTCAGCGCCGCACGCACCACGTCGTCGCCGCCGAGGCCGCGCAGCACCGCGGCGAACACCGTGGCGCCGATGAAGATGCCGAAGATGAACGCAGTGGTGCGGCTGGTCTGGTACAGCGCGTCCTTGATCACCGCCAGATTCAGGCGCCGGCTGAACCAGGCCATCAGCACCGCGCCGGCCGCGCCAACGGCCGAGGCCTCGGTGGTGGTGGCGATGCCGAAGAAGATCGAGCCGAGCACGGCGAGAATCAGCCCCAGCGGTGGCACCACGGCCAGCAGCACGTCGAGCAGGGCACGCATGTCCAGTGGCTGACGATCCTTCGGCGCCGGGGCGAAGTCCTTGTTCAGCCAGGCGGCGATCAGGATGTACAGCACGTAGAGCACGCCGAGCAGCATGCCCGGGATCAGCGCGCCCATGAACAGCTTGCCGACCGAAGCCGCCGGTGTGCCCAGGCGGTCGGCCATCAGCACCAGCATGATGCTCGGCGGCACCAGGATGCCCAGGGTGCCCACCGAGCAGGCCGTGCCCACCGCCAGGCTCTTGTTGTAGTTGGCCTGCAGCATCGGGCCGAGCGAGAGCAGGCCGAGCAGCACCACCGAGGCACCGACGATGCCGGTGGAGGCGGCCAGCAGCACGCCGACGATGACCACCGTGATGGCGTAGCCGCCGCGCAGCGGGCCGAGCACGCGCACCAGGCTGTGCATCAGGCGCTCGGCGATGCCGGAGCGGTCGAGCATGATGCCCATGAAGATGAACAGCGGCAGCGCCACCATCAGCTCGTTGGCGACGATGCCGTAGATGCGCGCGTCCAGCACGCCGATGGTGCCGCTCCAGGTGAACCAGAGTTCGGCGTCGAAATAGTTCACCAGCACATGGCCGACGACCGCGAAGATCAGGCCGACCCCTGCCAGCGACCAGGCCACGGGAAAGCCGAGCAGCAGCAGCCCCATGAAGCTGGCGAACATGGCGATAACCAGAATTTGTTCCAGACCCATCATTTCAGCCTCGTGATCAGGGGTGCGGGTGAGCGCCGTTGGCGGGCTCGTCGGGCGCATCGATGGCCCGCGGGAAATGCAGCAGCAGGGTGCTGCAGCGCGAGGCGCGGGCGATCAGGGCAATGGCCACAAGAATCAGCCCCAGCGGCAGCACGCTCTTGAACACGAAGCGATAGGGCAGCCCGCTCGGCGCCTGCGAGTGCTCCATGTAGACGAAGGCGGTGTGGGCGTAGGCCAGCAGGCTGTCGATCATCAGCACGATCACCGGCAGGGCCAGCAGGACGATGCCCAGCAGCTCGATCCAGGCCTGGGCGCGCAGGGGGAATTTCTCGCGCAGCACGTCGACGCGCACATGGTCGTCGCGCACCACGGCGTAGCCCAGCGAGAGCATCATGGCGGCGCCGAACAGGTGCCAGGACAGCTCCTCCAGGGCGATCGAGCCACGCGACAGGATGAAGCGGCTGAACACGTTGCACAGCACCACCAGCAGCACGGCCAGCCACAGCCAGGCGCTGGCCTTGCCGATGGCGGCGACGAGACGGTCCAGAATGCTGGACAGGCGGTTATGGGGTAGCGCCGCAGCGGCGGATGTGGGGTGTTGCATCGGGAAAACCTCGGGCAGGAAGGCGCGACGGGCCGCGGCATGGCCGGGCCCGTGCAGGGTCACTGGGCGTGATCAGTCGTGCTGGTAGTAGTCCCGTGGCAGGTAACCCATACCGTGCCAGGTGGCGTGCTGCGCCATGAACTCGCGCTGGCTGCTCAGCACGCGCTTGAACATCGGGTCCTTGGCGGCCATCTCGTCCAGCACCTCGTTGCTCACGCGTTGCAGTTCGCGCAGCACCGGCTCGGGCAGCACCTGCGGTTTGACCCCTTCCTGCTGGTAGGCGGCCAGGGCGGCCGGCTGGGCCCATTCGCTCTCGGCGAAGCCCTTGAGCGTGGCCGACTCGCAGCCCATCTCGATCAGCGCGCGGCTCTGCGGCGTCAGCTTGTTCCACACGTCCTGGTTGACCAGCAGGTGCGAGGTGGTGAGGGTCTGGTGCCAGCCCGGCATGATGTAGTTCTTGATGATCTGGTCGAGGCCGAGCATCTTGTCGATCGCCGGCTGGGAGAACTCGGTGGCGTCGATGGTCTTGCGCTCCAGCGCCTGGTAGATCTCGCCGCCGGGGATCATGGTCACCGAGGCGCCGAGCTTCTCCAGCACCTTGCCGCCGATGCCGGCGAAGCGGATGCGCAGGCCGTCGAAGTCCTTCAGCTGCTCGATCGGCCGGGCGAACCAGCCGGCGCCTTCCGGGCCGATGATGCTGCACAGCATCGGGTGGATCTTGTGCGGTGCGTAGATTTCTTCCAGCAGCTTCTTGCCGTCGCCCTGGTAGTACCAGGCCAGGTAGGCCGGCGGCTCCATGTTGAAGGGCGCGCCGGAGTACAGCGGCAGCGCCGGGATGCTGCCCTGGTCATAACCGATCCAGGTGTAGCCGGCCGGGTACTTGCCGCTGCTCACCGCGTTCATGATCTCGAAGGGCGGCACCAGCTCGCCCGGCTCGTAGTAGCGCAGCTGGATGTCGCCGCCGGAGATGGCCTTGAGCGATTCGGAAAGGTGCTTGACCGGGGTGGTCAGGCCCACCAGGTGGGAGGGGAAGGCCAGGGGCACCTGCCAGCGGATCTTCTCGCTGGCCATCGCCGGGCTGGCCAGCAGACTGCCGGCGAGCAGCGCGGCGGCGGAGATACCCAGGGTCAGGCGGGAAAACGAATGTGTGACGGACATGCTGGAGTTCCTTCTTGTTGTTGTAGTTGTTTTCGAACAACGGTCAGGTCGCTCGCGCCTGCACGGAATGCTCCGCGCCGCGGCAGCGCCTGCCAGTAGCCTGTGTGGCAATGCGATCTCTATGCCAGCTTCCGGCGCCCTTATAAAACAGCGAGTTAGAGCGCATTCACACCGCCAGCACGGCGGCCAAGTCTTGAAATCTGGACAGTTACGCGAAGCACCCGCCAGACATGTCCAGAAATACGGACATGTCTGGCGGCGGTGGACAGCCTAAGAGGCGAGCCGTCGGCCGCACTCGCCTCGCGTTTCAGCCGTGCGCGGGCACGCTCCTGCCCGCCAGGCGTCGCCTCAGTTGCTGCAGCGTCCGGCCTGGAAATGGCCCTGAGCCGTTTCCCGCACCCAGGTGCTGAGCCCGGACAGGCTGCCCAGGTACTGGTTGCCGCCGACGGTGTAGTAACCGTAATAGGCACGGCCGGCCATCACGTGGCTGAGGTTGCTGGCGTTCCACTCCTGGCAGGTGAAGGCCTGGCCGCTGCCGCCGCAGGCGGCGGGCCGCTGCGCGTACCAGCGTCCCGGCTCGCCCTCGTACAGCGGAACGTTGCTCCAGGTGTCGAACGAGCCACCGATGTCCACGCCGTCGTCCTTGGCGTAGGCGCGCAGGTTGGAGGTGCCGCCGGCGTAGGCGCGACCGGCGCCGATGTGGACGGAGGGCGAGGCGCTGACGACCTGGCAGGTTTCCACCGGGGCGTTGGGATCGTAGACCTCCACGGTACGGGTGAGCGTGCTGCGGTTGCCGTCGCTGTCAGTGGCCGAATAGAGGCAGCTGTAGCTGCCGACGACGCTCGGGTTCACCGCGCTGCAGTCGGCGCTGACCGGCAGGCTGCCGTCTTCCGCGTCGCTGGCGCTGGCACCGGGATCATTGAAGGTGCTGCCCAGCGGCACCGACAGCGGGTTGTCGCCCTGCAGAACAATCACCGGATGCCCCTGCGGCTGGCTACCGTCACGGCTGTGGCGGCTGAAGAAGTCCCAGATGATGTCGGGATAGCTGGGGCCGACCTGAAGCGACCATTTGCCGTTGTTGCCCTGGGCACCGCCAATCCAGTAGTGGCCGTGGTTGGTGTCCTGGGGGTTGGGCGTGGCCAGGGGGCCGTCGTAGATGACGGTTTCCACCAGCGAGCGAGTCGCCGTGGTGCCGTCCTGGGTGTAGGCGATGTGACGGCAGCCGTAGTCGTTCTGATGGTAGGGCGAGCAACCGGTATCGGAGGCCTTGGTGGTCGCCGGGGTGTTGCGGCTGGCGCTGCCGAATACCTGCAGATGGGCGTCGCGCATGTTGTTGGCCGCGGTCTGCAGCACGGTGCAGTCGTTCCTGTTCTGCAGAATCATCAGGGGAATCGGGTAGGCGTCGTTGACTTCGCTGCGCATGTCGGCCGCGACCTGGCTGACGCTGCGGAAGGTGGCCGAGCCCGGGCATTGCCCGGACAGCGAGACCGAAGACGCCGTTTCCCGGTACGGCAGGCCTGCCGCCGGCGCTGCCGCCGCCCAGTACTCGTTGTAGGCCACGGCAGCGACCAGGGACATGGCGCCGCCGGACGACAGGCCGGTGATGAAGCGCCGGTTGGCGTCGATGACGAAGTTGGCTTCCACCTGCTGGGCGATGCGATGCAGGTCCGCGACCTCCCCGCCACCCTGGTGGATGTGCTGCTCGAACCAGAAGCCCCAGCAGTTCTCGTTGCGCAGCCCGTCGTAGCTAGTGATGAAGGGCGCCACCAGAATGAAGCCGTAGCGATCCGCCGCCGCCTTGAGGCCCCAGTCGTTGAGCACGTCGTCGTTGGTCTGCCGGCAGCCATGCAGCGCCATCACCATGGGGGCAGGCGTGCTCAGGCCGGTAGGGACATACACCTTGTAGCTGCGCTCGCGCGAGCCGCTGTAGGCCTGTTGCGGGGAGGTGTAGGAGAAGGTTTGCCCCGCCGTGACCGTGGTCGGCCACAGCAGGATCATCAGCAGGGAACACAGGGCAGCAGTGAAAAAGCGGCAAAGACGCTGATCCGCCATGCCTTGGGGCAAGGATTGCTTGGTCATGGGCGTACTCCGTTATTGACGTTGTTTTCTGGAGGTGCGCGAACCACCCTGGGACAGCTCCGAACTGCGGCTGCCCGCCAGACGCTCGCCCTGACGTCTTTGGAATATTCATGCCAACCGGCAAGGCCCAATGTTTTCAATGAGTTGGCGTCAGCGGCGGGCTGAAGCGCAGGTCGTTTCCAAGATCTCGGACAGTTTTATCCGGCCCGCGCCCGCGCAGCGGCCCTTTGTGTCCAGAAGTCGGGAGGAGGCTGTCCAGCGGGTCAGACCCCGGGCCGGCAGCGCCCCGTCCCAGAGCGCCCTGCCCCGCTCCACCGGCATGCGCTCGACCAGGTCCGTCACGGCCTGGATGCCGGCAGCAGCCGCACCAGCAGCGCACCGCAGGAGGCGACGATGGCCAGCGCCACCACCCCGCTCCAGCCCCACTGCGCCAGCGCCATGCTGCCCAGCCCGGCACCGCTCGCCATGCCGACGAACACCCCGGTGAACAGCACCGCATTCAGGCGGCTGCGCGCCGGCGGGTCGATGCCGTAGACGATGGTCTGATGGGCGACCAGCGTCGCCTGGATGGCGAAGTCGAAGCCGATGGCGGCGACCACGATCAGGCCCAGCTGGGCCTCGAACGGCAGCGCCTCGACCAGGCCCAGCAGGGCGAACGAGCCCAGCGTCAATGCCGCGCCGAGGCGGGTCACGCCTTCGGGACCGCGACGATCGGCCAGGCGCCCGGCGAGCGGCGCCGCCAGGGCACCGGCCGCACCGGCCAGGCCGAACGCCCCGGCCGCCGCGCTGCCCAGACCGAAGCGGGCATGCAGCATCACCGCCAGCGTCGACCAGAACGCGCTGAACGCCACCGACAACAGCCCCTGGGCCAGCGCCGCGCGGCGCAGGGCCGGATAGCGCGACCAGAGCTTGAGCATCGAGCCAAGCAGCGCGCCATAGCCCAGCGAGGTGGTCGCGGCGAAGCGCGGCAGGCCCCGCCAGGCACCGATGGCGAACAGCGCGATGGAGATTGCCGCCACCCCATACACCGCGCGCCAGCCGAACTGCTCGGCGATCAGTCCGCTCATCACCCGCGACAGCAGAATGCCGAGCAGCAGACCGGTCATCACCGTGCCCACCACCGTGCCGCGCTCGTTCTCCGGGGCCATGGTGGCGGCGGCCGGGACGATGTCCTGGGCCATGGTGGCGGCGAGGCCGATGGCCAGGCTGGCGACCAGCAGGGCCCCCACGCCCGGCGCAATGCTGCTCAGCAGCAGGGCCAGCATCAGCATGCCGGCCTTGGCCAGGATGATCCGCCGCCGGTCGTAGCGGTCCCCCAGCGGCGCCAGCAGCAGGATGCCCAGGGCGTAGCCGAGCTGCGTCAGCATCGGCACCATGCCGACGGCACGCTCGCCAGCCTGGATGTCGGCGCCCAGCACACCCAGCATCGGCTGGCTGTAGTAGAGGGTGGCGACGCTCAGCCCGGCCCCCGTGGCCAGGAGAAGCACGAGCCCGCGCGATAACGCGGGTGCGCTGTGCGCCAGCGCGGGGGAGCAAGGTGTCGAGGTCATGAGCGTTTTCCCAGAGGCTTGAACGAGGGCATCATTCTCATCGCGTATCGAAAGGCGCTGTAGTAGCCTTCCAGGCAAATCAGTTATGCACTTTACGTATGAGCGAACTCGTCACCAGCCTCGATCGCATCGAACTGCTGCGCACCTTCATCCGCATCGTCGACGCCGGCAGCCTGTCGGCCGCCGCCGCGCAGCTGAACACCACGCAGCCCACCGTCAGCCGTCGCCTGCAGACGCTGGAGCGCTCGCTGGGCCTGCAGCTGCTCAACCGCACCACCCACGGCATGCAGCTGACCGGCGATGGCGAGCGCTGCTACACCTACGCCAGGCAGGTGCTGGAAAGCTGGACGGAGATGGAGGACGAGCTGATCGGCGCACGCGAAGACCCTCGCGGCACGCTGCGCGTGCAGGTGCCTCACGCCTTCGGCCAGGACCAGCTGATCGCCCCGCTGGGGGAGTACCTGCGTCGCTACCCGAAGGTGAGCGTGGAGTGGGTGCTGCACGATCGCAGCCCCGACTTCACCGCCGAGGGCATCGACTGTGCGATTCAGGTCGGCTTCATCGAAGACCCGTCGGTGGTCGCCATCCGCCTCGGCGAAGTGCCGCGGATCGTGGTCGCGGCGCCGGAGCTGCTCGGCGACGAGCCGCTGGCCGCATCGACCGAACAGCTGCAGCGCCTGCCCTGGCTGGCACTACGCACCTACTACACCGACGAGGTGGTGCTGACCTGCCTGCGTGACGGTCGCTCGCACCGCTTTGCGATCCAGCCGCGGATGAGCACCGACAGCCTCTATGCCCTGCGCAGCGCCGCGCTCGCCGGGCTCGGCGCCTGCGTCAGCTCGGCCTGGATAGTCGCCCGCGATATCGAGGAAGGCCGCCTGGTCCAGTTGATCCCGCAATGGCAGGCCGCGCCCCTGCCGGTCTACCTGATCTACCCACATGCGCGCAGCTACCCGGCCAAGTTGCGCCTGTTCGCCGAGCTGATCCGCAGCCGCATGCCGAACCTCGTCGGCCTGCGCGCAGCAGGTGCCGAAGGTGCGCAGCCGGGCAGCCGTCACTGACGCGCCGTGCTCAGCGCAGCTTCTCCAGCATCTGGTAGTACCACATGCCGGCGGCCAGCATCGGGTTGCCGAGCTGGTCGCCCAGCGGCACCTTGATGTGCCTGCAGGCGGCGAAGGTGTCGTACTGCTCCAGGTCGCCGGTGATGGCCTTGGCCATGATCTCGCCCATAATGTGGGTGGTGGCGATGCCGTGGCCGGAGTAGCCCTGGCAATACCAGACGTTGCTCGACAGCTTGCCCAGCTGCGGAATGCGGTTCATCACGATGCCCATGGCGCAGCTCCACTGGTAGTCGATCTGCACGCCCTTGAGCTGCGGGAAGGTGCGCTCGATGCACGGGCGCAGCTCGCCGGCGATATCCCGCGAATCACGCCCGGAGTAGTTACAGCCGCCGCCGAACAGCAGGCGACCATCGGCGGTGAGGCGGTAGTAGTCGAGCACGAAGCGGCAGTCGTACACCGCCAGGTCCTGCGGGTTGATCTCTTTCGCCAGCTCGCCCAGCGGCGCGGTGGTGACGATGCCGCCCATGGCCGGGAAGATCAGGCCCTTGAGCTTGCGCCGCTCCAGCTTGTGGTAGACGTCGCCGGCCAGCAGCACCTGCTTGGCCTCGATCCGCCCGCCGCGGGTGACCACCGCCGGACGCGCGCCGTGGACGATATCCAGCACCTCGGAATGCTCGAAGATCAGCGCGCCCAGGCTCTCGGCGGCCCTGGCCTCGCCGATGCACAGGTTGAGCGGGTGCAGGTGCATGTTGCGGGTGTTTCTGATCGCCCCGCAGTACAGCTCGCTGCCCAGTTGCGCACGCACGCCGTCGGCGTCGAGCAGGGTCACCTCGTCACCCATGCCGCGGCGCAGCGCCTCCTCGAAGGAAGCCTTGAGCTCGTCCATATGGCTGGGCTTCATCGCCGCGTGCAGATGGCCGTGCTTGAGGTCGCAGTCGATGCCGTATTTGGCCACGCGGTTCTTGATGATCTCGTGGCCGCGCCAGCGCAGGTGCCAGATGAAGTCGTCCACCTCCTCGCCCAGCGTGTTGCGCATCTGCTTGCGCATGGCCTCGTCGCCGGACAGGCTGCCGGTGACCTGGCCGCCGTTGCGCCCGCTGGCGCCCCAGCCGACCTTGTTGGTTTCCACCACGGCCACTTTCAGGCCGCGCTCGGCCAGCTCCACCGCCGTGGCGATGCCGGTGAAGCCGCCGCCGATGATGGCCACGTCCACCGTCACGCTGCCCTGCAGCGTCGGGTAGTCGGTCTCGAAGTTGAGCGAGGCCGAGTAATAGGACGGCGCGCGCTCGGCGGCGGGTTTGACGGGTTGGGTGATGGCGTTCATTGCAAAGTCCTCGAAGCGGCTATACGCCGTAGGGTGCGCCGTGCGCACCATGTATGGGTTCGGTGCGCCCAGCGCACCCTACTCAGGCGTTACTCAGATACCAGCGCCAGTCCTGCTCGCCGACCTCGCCCATGAACTGGCGATACTCGGCGCGCTTGACCGCGAGAAACACCTTGAGGAACTCCGCGCCGAAGGCGTCGCGCGCCCAGCCGGAGCGCTCCAGCGCCTGGATCGAAGTCAGCCAGTCGGTGGGCAGCAGCTCCTTGGCCTGGGCATAGCCGTTGCCCTGCACCGGCTCACCCGGATCGAGCCCCTCGCGAATGCCGCGGTGGATGCCGGCGAGGATCGCCGCCGCGGCCAGATAGGGGTTGGCGTCGGCGCCGCAGATGCGGTGCTCGACATGCCGGGTCGGCGCCGGGCCGCCCGGCACGCGCAGGCTGACGGTGCGGTTGTCCACGCCCCAGGTCGGCGCCAGCGGCGCGTAGCTGTTGGCCTGGAAGCGCCGGTAGGAGTTGGCGTTGGGGCAGAACAGCAGCAGCGAATCGAGCAGGCTGGCGAGCATGCCGCCGACCGCCTGGCGCAGCAGCGGCGTACCCGAAGGATCCTCGCTGGCAAACAGATTGTTGCCCTGCCCGTCGGCCAGGCTGACGTGCATATGCATGCCGGTGCCAGCCAGATCATCGAACGGCTTGGCCATAAAGCAGGCCTGCATGCCGTGGGCGTGGGCCACGCCCTTGACCAGGCGCTTGTAGCGCACCGCCTGGTCCATCGCCGCCAGCGCCGGGCCGTGTTCCAGGGTGATCTCGACCTGGCCGGGAGCGTATTCGGAAATCGCCGTGCGCGCCGGGATGCCCTGGGCCTTGCAGGCCGCGTAGAGATCACGCAAGAACGGCTCGATCTGTTCCAGCTCGCGCAGGCCGTAGACCTGGGTCTGCCGCGGGCGACCGCCGTCGGCGTCCAGCGCCGGCTGCGGGCGGCCCTGGGCATCGCGTTTCTGATCGAGCAGGTAGAACTCCAGTTCGCAGGCCATCACCGGGTGGTAGCCGTCGGCCTCGAGCTGCTCGATCACCCGCACCAGCAACTGACGCGGATCGGCCGGCGTGGCCGGCAGGCCTTCGCTGGGGTGCATCGATACCTGCACCGCGGCGGTGGGGATCTGCCGCCAGGGCAGGCGCACCAGGCTGCCGGGCAGCGGGTAGGCGCGGCAGTCGATATCGCCCACCTCCCAGACCAGGCCGGAGTCCTCGACGTCCTCACCCTGGATGGACAGGCCGAGCATGGTGCTCGGCAGTGGCCGGCCGCTCTGGTACAGCGCCAGCAGCTCCTCGCGGTGCAGCAGCTTGCCGCGCGGCACGCCATTGGCGTCGAGGATGAACAGCTCGATTAGCTCGATATCGGGGTTGTGCGCGAGGAAGTCCAAGGCTTCCTGCGCGGGGGCGAAAGTCGTCATATCGCACTCGCTTGCGCCAGTCGGGCGCTCGGTGTCCGCACGGCCCATTCGATTCTCGAACAGGTTGCACAGGCAGACAAATGGGCATCAGCGGCTGCGGACATGGCGCAGCCATCGGAGTCAGCGGGTGGGGACGATGTCCGGCGGGCGCGCGTGGCGGCAATGCCACAGCGCCCAGAAGGCGAGGATGATGGTCAGCAGCGGGTTGAGCCGCTCGAGCAGGCGGCGCCGCGCCGGGGCGCGGTGGAGCGGAACATGGACTTGGCAGGCCGGGGAGTTCATGGCTTGGCAGCGTCGCACAGGGTTTGACGTGCGTTAAATCGGGATTTTCATACGCTTGGTTATGCGCCAGCTAAACAATCCTGCCCGTGCCAACCAAGTCGACCCGCAGGGTGCGCCATGCGCACCCTTAACCGAACGGCAGCCAGCGGTGCGCTCAGCGCACCCTACGGCTCCGGCCGATAGCCCAGACGCAAGCCGCCCCAATGCCGCCCGCGCACCATGATCGGCACCGACAGGTCGTGCATCAGCTCGCCGGTATCGCGCATGTAGGTCTGCAGCAGCAGCGCCTGCCTGTGGCTGCCGCAACGGATGCCGGTGCGGTCGTTGAACAGGCGCTTGCCGCGGCTCTTGGCGGCATCCACCGCGGCATCGCCGGTGGGCGGATGGTTGAAGGCGGCGTTATGCGTCGGCACATAGCCTTCCGGCGTGGTGCAGATGGCGAATACCAGCCCTTCATGGCGCTTGAGCAGAGGCTCCTGCAAGGCCGGCAGAACCTGATCGGCATACTGGTCGAAGCGGGTGCGATATTTCTGCGGCTGGGTACCGGGTATCGGCTGGTAGTTGCGATCGAACAGTTCGTCGATGCCGATGCGTCCGGCCTGCAGGTCCTGTTCGAACTGCGCGGCGATGGCCGCAGCCCCTTCGCGGGCGAGGTCGTAGGCACGCTGGTGATAATCGTCCAGGCCCACTTCGGCGAGCTGCTCGCTGACCGTTTCCGCCAGCCCCACCAGATGCTCGGCGGCACCGGCCAGCTTGCGGGTCTCGCCCTCGCTGTCCTGCACGTCGCTCTGCAACTGCAGCGCGGCGGTGGACATGCTGGCCAGACGCTGATGATTGTCCGCCGTGCCGGCGCTGATCTGCGCCACCTGCTGCTCGACCTCCTCGGCCTGGTCGGCGATGCCGTGCAGCTGCCCGCCGGCCGACTCGATCTGCTGCGCGGCCTGTTCCAGCTCGACGCTCTGGCGCTGGATATGGGCGACCACCGCAGCGCTCTGCTGACGGATGTCGGCGACCATCTGGCTGACCTCGCCGGTGGCGCTGGCGGTGCGCGCGGCGAGGTTGCGCACCTCGTCGGCGACCACGGCAAAGCCGCGGCCCATCTCGCCGGCACGCGCGGCCTCGATGGCGGCGTTGAGCGCCAGCAGGTTGGTCTGGCTGGCAATGGACTGGATCACCTGGGTGACCTGCTCGATCTGCTCGGTACGACTGCCCAGGCCGTCGATCAGCTCCCGGCTGGCCAGGGTCTGTGCGCTGAGCTGCTGCATGCGGGCGATGGCCTCGCTGAGTTCGGCCTGACCGCTGGCGCTGGCATCGCGTACCTGGCGCGCGGCGCTGAGGGTCTGCTCGGCGCGGGCGGCGCTGTCCTGTTCGGTATGGGTGATGGCCTCGGCCGCCTGGCTGACCTGCTGCACCGCCGCCAACTGCGATTGCAGGCGCTCGGCCAGCAGCTTGACCGCATGGGCGACCTTGGCCGCGGACAGCGCGTTGTGGCAGGTGTGCCGCGACAGGCCGCGGCTCAGCTCGATGAACTCGTTGCCAGCGGTTTGCCGCGCTGCGGACTGCGACGCATCCTCGCGTCGCTGCCAGGGCCCCAGCCAGGGCCACAGTGCCAGGAGCAGGAACGACGGCACGCTGACATAGGATGGCAACTGCGTCTGCTGATAGACCAGCATCAACGCGGCCAGCCCCAATGCATGCAAGACAAAGGCAATTGGCGAGCGGATAAAGGCAGCTTGCATGACCGACCTCGAAGTTCTTGTTCTTGGGCGCGGTGAGGCGCTGTAGGCGGACGGTGTCACGACGATTTCTCCTCGAACATCCCACGCAGCCTGGGCAGCAGGCTAGGTGATCGACAGGCCCGGCGGCAGAGACGCGCACTTGGGGCAGGATGGTTTCGATTCGAGCACCCCGGAAGGTCCACCACCATCACACTTTAGTCGCAGATGGCCGCCACCAGCGAGCCGCATCATCCAGCCAGCCGGTGGCGCTGGATGAAACGCCTGTCCAGCCAGTCCTTGCAGCGCCCATACAGCTGCCCGCCCGCGCTCCAGTCGTGCCAACCGAGCAGCGCTCCGCCATCGCCGGTGGCCAGCAAGGCCAGGCTCTGCCATTGCGCGCGATACGGCCGCAGCGGTCGACCGACCAGGGCGGCCTGCAGGTTGGCCGTGAGCACTGGCGCCTGCCGCACCGCGAAGCGCCCGCTGCGGCGCATGCCGTCGAGGCTGGCGCTGTCGCCCACGGCGAAGATCTGCCCATGCGACTCGCTCTGCAGGGTCGGGCGGATGGCGACGAAACCCGCCGCATCGCGCGCCAGGCCGCTGGCGGCCAGCCAGGGCCAGGGCCGTGCGCCGCTGGCCAGCAGCAGCCGCCGGCCGCGCCACACCGGCTCGTCGCCGCTGAGCAGCCAGTCGTCCTCGATCCGCCCGATCGGGCAGTGCTCGCGCACCTGCACGCCACGCTGACGCAGCAGGCCCAGCGCGCGCAGGCGCAACCCAGGCGCCAGGCCGGCGAGCAGCGGCCCGCCGCAGAACAGCGCCACCCCCGGCACCTTGTCGGCCAGTGCCAGCGCCAGCTCGACGCCTCCCGCGCCGCCGCCGAGGATGGCCATGCGCCGTGGCTCGGCCTGCCATTGCCGCCAGCCCTCGAGCAGCGCACCGATGGGCCTGGCCGCCAGCACCTGCATGGCATCGCCCTGCTGCGGCGGTATGGCCATGCCGGCACCGACATTGAGCGACAACCACTCGGCCGCAAGGCTGCGCCCATCTACCAGGTGCAGCACGCGGGCATCGGCATCCAGCGCGGCGATCTCGCCCTCGATCAGCTCCACCTTGGCCGCGCGGCACAGCGGCTGCAGTTCCACGCGGCAGTCCGCCTCGCTGAAGCGGCCGCTGATCAGCCCCGGCAGCATGCCGGCGTACCAGGCGTCGGGGCCGAGCGCGAGCACACCGATGCGTCCCGGCGGCCGCTCCACCAGCGCCCAGCGGCGCAGCACACCCAGGTGGGCGTGGCCGGCTCCAGCCAGCAGCAGGTCGTAGCGACTCATGGCTTTCTCGATCCGTCGCGGTACTGGCTCGGCGTCTGCCCGGTCCAGCGCTTGAAGGCACGACCGAAACTGCTGCTGTCGCTGAACCCCAGCAGGTAGGCGATCTCGCTGATGGAGCAGCGCGGATCGCGCATATGGCGCAGGGCCAGGGCGTGGCGGGTGTCGCCGAGCAGCGCCTCGTAGTTGGTGCCTTCCTCGGCCAGATGGCGCTGCAGGCTGCGCAGGCTCAGGTGCAGGGCCTGGGCGATGCGTTCGGCCGACGGTTCGCCATCCGGCAGGCGGGCCTCCAGACAACTGCGCACCCGCTCGCTGTAACTGGCCACCTGCAGTTGTTCGAGGCTGCGCTTGAGCACCGCCTCGTTGTGCTCGGCCAGCTCGGGATTGCCGTCATCCAGACGCTGCTCGAAGGCGGCGCAAGGAAAGCGCAGCAGGCTTTCTGCGGCATCGAACTGCAGCGGCGCGCGAAACACCGCCTGCCAGGGCGCCGGGTCGGCAGGCCGAGGACGCTGCAACTGCACCAGCAACGGCGAAAAGTCACGACTCAGGCGGTTGCGGCAGCTGCGCACGTAGATCGCGGCGAAGGCATCCAGCGCCTCCGGAGCCGGCGGCGGGCTGCCCGGCGGCACGCGAAAGCGGAATTCGTAGACCTCGCCCACCCGGCAAAGCTCCAGCTCAAGCGCATCGCTGACCACCCGGTGGTAGCGCACGATGCGCTCGAACATCTCGCGCAGGCTGCTGCTGGCGATCAGCGCGTAGCCCAGGGCGTGAAAGGTGGTCGGGCTGACGAACTGCGAGGTCTTCAGGCCCAGCGCCGGGTCGCCCGTGGCCGCCACCGCCAGCTGCCACAGGCGGGTGGTGACCGATAGCGGGCAGCGCGCGTTGGGATCGTCGAGCAGCGCCGGGTCGAGGCCGGCGGCGCGGCACAGCGCGGCGCTGTCCAGGCCGAGGGCGTCGAGCTGCTTGCGCAAAGCGCGCGTCCAGCTGGCCAGGGTGGTGGGTTCGGCAGTCATGCAGATTGGCGTATCCGGTAGGCAGGTTGGCGTGCTCGGTCGGGCGCACCGACGGTCGTCGCGGCACAGTGAGGTCACGGCCCCATGACAAGAGGATGTCGGCATGTCCCCCTCCCCCGCAAGCCTTAATGACCAGCAACGCGCCGCACATATCCGCGAGCAGGTGATGGCCCATGGCAACGCCCTGCGCCAGCGCTATCCCATTCTCCAGCATCAGGACGCGTTCGGCGCCGGCATCCTGGCCTTCGCCCTGTGCGGCATGATCGGCTCGGCCGCGCTGTACATCGGCGGTCATCTGCCCTGGTGGGCCTGCCTGCTGCTCAACGCCTTCTTCGCCTCGCTGACCCATGAGCTGGAGCACGACCTGATCCACTCGATGTATTTCCGCAAGCAGCCGCTGCCGCACAACCTGATGCTGGCGCTGGTCTGGCTGGCGCGACCGAGCACCATCAACCCCTGGGTGCGCCGCCACCTGCACCTGAACCACCACAAGGTCTCCGGCAGCGAAGCCGACATGGAAGAGCGCGCCATCACCAACGGCGAACCCTGGGGCATCGCGCGCCTGCTGATGGTGGGCGACAACATGATGAGCTCCTTCATCCGCTGGCTGCGGGCGAAGAACCCCGAACACCGCCGGCTGATCCTCACCCGCACGCTGAAGGTCTACGCGCCGCTGGGGCTGCTCAACTGGGCGACCTGGTACCTGTTCCTCGGCTTCCATCTGCTCGACTGGACCGCCGCCGCACTCGGCGCCCCGATCGCCTGGTCGGCCACCACGCTGAGCGTGATGCAGGTGGTGAACGTCGCCGTGGTGGTGCTGGTCGGACCCAACGTGCTGCGCACCTTCTGCCTGCACTTCGTCAGCTCCAACATGCACTACTACGGCGATGTCGAACCGGGCAACGTGATCCAGCAGACCCAGGTGCTCAACCCCTGGTGGCTGTGGCCGCTGCAGGCGTTCTGCTTCAACTTCGGCAGCAGCCACGCGATCCATCATTTCGTGGTCAAGGAGCCCTTCTACATCCGCCAGCTCACCGTGCCCTTCGCCCACCGGGTGATGCGCGAGATGGGCGTGCGCTTCAACGACTTCGGCACCTTCGCCCGCGCCAATCGCTGGACCCGTCGCGCCCGGACGCAGCAGGAACGCGCCAGCACCGCCTGAGCATCGCGCGTCGCGCCAGGGTCTCATGCGCACGTCATTCGTCGCCGGGCACGGCGGATGAGACCCGCCGCGCAATCACAGCGCCAGCAGTCGGCTAGAATTCAGGCGCGCCCGACCGCTCCCTCGATTGAACAGCGTCCGCCGGACTGAGGCGCCCTCGAAGTGGCTTCTGAGGCGCCCTGGATGGTTCACCTGCTCCGCTCACTGCTCGTTCTGCTCTGGCTGACCTGCGCCGTCACGGCCCGGGCCGACGACGCGCTGCCGTTGCTGCAGCTGAGCAACGAGCAGCTGACCACGCCGGTGAGCATCGAGCACAGCCTGCTGCTGGAGGACCCCGGCGCGCAGCTCACCGCCAGCGAGGTGTTGCAGCGCATCGGCCGCGAAGGTCGGCCGGTACAGGGCACACCGCGCATCGGCTACTCACGCAGCGCCTGGTGGCTGGCCGTGCAGTTGCAGGCGCCGCCGGCCGAACGCCTGCAGCTAATCGTCGGCCAGACCTTCCTCGACGATCTGGAAATCTGGCTGTTCGCCGATCAGCAACCGCTCGGCCCGCTGTACAGCGGCTCGCTGCGCCCCTTCAACGAGCGCGGCGAACCCTATCCACAGTTTCTCATCAGCCTGCCACGTCTGGGCGAAGGCCCGCACAACCTGCTGCTGCGCGTGCAGAGCCACTCGGCGATCACCCTGCCGCTGCAGCTGGTCGGCGCGCAGCAGGGTCAGCAACTGATCGCCCACAGCTGGCTGCAGAGCGGTCTGCTGGTGGGCGCCCTGCTCGCCCTGGCGCTGTTCTATCTGCTCAAGTACAGCACCCTGCGCGAGCCGCAGCTGGCCTACTTCAGCCTGACGGCGCTGTGCGTGGCGCTGTACAACGTCAGCCTGTACAACCTCAGCGGGCTGCTCTGGCCGCAGTGGCCACTGCTGCCCAAGTGGCTGGTCAACCTGACCACCGCCGGCATGCTGATTTTCAGCTCGCTGTTTCTCGCCAGCGCCCTGCGCCTGGAGCTGGGGCGCCTGCGCTGGCTGCGCGACGCGCTGTTCGCCGCGGTGCTGCTGGTGTGTCTGGGCGGCCTGGCTATCAGCCATGCCTATACCTACCAGACCCTCAATCTGCTGATCCTCTGCACCGGCCTCTACCAGTTGCTGGTGATGTGCCTCGGGGTCTACCAGCGCCGACCCTACGCGCCGGGTTATCTGCTGTGCTGGAGCGCGGCGCTGGTGCTGATGCTGCTGGTGCCGCTGAGCCGGGTCGGCCTGATTCCGCTGCCGCCAGGCTTCTATGCGCTGTATGCCTACCTGCCGGCGCTGAGCATGCTGCTGTTCGGCGCCCTGCTCGACAAGCAGCTGGAGCGTGTACGCCGGGTGTTGCTGAGCAGCCAGGCGCAGGCCATCGACAACCTGGAGCAGTACCAGGCGCTGTTCCGCCACAGCGGCGAGGGCATCTTCCGCTGCGACCGCGACGGCAGGCTGCTGGAAGCCAACCCGAGCCTGGCACGCCTGCTCGGCGGCGATACGCCGGCCACCCAGCTGGTCGGCCTGCCGCTGCAGCGCCTGCTGGGCGAGGCGCAGTGGCGCGAGCTGCTGCAGGAGCTCGACACCCAGGCCGGTACCGTCAGCTGCGAATGCCAGCTGCACGACCTGGCCCAGCGCCCCCTGTGGGTCTACCTGTCGCTGCATCTGCGCCCTCAGCGAGACTGCATCGAAGGCATAGTGGTCGATCTCAGCGAGCGCCGCGCGCTGGAAGAACGCCTGCAGCAACTGGCCGCACATGACGCGCTGACCGGCCTGCTCAATCGCCGCGAACTGGAGAGGCTGCTGTCGGAGACGCTGGGCGGCACCGCCAAGCGCCGCTTCAGCCATCTGCTGCACCTGAGCCTGGATCGCTTCAAGCAGGTCAACGACCTCTGCGGTCACTCCGCCGGCGACCAGCTGCTGCGCCAGCTGGCGACCCAGCTCGGCCACCAGCTGCCGCGCCATGCCGAGCTGGCCCGCGTCGGCGGCGACGAGTTCGCCGTGCTGCTGCGCGAGGTCGACGACGAAGCGGCCCTCAAGCAGGCCGAGGCGCTGCGGCGTGCGGTCGAGCAGTTCGTCTTCACCTGGCAGGGACGGCCCTTCCGCCTGCACACCAGCATCGGCCTGCTTGCCCTCGGCTCCGGCGTGCGCGATTGGGAAACCGCGCTGACCTGGGCCAGCAGCGCCAGTCAGCTGGCCAAGCACCAGGGCCGCAACCGCGTGTGCCAGTTCAACCCGGAAGATGGCGCACTGCTCGAGCATCAACGCCAGCTGCAATGGATCACCCGCCTGCGCGAAGCCTGCGAGCGCGGTCACTTCGAGCTGTTCTTCCAGCCGGTACAGGCCCTGCAAAGCGCCGCCAGCGGCCTGCACTACGAGGTGCTGCTGCGCTACCGCGACCCGGCGAGCGGCGAATGGGTCAGCCCGGCGCAGTTCCTCGACGCGGCAGCGCGCTACGACTTTCTCGGCGCCATCGACCGCTGGGTGATCCAGCACCTGTGCGCCTGGCTGGCTGCCAACCCGCGTCATCTGGCGCAGCTGGCCCAGGTCAACGTCAACCTCAGCGCCAGCTCGCTGCTCGACAGCGCCTTTCACCAACTGCTGGAACAGGAGCTGAGTCGGCACCAGCTGCCGCCCGGCAAGCTGTGCATCGAAGTCACGGAAATGGTCGCCCTCGGCGAACTGGGCGTGTCTGCCCAGTGGATCGACGAGCTGCGCAGCAAGGGCCTGAAGGTGGCACTGGACGACTTCGGCAGCGGCTTCGCCTCCTACGCCTATCTGCGTCACCTGCCGCTGGATATCCTGAAGATCGACGGCAGCTTTATCAGTGGCATCGAGTCCGACCCGATCAACCAGGCCATGGTCGGCTCGATGCGCCAGATCGCCAGCCAGCTCGGCCTGCTCACGGTTGCCGAGTTCGTCGAGACCCAGGCCAGCCTGGACTGCCTGCGCCGGCTCGGCATCGACTACGCACAGGGCTACTTCGTCGGCCGCCCGCAGCCGCTGCGCCAGCTGGCCGACGACGCCCGCAGCCGCGGCACTCAGGAAGCCTGGTAGAGCTCGGCCGGCAGGCGCTCGAGCAGGCCCAGGTCGAGCCGCAACATGCGTACGCAGCGCGCCTCGGCCAGGCTCGTCGGCTGCTCGCTGGCCGGCAGCGCCAGCAGCAGGCCGCTGAGATTGAGCACCAGCGCCTCGCGGGAAAATACCCCGCTGCCCAGCCCGTAGAACGCCGCGATCAACTCGCGCAGGCCGAAGGGCAGACGCCAGCGGATGCGCAGGGCCGAACCGAAACTGGCCGCACGCTGGCGCATGGCATCATCGATCTGCTCGTCGTTCAGCTCGCCGCCAGCCTCCAGCCAGTCCTGCAGGCTGCGCAGCAACGCCAACTCGCCCAGGTTGTGCAACAGGCCGGCGGTGAAGCACAGCTCGGCATCCAGCTTCAGTTCCCCGGCCAGCCAGCGCGCCAGCTCGGCACTGCGACGCGCCTGCTGCCAGGCACGCGTCGCCAGTTCGGCCAGACGCGGATCGCGCAGCTGGGCATTGCGCTGCAGGGCCAGGCCCAGCACCAGATTCAGCGTACGCGCCACCCCCAGACGCTGCAGGGCCTGCGCCAGGGTCTGGCAGGGCACGCCCTGGTGCTGCGCCGCCGTGCTGGCCGCCGCGATCAGCAGTGCGGTGATCTGCGGATCACGACCGAACACCGCCTCCAGTTCGCCCAGGTCCTGCTCGCCGGACTGCAGCCCCTGGCTCACGGCGTTGCGCACATCGCTGAGCAGAGGCGCGCCCTGCCCCTCCTCGCGCACCGTGTCGAGGAACTCGCGCAGCTCGCTGACCAGCAGCGCCGGGCGCAGCGAGACCGTCCCGCTGGCAGCGGGCAGCAGTGCATGCAGGCGCTGACGCAGGCTTTCGGCGTTGAACGGCTTCGCCAGATAGGCGCTCGGCGCCAGCGGCCGCGCGGCGCGCACACTCTGCGCGTCGAGGCGGCCACTGATCAGCACGAAGGGCAGCGCCGGGGTACGCGGATGGCGACGCAGTTGGCGCAGCAGTTCCACGCCATCGAGCCCGGGCAGCTCGCCGTCGGCGATCACCAGATCCGGTAGCCGCCGCTTGCAACGGGCCAGGGCCGCCTGCCCATCGCTGACCTGCAGCACGCGGGCGTCGCCGCGCACGTCCAGCACCAGTTGCTGGAGCAGGTTGGAGGTCCAGGGATCGGCCTCGGCGATCAGAACTTCCACGGAATGAACTGCAGCGGTCATGCGTGCCTCTGGGCGAACGACGTAAAGGAGGGTGCCCGAACCCGCATGCGCCCACATCCGCGGCAAAGCTGATGGATGAGTCAGTTCCATGGCAACGGCGCAGTCTAAACCGCGGCTTTGCGGGACGTAAGTCGCAGATGGTCGAGTTGCGCAAAAAATGGCGCAGCGCGGGCCTTGTCCGCCGGGGCAATGACTCAGGCGCAGCGCGATGAGCGCGGGCAACCGCAACAAAAAAGCCCGCCGGTAGGGGCGGGCTTCTTCGACAGGCAGCCGATCAATTACTTGATCTTGGCTTCCTTGTACATCACGTGCTTGCGTACGACCGGATCGTATTTCTTGATTTCGATCTTGTCAGGGGTAGTGCGCTTGTTCTTGTCGGTGGTGTAGAAGTGGCCGGTACCGGCGCTGGACACCAAACGGATCAGTTCACGCATGACTCTCTCCTTAAACCTTTTCGCCGCGAGCGCGCAGCTCGGCCAGCACTACGTCGATGCCACGCTTGTCGATCACACGCATGCCCTTGGCGGATACGCGCAGACGCACGAAGCGCTTCTCGGACTCGACCCAGAAGCGATGGTGCTGCAGGTTCGGCAGGAAACGACGACGGGTTTTGTTGTTTGCGTGGGAAATGTTGTTCCCGGTTACCGGACCCTTACCGGTAACTTGACAGACTCTCGACATGCCTCAGCCCTCTAAAACCACATGCCCAACCCGGCATGGGTTGGCCGCTTAAACTCAATGTCATTGGCGCTCGGCGCCGCGTTTCTCGAGGGTCTTACCGGGCGCACTGGACAGCGCAAGAACCGGGCCCCTAGAAAAGAGCGCTGCTTTATACCAGAAAGCCCTGGGAGCAACAAGGGAAAACGCGGGAGAAAACGCATCGGCATAGGCCGCTCGCCCTCCGGGGCCGGGACCATGGGCCTTCGCTCGCGCTCGACCGCTCGTCGCCTTGTTTCGGTATTCATGCCCGCGCAAATCGACTAGGGTTGCAAGCTTAGCGTCCCACCGGGAACAAGGAGTTCGCCATGCGCCTGCTGCTCGCCACCTTGCTGTGCACCCCGATACTGGCCCAGGCCGCCACCCTCAGCGTTTGCACCGAAGCCAGCCCGGAGGGTTTCGACGTGGTGCAGTACAACTCGCTGACCACCACCAACGCCTCGGCCGACATGCTGATGAACCGCCTGGTGGAGTTCGACGCCGAGCAGGGCAAGCTGCTGCCGAGCCTGGCGCGCAGCTGGTCGATCTCCGCCGATGGCCTGGTCTACGACTTCAAGCTGCGTGACGACGTGCCATTTCATCACAGCGCCGACTTCACGCCCAGCCGCAAACTCGACGCCCGCGACGTGCTGTTCAGCTTCCAGCGCATGCTCGACACCAAGCACCCCTGGCACCAGGTCGCCGCCAGCGGCTACCCGCACGCCCAGTCGATGCAGTGGCCGAGCCTGATCGCCAAGCTCGAAGCGCCGGATGCGCACAGCCTGCGCATCACCCTGTCCCGCCGCGATGCCACCTTCCTCGCCACCCTGAGCATGGGCTTCGCCTCGATCTACTCCGCCGAGTACGCCGACCAGCTGCTGGCCGCCGGCACACCGCAGAAGCTCAACAGCGCACCGGTAGGCAGCGGCCCGTTCGTCTTCGAGCGCTTCCAGAAGGACGCCGTGGTGCGCTACCGCGCCAATCCCGATTACTTCGCCGGCAAGCCGGGCGTGGACCGGGTGATCTTCGCCATCACCCCGGACAGCGCCGTACGCCTGCAGAAACTGCGCCGCGGCGAATGCCAGATCACCCTGTCGCCCAAGCCGCAGGACGTGCAGGCCATCGCCGGCGACGCCAGGCTGAAAAGCGCACAGACCGCGGCCTTCATGACCGCCTTCGTCGGCATCAACAGCCAGCATGCGCCGCTAGACAAGCCGCAGGTACGCCAGGCCATCAACCTGGCCTTCGACAAGGCCAGCTACGTCAAGGCGGTGTTCGAGGGCAGCGCCGAGCCGGCCAGCGGGCCCTACCCGCCCAATACCTGGAGCTTTGCCCGCGAGCTGCCCGGCTATGCCCATGACCCGGCCAGGGCCCGCGCCCTGCTGGCCGAAGCCGGTCTGGCCGAAGGCTTCAAGACCACCATCTGGACACGCCCCAGCGGCAGCCTGCTCAACCCCAACCCCAGCCTCGGCGCGCAGCTGCTGCAGGCCGACCTGGCCAAGGTGGGCATCGCCGCCGAAATCCGCGTGATCGAGTGGGGCGAGCTGATCCGCCGCGCCAAGGCTGGCGAGCATGATCTGCTGTTCATGGGCTGGGCCGGCGACAACGGCGATCCGGACAACTTCCTCACCCCGCAATTTGCCTGCGCCTCGGTCGAATCCGGCCTGAACTTCGCCCGCTACTGCGACGCGACGCTGGACAAGCTGATCGCCGATGGCAAGGCCAGCAGCGACCAGGCCGAACGCAGCCGTCTGTATCAGCAGGCGCAGACGCTCATTCAGGAGCAGGCCCTGTGGCTGCCGCTGGCCCATCCCACCGCCTTCGCGCTGCTCAGCGACAAGGTGCAGGGCTACAAGGTCAGTCCCTTTGGCCGGCAGAATTTTGCCTCGGTGCAGATGGCTCCCTGAGCCATCATCATGGTGGGCTAAAGCCCACCCTACGCACCGCAGGAGCGCCGCCCCTACATCCAGCCCTGCTCGGCCATCGACAGCGGCTCGCCGTCGCCGACGATGAAGTGATCGAGCACGCGCACTTCCACCAGCGCCAGCGCATCCTTGAGCCGCTGGGTCAGCACGCGGTCGGCCTGGCTGGGTTCGCAGATGCCGGATGGGTGATTGTGGGTGAGGATGACGGCCGCGGCATTGTTGGCCAGCGCTCGCTTGACCACCTGCCGCGGGTAGACGCTGGCGCTGTCGATGCTGCCGCGAAACAAGACTTCGAAGGCCAGCACGCGGTGCTTGGCATCGAGAAACAGACAGCCGAACACCTCGTGCGGCTCATGGCGCAGCTGCGCCTTGAGGTAATCGCGCACGGCCTGCGGGCTTTCCAGCGCCGAATCGCGACGCAGCCGCTCAGCCAGGTGCCGTCTGGCCATCTCCAGCACGGCCTGCAGCTGCGCGTACTTGGCCGGGCCCAGGCCCAAGTGCTGGCTGAAGTCGGGCAACTCCGCCTCGAGCAGCGCACGCAGGCTGCCGAACTCGGCGAGCAGCCGGCGCGCCAGATCCACCGCGCTGCAGCCGGACACACCGGTACGCAGGAAGATCGCCAGCAGTTCGGCGTCGGTCAGCGCGGCCGCGCCCTGCGCCAGGAGTTTTTCCCGCGGACGCTCCGCCGCGGGCCAGTCACGAATGCTCATCGGGCACCTCCATGTCGAGCCAAGCGCCCGCTGCTCCGCTGCGGGCGCTGTGCTATCGTAGCCCATCTTTTTACACGGGGCCGGCCTGGGGAGGCGTTGGTCACGTGGCGCACATCCACCGGTATATAAAAGGCAGGCCTATGCAGCGGCTGTATCGCAAACGCATCATCGTCGGCGTGGGAGGCGGTATTGCTGCCTACAAGAGCGCCGAACTGGTTCGCCGGCTGAAGGATCAGGGCGCCGAAGTCCGCGTGGTCATGACCCAGGGCGGCCGCGAGTTCATCACTCCCCTGACCCTGCAGGCGCTCTCCGGCCACCCGGTTCATCTCGACCTGCTCGATCCCGCCGCCGAAGCCGCGATGGGCCATATCGAACTGGCGCGCTGGGCCGATCTGATTCTCATCGCCCCGGCCACTGCCGACCTGATCGCACGCCTGGCCCAGGGTGTGGCCAATGACCTGCTGACCACGCTGGTACTGGCCACCGATGCCCCCATCGCCCTGGCACCGGCCATGAACCAGGCCATGTGGCGCGACGCCGCCACCCAGGCCAACCTCGAACTGCTGCAAGACCGCGGCATGCGCCTGTTCGGCCCGGCATCCGGCAGCCAGGCCTGTGGCGATGTCGGCCTCGGCCGCATGCTCGAGCCCAACGATCTCGCCCAGCTGGCGGCCGACTGCTTCCAGCGCCAGGCGCTCGATGGCCTGCATATCCTGATCACAGCCGGCCCGACCCAGGAAAACATCGACCCGGTGCGCTACATCACCAACCACAGCTCCGGCAAGATGGGCTTCGCCCTGGCCGAAGCGGCCGCCGAGGCGGGCGCGCGGGTCACCCTGGTCAGCGGTCCGGTACACCTGCCGACGCCGGATCGGGTCAGCCGCATCGACGTGGTCAGCGCCCGCGACATGCTCGCCGCCTGCGAGGCCGCCATGCCCTGCGACGTGCTGATCGCCGCCGCCGCGGTGGCCGACTACCGCCCGGAAGTGGTCGCCCAGCACAAATTGAAGAAAGACCCCAGCAGCGGCGAAGGGATGCTCCTGCAAATGGTGCGCAACCCGGATATCCTCGCCACCATCGCCGGCCGTGACGATCGCCCCTTCAGCGTGGGCTTCGCCGCGGAAACCGAGAACCTGCTGGAGTACGCCTCGCGCAAGCTGCGTGACAAGAATCTCGACCTGATCGTTGCCAATGATGTGGCCAACCCCAGCATCGGCTTCAATAGTGAAGAGAACGCCATCACCGTGATCGACCGCGAGCTGCAGCAAACCAGCTTCGCCCAGACCAGCAAGGGCAAGATCGCCCGTCAGCTGGTCACCCTTATCGCCGAACGACTGAACAAGAACTGACCATGCACGCTCTGCAAGCCAAGATCCTCGACCCTCGCCTCGGCCAGGAATTCCCGCTGCCGCAATACGCCACGCCGGGCTCGGCCGGCCTCGATCTGCGCGCCATGCTCAAGGAGGACATCGTCCTCGAGCCGGGCCAGACCGTGCTGATCCCCACCGGCCTGTCGATCTACATCGGCGACCCCGGCCTGGCGGCAATGATCCTGCCGCGCTCGGGCCTCGGCCACAAACACGGCATCGTGCTCGGCAACCTGGTCGGCCTGATCGACTCGGACTACCAGGGCGAGCTGATGGTGTCGTGCTGGAACCGCGGCCACACGCCATTCACCATCGCCATCGGCGAGCGCATCGCGCAGCTGGTGCTGGTGCCGGTGGTGCAGGCGCATTTCGAACTGGTCGAGCAGTTCGACGAGACCCAACGCGGCGCCGGCGGTTTCGGCCACTCCGGCAGCCACTGACCCCCATTCCCCACAGGACCCGCCGAGGAGCACCTGCGTGAAACTCTTCAAGCGTACCGCCAAGGAAGCCGACACCCTTTCCAGCCTTGCTCCCGACCTGCCCGAGAGCAAGCGGGCCAAGCCCTCGCTGGGCCCACTGCTGCCCGGCCTGCTGGCCGCATTGATCGGCGTGGCCGCCGGCGGCGCCCTGCTCTGGCTCGCCCAGAGCAACAGCGAGCAGGCACGCCAGGCCGAACTGGCGCAGGCCATCGGCAGCAGCCAGGCCGCCGCCGTGCAGCAGGCGCTGAAGCAGCTGCAGGCCGACAGCCTCGCCGCCGCGCGTAACCCTGATCTGCTGCAAGCCCTGCAAAGCGCCGACAGCCTGCGCATCGGCGATGCCGAGCGGCGCCTGGGCTACTGGGACGGCGTGGTCGATGCTCACCTCAATCGCCGCGGCGAGGCGGTGCAGAACACCAGCCGCCCCGCGCCGATGAACTTCGCCGGCCTGGACATGCTGCGCCGCGCCGAAAGCGGGCAACAACCGGCAGTCGAGGCGTACCGCGTCGGCCAACGCTGGCTGGCCTACAGCGCCGTGGCGCTGCGCCTCGGCGACAACCAGCCGGCGCAGGGCACTCTGCTGCTGGCCGTCGACCTGCAGCGTCTGCTCGCCGCGCTGCCGCCGCTGCCGGCCGAGCTCGGCCAGGTGCAGCTGGTGCAGCAGTTCGCCAACACCCCGGCGCAGGTCCTGCTGCAACGCGGCCAGGCGGGCGATGGCGCGGCGCAGACCTTTCCCACCGGCAGCCCGTACTGGACCATCAGTTTCACCCCCGGCCCGGGCCTGACCGGCGGCGGTGTACCGCCACTGCTGCTCGGCCTGGCCGCGCTGCTCGCCCTCGGCGGTGCGCTGATCGCCCTGATGCTGGTGCAAGGCGCGATGCAGCGGCGGGTAAACAGTGACGCGCAGCAACTGGGGCAAATGCTCAAAGAACTCTCTGCGGGTAAAAACGTCAAAGCCTTCAGCCTGAGCCTCCCGGCCCTCAATGGTCTGGCCCAGAGCCTGGCACGCCTGCCACGCCGTAACGGCGCAGAAGGCACCAGCAGTACCCCCGCGAAAGGAACAGTCGCGGCCCCCACCACTCAGCCAGCCCCCAAGCCTGCCGAGCTGGTAGACCCGCTGTTCCAGGACACCGATATCCTCGATATCGACATTCTCGATGAAGACCAGGATCTCCTGGGACTGGAGCAGAGCCCCGCAATGACTACTAGCCAAAGCGTCCCGAAACTTCCCGCCGACATTTTCCGCGCCTATGACATCCGTGGCGTGGTGGGCGATACCCTGACCGCCGAATACGCCTACTGGATCGGCCGCGCCATCGGTTCGCAGAGCCTGGCTCAGGGCGAACCCAAGGTCATCGTCGGCCGCGACGGTCGTCTGTCCGGCCCCGAACTGCTGCAACAACTGGTACAGGGCCTGCTCGACTGCGGCTGCGAGGTCACCGACATCGGCATGGTGCCGACCCCCGTGGCGTACTTCGCCGCCAACGTACTGGAGGGCCGTTCGGCCGTGATGCTGACCGGCAGCCACAACCCGCCGGACTACAACGGCTTCAAGATCATCATCGCCGGCGACACCCTGGCCAACGAGCAGATCCAGGCGTTGAAGACCCGCCTGGACAACAACGACCTGGCCACGGGCGTCGGCAACGTGCAGCAGGTCGACGTGCTGCAGCGCTACTTCAAGACCATCCGTGACGACATCGCCCTGGCCAAGCCGCTCAAGGTGGTGGTCGATTGCGGCAATGGCGCGGCCGGCGTGATCGCCCCGCAACTGATCGAGGCGCTGGGCTGCAGCGTCATCCCACTGTTCTGCGAAGTGGACGGCACCTTCCCCAATCACCACCCGGACCCGGGCAAGCCGGAGAACCTGGTCGATCTGATCGCCCGCGTGAAAGCCGAGAACGCCGACCTCGGCCTGGCCTTCGACGGCGACGGCGACCGCGTCGGCGTGGTGACCAACACCGGCAACATCGTCTACCCCGATCGCCTGCTGATGCTGTTCGCCAAGGACGTGGTATCGCGCAACCCGGGCGCCGACATCATCTTCGACGTCAAATGCACCCGTCGCCTGACTCCGCTGATCAGCGGCTACGGCGGCCGCCCGGTGATGTGGAAGACCGGCCATTCGCTGATCAAGAAGAAGATGAAGGAAACCGGCGCGCTGCTGGCCGGCGAGATGAGCGGCCACATCTTCTTCAAGGAGCGCTGGTACGGCTTCGACGACGGCATCTACAGCGCCGCCCGTCTGCTAGAAATTCTCAGCCTGGACAAGCGCAACGCCGAGCAGGTGTTCAGCGCCTTCCCCAGCGACATCTCCACCCCGGAAATCAACATCCAGGTGACCGAGCAGAGCAAGTTCCCGCTGATCGAGCGCCTGCAGCGCGAGGGTCAGTGGGGCGAAGCCAACCTCACCAGCATCGATGGCGTGCGCGTCGACTATCCCAAGGGCTGGGGCCTGATCCGCGCCTCCAACACCACGCCGGTGCTGGTGCTGCGCTTCGAGGCCGACACCCAGGAGGAACTGGAGCGTATCCAGGACGTGTTCCGCAACCAGCTGCTCAAGGTCGCCCCCGATCTGCAACTGCCCTTTTGACCGATTTGTTCCAGGAGCCCCCGCATGACCCTCGAGCGTGACGCCGCCGCCCAGGTTGCCAAGGTACTGTCCGAAGCCCTGCCTTACATTCGCCGCTTCGTCGGCAAGACCCTGGTGATCAAGTACGGCGGCAACGCCATGGAAAGCGAGGAACTCAAGCAGGGCTTCGCCCGCGACATCGTGCTGATGAAGGCGGTGGGCATCAACCCGGTGGTGGTACACGGCGGCGGTCCGCAGATCGGCGACCTGCTCAAGCGCCTGTCCATCGAGAGCCATTTCATCGACGGCATGCGCGTCACCGACACCGCCACCATGGACGTGGTGGAGATGGTCCTCGGCGGCCAGGTCAACAAGAGCATCGTCAACCTGATCAACCAGCACGGTGGCAGCGCCATCGGCCTGACCGGCAAGGACGCCGGCCTGATCCGCGCGAAGAAGCTCAAGGTCACCCGTCAGACGCCGGAAATGACCCAGCCGGAAATCATCGACATCGGTCATGTCGGCGAGGTTACCGGGGTCAACACCGAGCTGCTCAACATGCTGGTGCAGGGCGATTTCATTCCGGTCATCGCGCCCATCGGCGTCGGCCCGGACGGCGAGTCGTACAACATCAACGCCGACCTGGTGGCCGGCAAGGTGGCCGAAGCGCTGAAGGCCGAGAAGCTGATGCTGCTGACCAACATCGCCGGCCTGCTGGACAAGCAGGGCGAAGTGCTCACCGGGCTGACCACCGAGCAGGTCGACGGCCTGATCGCCGACGGCACCATTTACGGCGGCATGCTGCCGAAGATCCGCTGCGCCCTGGAAGCGGTGCAGGGCGGCGTGCACAGCGCGCATATCGTTGACGGTCGCGTACCCAACGCGGTGCTGCTGGAAATCTTCACCGACAGCGGCGTCGGCACCCTGATCACCAACCGCAAGCGCCATTAACGGCGGCCGCTACGCGGCCATCTGATGACCCTCTCCCCCGGGAGAGGGTATTGCAAGCGCACCGGCAAACCGGTGCGCACGGCGCACCTACGAGATGACGCCGACCATCGAGCGGGCTTATCGCAGCCCATCGGCACGGCGACTCGCGCTTGCCGCAATCCTCCTCAGGATGCACGCTCGCCAGGCCACCTTCATCAAGGAACGCCCATGAGCAGCCTGCCCGAACTCAGCCAGTTCAGCTTCTTCCACCCCCTGCGGGTGCGCTGGGCCGAGGTCGACCCGCAAAGCATCGTCTTCAACGGCCATTACCTGACCTACGCGGACGTCGCCATCACCGAATATTTCCGCGCCCTCGGCGTCGCCTATCCCGGCGACCTGGCAACGGATGGCGGCGACTTCTTCGCCATCCGCACCCTGCTGGAATACCGGGCCCCGGCACGTTTCGACGAGCAGTTGCAGATCGGCATTCGCAGTGCACGGCTCGGCCGCTCCAGCCTGACCTTCGCCCTCGGCATCTGGCGCGACGGCGAGTTGCTGACCAGCGGCGAGATCGTCTACGTGCACGCCGACGGCGCCACGCGCAGCAGCGCGCCACTGCCGAACTGGCTGAGAGAGAAGATTCTGGGATTCGAGCGGGTGGCGCCGCAGAGCTGAGGCGCCAGGGGGTTACGGCTTGGCCTGGGGTTCGCCAAACAGCTCGGCCAGACGTGCGCGGTCGGCGGCGAAGTCGGCCTCGGCCTGGGTGCGGGCCTCGCGATAGCGGGCAATGTCGCGCATCAGCCGCTGCTGTTCTTCCTTGAGGTTGTTGATCTGCGCCAGCAGGTGTTCGGGCACCTGGCGCCCGGCCCGCTCATGCTCGGCGGCCTGGCTCTGCAGGTTGGCCTGCTGGGTACGCACCGACTGCAGGTTGCCGCGGGCGACGCTGGTGACGCCATCGAGCTCAGCCAGCTTGCGCTCGCGCGCACGGTCGACATCGTCGAGATTGGTATACAGACGCAGCAGCTGCGCATCGTTGCTGGCGCGCGCCTTGTCCGCCTGCATGCGGGCGAACTCTTCGGGCGTCGGGGCCGGCGGGATGACCCGCAGCACACGGCCCTGATCGTTGAGCACCTCATAACCCTTGCCGATGAACTCGGGCGGCACACCCTGGCGGCTGAGCACCGTCACGCCCTTGTCGTCGACGTAGCGATACAGCTCCGCAGCCGACCCGGACAACGGCAGCAGCAGACCAAGCAGCAGCGTACAACGGGTCAGGAGCGGTGCAGGCATAGGGGCTACCTTGGGCTAGATTCCGTACTCGGCGCGATAGGCTTCGACAGCCGGGAGATATTGCTTCAGTTCAGCATCCCCCGCCAGATATTCCAGTACCTGCTGCAGTGACACGATGCTCACTACCGGCATGCCGAAGTCGCGCTCGACTTCCTGAATGGCGGAAAGCTCGCCCTGCCCGCGCTCCTGACGGTTCAGCGCGATCAGGGTACCGGCCGCCTGAGCGCCCTGGCCCTGGATGATCTGCATCACTTCGCGAATGGCGGTGCCGGCGGTGATCACGTCATCGACGATCAGCACACGGCCCTTGAGCGGAGCGCCGACCAGGGTGCCGCCCTCGCCGTGGTCCTTGGCTTCCTTGCGGTTGAAGCACCAGGGCAGATCGCGACCGTGGTGCTCAGCCAGCGCCACCGCAGTGGTCGCGGCCAGCGGAATGCCCTTGTAGGCCGGGCCGAACAGCACATCGAAGTCGATGCCGCTGTCGACGATGGCAGCCGCATAGAAACGCCCCAGCTGGGCCAGCGCCAGGCCACTGTCGAACAGGCCGGCATTGAAGAAATAGGGGCTGGTGCGCCCGGACTTGAGGGTGAACTGGCCAAAACGCAGAACACCGCGTTCGATGGCAAAGCGAATGAAATCGCGCTGATACGCTTGCATGAAAAGTCCCGGACGGCACGGATTTAGCTAATTGAGGTGAGCTCGGGTATCATACACGCACGTGTTTTTGGGGGCCATTTATGCGGATCATCAGTGTGAACGTGAATGGTATTCAGGCTGCGGCCGAGCGAGGATTGCTCAGCTGGCTGCAAGCCCAGAATGCCGACGTGATCTGCCTGCAAGACACCCGTGCCTCCGCCTTTGAAATGGACGACCAAGCCTTCCAACTGGATGGTTATTTCCTCTATGCATGCGATGGTGAAGTGCCCAGCCAAGGTGGCGTGGCACTCTATTCGCGTTTGCAACCCAAGGCGGTGATCAGCGGCCTCGGCTTCGAGATGGCCGATCGCTACGGGCGCTACCTGCAGGCAGATTTCGACAAGGTAAGTATCGCCAGCCTGCTCCTGCCGAGCGGGCGGGACGGCGACGAGAGCTTGAATCAGAAATTCAAGTTCATGGACGACTTCACCCATTATCTGGACAAGCAACGGCGCAAGCGCCGCGAGTACATCTACTGTGGCTCGCTGCACGTGGCGCATCAGAAACTGGACGTGAAGAACTGGCGCGACTGCCAGCAATCACCCGGCTTCCTCGCGCCCGAACGCGCATGGATGGACGAGGTGGTCGGCAACATGGGCTATGTCGACGCCCTGCGCGAAGTCAGCCGCGAAGGCGACCAGTTCAGCTGGTGGCCGGACAACGAGCAGGCGGAGATGCTCAACCTGGGCTATCGCTTCGACTACCAGTTGCTCACGCCCGGCATGCGCCGCAGCGTGCGCAGCGCACGCCTGCCGCGCCAGCCGCGCTTCTCCCAGCATGCGCCGCTGATCGTCGACTACGACTGGATTCTCAGCGTCTGATCGACCGCTAGAAAAAAGCCGGCATCGCGCCGGCTTTTTTCTGGCCTGCCATCCCTGGCGGCCACCCTGCGGGCCGTCGCAAGCGACGTCAAAAAACGCTCCCGGCGTTTTTTTGTACCTGTCGCCGGCTACTTCACCAGACGCCAGGCGAAGGGATAGCGATAAGCCTGGCCTTCGTTGGCCTTGATCCCGGCGATGATGGTCAGCACCAGCGCGGCGATACCCAGCAGCACCAGCAGCGGGAAGCCGATGATCACCACCATCAGGATGAAGCAGACGATCGCTGCCAGCGCCACGCTGATCTGAAAGTTCAGCGCCTCCTTGCCCTGGGCATCGACGAAGGGGTCGAGGTCCTTCTTGATCTGCCAGACGATCAGCGGCCCCAGCAGGTTGCCGAACGGGAACACCAGCCCGAGAAACGCCGCGAAGTGGCAGAACATCGCCCACTGCCGGGCTTCCGGACTGGGCGTTGGAAGCGGATTTTGCACGTCGTCACTCATGGTGGTGCTCCTTGCTCGGGGGAATGTTCAGTCGGCCAGAGCGGCCTGCTGCAGCTCGAAAATCTCGTTCATGCCCTTCTGCGCCAACGCCAGCATGGCGTTGAACTCGTCGGGCTGGAACGGCGCGCCTTCGGCGGTGCCCTGCACTTCGATGAAACCGCCGGCGTTGGTCATGACCACGTTGAGGTCGGTCTCGGCGGCGGAGTCTTCCAGGTAATCCAGATCCAGCACCGGCTCGCCCTGATAGATGCCGACCGATACCGCGGCGATCATCTGCTTGAGCGGCTCGCCCTTGAGCGCGCCACGCTTCTTCAGCACCTTCAGCGCGTCGATCAGCGCCACCATGGCGCCGGTGATGGACGCGGTACGGGTGCCGCCGTCGGCCTGGATCACGTCGCAGTCGACGTACAGGGTGTTCTCACCCAGCTTGGTCATGTCCAGCGCAGCGCGCAGCGAACGGCCGATCAGACGCTGGATCTCCAGGGTACGACCGCCCTGCTTGCCACGGCTGGCCTCGCGCTGGTTACGCTCGCCGGTGGCGCGCGGCAGCATGCCGTACTCGGCGGTCAGCCAGCCCTGACCCTGGCCCTTGAGAAAGCGCGGCACACCGGTCTCGACGCTGACGGTGCAGATCACCTTGGTATCGCCGAACTCGACCAGTACCGAACCCTCGGCGTGCTTGGTGTAGTTGCGAGTGATGCGGATCGGGCGCAACTGATCGGCGGCGCGGCCACTGGGACGTTTCATCGAGCGATACCTACTTCGTCTAAGGAAAACAATCCGCATTATAGGGGGCCACCGGGCGGGGCGACACGACGAATTGGCCATGGCCGACGTAATAGCCGTTCCAGTCACTCGAGCACCGGCGAATGAAAAGGGCAGGCCCGCTGAGCTACAATCGCCGACCTTTCGAGCCGATTTCCCCTGAGGTATCCGATGGTTCACAGCATGACGGCCTTTGCCCGCAACGAGCAGGCGACCGCCCACGGCACCCTGAGCTGGGAGCTGCGCTCGGTCAACCATCGTTACCTGGAACCGCACCTGCGCCTGCCGGAAGCCTTCCGTGACCTCGAGGGCGCGGTGCGTGAAGCCCTGCGTCAGGGGCTGTCACGCGGCAAGGTGGAGTGCACCCTGCGCTTCGCCGAGGAAACCGCCGGCAAGCCGCTGCAGGTCGACAGCGAGCGCGCCCGCCAACTGATCGCCGCCGCCGAGCAGGTCGCCGCGCTGATCCAGCAACCGGCGCCGCTCAACCCGCTGGAAGTGCTGGCCTGGCCCGGCGTGCTGGTGGCCGACTCGGCCGACCCGCAGGCGCTCAACGCCGCCGCGCTGAAGCTGTTCGACCAGGCCCTCGGCGAGCTCAAGGCCGGTCGTGCCCGTGAAGGTGCCGAGCTGGCCAAACTGCTCAACGACCGCCTGGACGCCATCCTCGACGAAGTCGCCGCCCTGCGCGAACTGGTGCCGCAGATGCTTGCCGGGCAACGCCAGAAGATCGAAACCCGCTTCGCCGAGATGCAGGCCGAACTCGACCCGCAGCGCCTGGAGCAGGAGCTGGTGCTGCTGGCGCAGAAGAGCGACGTGGCCGAGGAGCTCGATCGCCTGAGCACCCACGTCGGCGAGGTGCGTCGCGTGCTCAAGGCCGGGGGCGCTGCCGGGCGGCGCCTGGACTTCCTGATGCAGGAGCTCAACCGCGAAGCCAATACCCTCGGCTCCAAGGCGTTCGACCCGCGCAGCACCCAGGCCGCGGTCAACCTCAAGGTGCTGATCGAGCAGATGCGCGAGCAGGTGCAGAATATCGAGTAACGCCAGCCAGACGGCTGCTATCTTTCGTTCAATGCTTTTCCCAGGATCCTTTTCATGGCCACAACCGGCACCCTCTACATCATTTCCGCACCCTCCGGCGCCGGCAAGACCAGCCTGGTCAAGGCCCTGATCGACAGCGAGCCGCAGATCCGCGTCTCGGTTTCGCACACCACCCGCGCCATGCGCCCGGGCGAGGTGGACGGGGTCAACTACCACTTCGTCGACCACGCGCAGTTCAGTGCCATGATCGAGCGCAGCGAGTTCCTCGAGCATGCCCAGGTCTTCGACAACTTCTACGGCACCTCGCAGAAGTGGGTCGAGCAGACCCTGGCCGAGGGCTTCGACCTGATCCTCGAGATCGACTGGCAGGGCGCACAGCAGGTGCGCAAACTGATGCCGCAGGCCAAGTCCATCTTCATCCTGCCGCCGACCCAGGAAGCCCTGCGCCATCGCCTGACCCACCGCGGCCAGGACAGCGGCGAGATCATCGAGCGGCGCATGCGCGAGGCGGTCAGCGAGATGAGCCACTACGTCGAGTACGACTACCTGGTGATCAACGACGACTTCAACCACGCCCTGAGCGACCTGAAAGCCATCTTTCGCAGCAACCAGTTGTCGCAGACGCAGCAACAGCAGCGCCATGCCGGCCTGCTCAGCGAACTGCTGGCGTAAAACAGCGCTTCCATTGTCGCTGGTGATTTTTTAGACTATTCAGTCCGCTCGCCCACTCGGGCCAAGCTTATCCGCACAAGTTACGAGGAACACCATGGCTCGCGTTACCGTCGAAGATTGCCTGGACAACGTTGATAACCGCTTCGAACTGGTCATGCTCGCGACCAAGCGTTCGCGCCAGCTGGCCACCGGCGGCAAAGAGCCGAAAGTGGCCTGGGAAAACGACAAGCCCACCGTGGTGGCCCTGCGCGAAATCGCTGCCGGCCTGGTGGACTACGAAGTGGTCGCCCAGGAAGACATCGTCGAAGAAGAACCGCTGTTCGCCGCCTTCGAGGAAGAGGCCAACGAGCCTCTGTAAGTCGATGAAGCCGGGTCGAAGTCGCTCGAGGCGTAGCCAAACCGGTCAGCAAGGGAGCATCCCATGGCCGGCATAGATGCTCTCGCCGATCGGCTTTCGACCTACCTCGGCCATGACCAGGTCAACCTGGTCCGCCGCGCCTACTTCTACGCCGAACAGGCGCACGATGGCCAACGCCGCCGCAGCGGCGAGGCCTACGTGACCCATCCGCTGGCCGTGGCCAGCATCCTCGCCGACATGCACATGGATCATCAGAGCCTGATGGCCGCCATGTTGCACGACGTCATCGAAGACACCGGCATCGCCAAGGAAGCGCTCAACGCGCAGTTCGGCGAAACCGTGGCCGAACTGGTCGACGGGGTCAGCAAGCTGACCCAGATGAACTTCGAGACCAAGGCCGAGGCGCAGGCCGAGAACTTCCAGAAGATGGCCATGGCCATGGCCCGCGACATCCGCGTGATCCTGGTCAAGCTCGCCGACCGCCTGCACAACATGCGCACCCTCGATGCCATGCCGCACGAGAAGAGCCGGCGCATCGCCAAGGAAACCCTGGAAATCTACGCGCCCATCGCCAACCGCCTGGGCATGCACAACATGCGCGTGGAATTCGAGGACCTGGGCTTCAAGGCCATGCACCCGATGCGCTCCGAGCGCATCCGCGCCGCCGTGCGCCGCGCTCGGGGCAACCGCAAGGAGATCGTGGCCAAGATCGAGGAATCGATCCAGATGTGCCTGCAGCGCGAGGGCATGGAAGGCGAAGTGATCGGCCGCGAGAAGCACCTGTACAGCATCTACCAGAAGATGCGCGGCAAGCGTAAGGCGTTCAACGAGATCATGGACGTCTACGCCTTCCGCATCATCGTCGACAAGGTCGACACCTGCTACCGCGTGCTCGGCGCCGTGCACAACCTGTACAAACCACTGCCGGGTCGCTTCAAGGACTACATCGCGATTCCCAAGGCCAACGGCTACCAGTCGCTGCACACCACGCTGTTCGGCATGCACGGCGTGCCCATCGAGATCCAGATCCGCACCCGCGAGATGGAAGAGATGGCCAACAACGGCATCGCCGCGCACTGGCTGTACAAGTCCAACGAGGATGAAGTGCCCAAGGGCAACCATGCCCGTGCACGGCAGTGGGTCAAGGGTGTGCTGGAACTGCAGCAGCGCGCCGGCAATTCGCTGGAATTCATCGAAAGCGTGAAGATCGACCTGTTCCCGGACGAGGTCTACGTGTTCACGCCCAAGGGCCGCATCATGGAGCTGCCGAAAGGCTCCACCGCGGTCGACTTCGCCTACGCGGTGCATACCGACGTCGGCAATACCTGCATCGCCTGCCGCATCAACCGCCGCCTGGCACCGCTGTCACAGGCGCTGGAAAGCGGCTCGACGGTGGAAATCGTCACCGCGCCGGGCGCCCGGCCGAATCCGGCCTGGCTCAACTTTGTGGTCACCGGCAAGGCGCGCACGCACATCCGCCATGCCCTCAAGCAGCAGCGCCGTTCCGAATCCATCAGCCTCGGCGAACGCCTGCTGAACAAGGTGCTGGCCAGCTTCGATACGCACCTGGAGAAGATTGCCCCCGAGCGCGTACAAGCTGTGCTCGGCGAATACCGCCAGGAAGTGATCGAGGATCTGCTGGAGGATATCGGCCTGGGCAACCGCATGGCCTACGTAGTCGCCCGTCGCCTGCTGGCCGAAAGTGGCGAGGCCCTGCCGAGCAGCGAAGGCCCGCTGGCCATTCGCGGCACCGAAGGCCTGGTACTGAGCTACGCCAAGTGCTGCACGCCGATTCCGGGCGACCCCATCGTCGGCCACCTGTCGGCCGGCAAGGGCATGGTGGTGCACCTGGAAAGCTGCCGCAACATCAGCGAAATCCGCCACAACCCGGAGAAATGCATCCAGCTCAACTGGGCCAAGGATGTCGCCGGCGAATTCAATGTCGAACTGCGCGTCGAGCTGGAGCACCAGCGCGGCCTGATCGCCCTGCTGGCCAGCAGCGTCAACGCCGCCGATGGCAACATCGAGAAGATCGGCATGGACGAGCGCGACGGCCGGATCAGCGTGGTACAGCTGGTGATCAGCGTGCATGACCGCGTCCACCTGGCTCGCGTGATCAAGAGGCTGCGCGCGATCAAGGGCGTGATGCGTATCACCCGAGTACGCGCCTGACACAATTCCCCTATTTCGATGCTGTAGGCTGGGCGCTCGATCCAGCCAGTTCTCACAAGGAGCGATTCATGAGCAAGACCGTCATCACCAGCGACAAGGCCCCAGCCGCCATCGGCACCTACTCCCAGGCGATCAAGGCCGGCAATACCGTCTACATGTCCGGCCAGATCCCGCTGGACCCGGTGAGCATGGAGCTGGTCGAAGGCTTCGAAGCGCAGACCGTACAGGTGTTCGAGAACCTCAAGGCCGTGGCCGAAGCGGCCGGCGGTTCGTTCAAGGACATCGTCAAGCTGAACATCTTCCTCACCGACCTGTCGCACTTCGCCAAGGTCAACGAGATCATGGGCCGCTACTTCGAGCAGCCCTACCCGGCCCGCGCCGCCATTGGCGTCGCTGCGCTGCCGCGCGGCGCGCAGGTGGAAATGGACGCTATTCTGGTACTCGAATAAGTCCTGCGGCGGGGCAAACGCCCCGCCCTCTTCCCCTCCCTGCCGGCATGGAGACGACCATGCGCCTGATCGCCCTGCTGCTATGCAGCACCCTCCTGGCCGGTTGCGCCAGCAAACCGAGCAACGACCCCAGCGGTACTTGGATCAACCAGGCGGCCATCGATGCCGCGCGCGAGAGTGGTCGCCTGCGCGAAGCGCTGCTCGCCTACGGCCCGAACCTCGAATGGCAGATCCACCCGGAGCGGCAGCAGGCCAGCTACAGCAACGGCTTCGAACTGGCCGAGGGCCGCCTGCAAGCGGCCGGCGAAAGCCGCTGGCAGGTGACCTTCTACGGCGACTACAAGGAGCAACTCGCCATTCAGAACGGTGAGCTGGTGCAGATCGCCAGCGGCTACTGGCCCGAGCAGCACTTTGCCCGCGCCCCCGACGAAACCAAACCGCTGGGCAGTAGCTTCGAACAGGCGCTGTATCGCGACTATCTCGGCGGCGACTGGCTGATCGTCGAAGGGCTCGGCCAGGGCGGCCTGGTGCGTTTCAACAGCGACGGCCAGGTGCAGGGTTTGCCCGGCGCCGAACGCTTCGCCCTGTGCCTGGCTGGCGATTGCGCGGCCATGAGCGGCGAGCATGACAGCCTCTGGCTGCAGGCCGGCGACCAGGGCAGCCCCTGGCTGTTCGTGCATGAGGGCAATCAGCTGCGCATCTTCGAAGCGCAGAACCGCGCCCAGTTCGACGAGATGCCCGAGTACCAGCCCGGTCCGCAGCGCTGGCTGCTCAAGCGCCGCTGATTCGGCAGGCGCCGACCTCCAGCCGGAGCGGCGCCGCGCTACAGCGCCCCCAGCAACAGCCAGCCGCCCAGCGCCAGCAACAGGCCGCCGCAGCCACGGTCCAGCCAGCGCACGCGACGCTGCAACCAGCCGCGCCAGCGTGCCTGATCGAGCAGGCGCACCAGCGCCAGATCCCAGAACAGCACCACCAGGGTCATCCACAGCATTGCCAGGCCCAACCCCCAGGCCGGCATCGCCGATTCGCGCAGCACCCCGAACAGCCCGGCATAGAACAGCGGCACCTTGGGATTGAGACTGCAGGACAGCAGGCCCTGGCGCATGCCCTTCCACACCCCGCCCAGCCGCAGCTGCTCGCCCTGCGGCAGGACCAGATCCCGCCGCGAGGCCAGCGCCTGCAGACCGATCCAGGCGAAGTACAGCCCGCCGACGACCTGCAGGCCGCGCCACAGCCAACTGCCCTCGGCGGGTAACAACGCCATGACGAGCAGCACCAGCAGCATGATCAGCAGGTTGGCCAGGGCGATGCCGCAGGCACAACCGTCGGCCTGGCGCCGGCCTTTGGCCAGCGCGGTGCGAATCAGCAGAAAGAAGTCCGGACCCGGCGACAGCAAGGCCGCGAAATGAGTACCGGCAACCAGCAGAAACAGCGCGAACATGAAACCTCCGTTTGGCGGAGGCAGTGTCGACAACTGCCGGCAGTGCTGTATTGGAAGAAAGTCAGGCTCACCAGTGTCGCAGCGAGGCTGTTCAGCCCTGCACCATGAGGCGCTGGAGCTGCACACCGATGCCGCAACCACGCCGCATCAGGCTTGCGCCAGCACGCGAAAACGGCCTGGAGTGACCCCGGTGAAGCGGCGGAACACGCCGTTGAAATGCGCCTGGTCATAGAACCCCAGGTCCAGCGCGACATCGGCCAGCGCCTGGCCCTGCAGCAACCTGCGCTTGGCCTCACGCACCCGGCGCTGCAGCAGGTAGGTATGCGGCGGCACGCCATAGGCACGGCGGAAGGCGTCGATCAGGTGGCGTGGATGACGCTGCACCAATGCGGCCAGCTGCTCCAGACTGACGGCCTCGGCGTAATGCGCTTCCAGGTAATCACGCAGGTACGCCGTCACCCCGCTGTCGCGAAATGCCGGGCGCGCCTCGCGCAAGCCGCCGTGGCGGACGAATACCAGCTCCAACAGGGCCAGCAGTTCGCTCTCCAGCGCCAGCGCATCGCCCCGCTCGAACTCGCCCGCCAGACGCGCCAGGCCTGCCAAGACCTGGCCGTCGTCATGCGGGTTGAGCGTGCTGAAGCCATTGGGCAGGCGCTTGCGCCCGAGCAGCGCCGGCAGCCGCGACTCCTCGACATAGAGCATGCGATACACCACGCGCGGCGACTCGGCATGCCCGGTATGCGGCTCCTCGGGATTCATCAGCGACAAGGTTCCGGCAGGCAGCGCATAGCGCTGACCACGGCACTGGTAACCGCCGACACCCTGCACGATACCGCCGATGGCAAAGGCATCGTGACTGTGACGGCCGAACGCCTGCCCGGAGAAGTCGGCATGGAACAGCTCGACTCCCGGCAGCCAGGGTTTGGCCAGCAGGCGGTTGGCATCCATCTCAGCCCCCGGCGAGGATCGCCGCATAACCCTCGCGATAGCTGGGATACTGCGGCGCCCACCCCAAAGCGCGGGCGCGGGCATTGCTGCAACGCTTGCTGCCGGCGCGGCGCACGCGCTGCTCATCGCTCCAGTGGCTGACGCCCAGGCGTTCGCGCAACCAGGCCACCACCTCGTGCAGCGGCGCCGGCTCGTCGTCCACCCCAAGGTAGCAAGCAGCCAGGGGCACGCCGGCGGCGTCCGCCTGCAACAGCGTGGCGAGCAGCCCCGCTGCGTCATCGACATGAATGCGGTTGCCGTACAGCGGTGGCGTCTCGCTGACCCGATAGCCACCGCGCACCTGGCTCAGCAGCCATTCGCGCCCCGGTCCGTAGAGCCCGGTCAGGCGCACCGTGGTGGCCGGCAGGCCGCTGGCGAACGCCACACGTTCGGCCTCGCGCATGATCACGGCGGAAAAGCTTTGCGCTTCGGCGGCAGAGTCCTCGTCGATCCACTCGCCCTCCTGCTGCCCGTAAACGCCGCTGCTGGAGGCGAACAGGATGCGCCGCGGTCGCTGACCATGCTGCCCCAGCCAGCCCAGCACGCGGCGCAGGCCGTCGACATAGGCCGCGCGGTAGCCGGCTTCATCGTGCTGGGTGGCGGCGGCGCAGTACACCAGATAGTCCAGCTGTCCCTGCGGCCAATCCGCGGGACAGGCGTCGGCCTGCAGATCGCCGGCCAGCGGCTCGATGGCGGCCGGCAGCGCGGCCACATTGCGGCGCAGGCCCAGCACGCGCCAGCCCTGCTCGGCCATGCGCAGGCCAAGACGGGTACCGACATCGCCACACCCGGCGATCAGCAGGCTGTTGCATTCCGACATGCCGTTCTCCATGACTGTTATGCGACGGCGCAGTGTAACAGGCCGCTTGAGGCCGTCAGCGGCGGCATCGATTACAGGACGGAGAGCGCCGTATCAGCCTAAATCGAGATAGTTTTGCAACAGCCTGTTAGCGCGGTTGGTTCATCTGTTTGCAAAGGCTATGCTTGGCGGCAACTTAATGGATAAACACTATGACCCTCACCGAACTGCGCTACATCGTCACCCTCGCCCAGGAACAGCATTTCGGCCGCGCCGCGGAACGCTGCCACGTCAGCCAGCCGACCCTGTCGGTGGGCGTGAAGAAGCTGGAGGACGAGCTCGGCGTACTGATCTTCGAGCGCAGCAAGAGCGCCGTGCGCCTGACCCCGGTCGGTGAGGGCATCGTCACCCAGGCGCAGAAGGTGCTGGAGCAGGCCCAGGGCATTCGCGAGCTGGCCCAGGCCGGCAAGAACCAGCTGACCGCCCCGCTGAAGATCGGCGCCATCTACACCGTCGGCCCCTATCTGTTCCCGCACCTGATTCCGCAGCTGCACCGGGTCGCCCCGGACATGCCGCTGTACATCGAGGAAAACTTCACCCACATCCTGCGCGACAAGCTGCGCACCGGCGAGCTGGACGCCATCATCATCGCCCTGCCCTTCCAGGAAGCCGATGTGCTGACCAAGCCGCTGTACGACGAGCCCTTCTACGCGCTGCTGCCGGCCGGCCACCCCTGGGCAGCGCTGGACACCATCGACACCAAGCTGCTCAACGACAAGAGCCTGCTGCTGCTCGGCGAGGGCCACTGCTTCCGCGATCAGGTGCTGGAAGCCTGCCCGACCCTGCGCAAGGGCGGTGACGATCACGGCAAGCACACCACGGTGGAATCCAGCTCGCTGGAAACCATCCGCCATATGGTCGCCTCCGGCCTGGGCGTGTCGATCCTGCCGTTCTCGGCGGTGGACAGCCACCACTATGCGCCGGGCGTGATCGAAGTACGTCCGCTCAGCGCACCGGTGCCGTTCCGTACCGTGGCCATTGCCTGGCGCGCCAGCTTCCCGCGGCCCAACGCCATCGAAGTGCTGGCCGACTCGATCCGCCTCTGCTCGGTCGCCCGCAGCCCGCAGACCAAGGCAGTCTGAGGCCAGAGGTGAGCGAGCTGGCAGCGGTTTCCGTCACTGCGCTCAAAGGCGTAGGCGCCGCCCTGGCCGAGAAACTGGCCAAGGTCGGCCTGGAAAACCTGCAGGACGTGCTGTTCCACCTGCCGCTGCGCTACCAGGATCGCACCCGCATCACCCCCATTGGCGCGCTGCGCCCGGGGCAGGATGCGGTGGTCGAGGGCATCGTCGCCGGTGCCGACGTGGTCATGGGCCGGCGGCGCAGCCTGCTGGTGCGCCTGCAGGATGGCAGCGGCACGCTGAGCCTGCGCTTCTTCCACTTCAGCCAGGCGCAGAAGGAAGGGCTCAAACGCGGCACCGCTCTGCGCTGTTACGGTGAAGTCCGCCCCGGCGCCACCGGCCTGGAGATCTACCACCCGGAATACCGCGCGCAGAGCGGCGACGAGCCGGCTCCGGTGGAGCAGAGCCTGACGCCCATCTACCCGACCACCGAAGGCCTGACCCAGCAGCGCCTGCGTCAGCTCAGCCAGCAGGCACTGGCGCGTCTCGGCCCACGCAGCCTGCCGGACTGGCTGCCCGATGAGCTGGCCCGTGACTATCGTCTGGCGCCGCTGGATGAGGCCATTCGCTACCTGCACCGGCCGCCGCCGGACGCCGATCTCGAAGAGCTCGCCGAGGGCCGCCACTGGGCGCAGCATCGCCTGGCCTTCGAGGAACTGCTGACCCATCAGCTATCGCTGCAGCGCCTGCGCGAACAGGTGCGTGCGCAGCAGGCGCCAGCCCTGCCGCCAGCGCAGAAGCTGCCGCAACAGTACCTGGCCAATCTCGGCTTTGCCCCCACCGGCGCGCAGCAGCGCGTAGGCGCCGAGATCGCCTATGACCTGGCGCAGAGCGAGCCCATGCTGCGCCTGGTGCAGGGTGATGTCGGCGCCGGCAAGACCGTGGTCGCCGCGCTGGCCGCCCTGCAGGCGCTGGAAGCAGGCTATCAGGTGGCACTGATGGCGCCCACCGAGATCCTCGCCGAGCAGCACTTTCTCAACTTCAGCAAATGGCTGGCACCGCTGGGCCTGGACGTCGCCTGGCTGGCCGGCAAGCTCAAGGGCAAGGCCCGCGCAGCAGCCCTGGAACAGATCGCCGGCGGCTGCCCGATGGTGGTCGGCACCCACGCCCTGTTCCAGGACGAAGTGAAGTTCAAGCGCCTGGCCCTGGTGATCATCGACGAACAGCACCGCTTCGGCGTACAGCAGCGCCTGGCCCTGCGCCAGAAGGGCATCGACGGCCGCCTCTGTCCGCACCAGTTGATCATGACCGCCACGCCCATCCCGCGCACCCTGGCGATGAGTGCCTACGCCGACCTGGACACCTCGATCCTCGATGAACTGCCGCCAGGGCGCACGCCGGTCAACACCCTGGTGATCGCCGACAGCCGCCGCGATGAGGTGGTCGAGCGGGTGCGCAATGCCTGCCAGCAGGGGCGCCAGGCCTACTGGGTGTGCACCCTGATCGAGGAATCCGAGGAGCTCACCTGCCAGGCCGCGGAAACCAGCTTCGAGGAGCTCTCCGCCGCGCTCGGCGAGCTGCGCGTCGGGCTTATCCACGGGCGCATGAAACCGGCCGAGAAGGCCGCGGTGATGGACGAGTTCAAGCAGGGCCACCTGCAGCTGCTGGTGGCCACCACGGTGATCGAGGTGGGCGTCGACGTGCCCAACGCCAGCCTGATGATCATCGAGAACCCCGAGCGCCTGGGCCTGGCCCAGCTGCACCAGCTGCGCGGCCGGGTCGGTCGCGGCAGCGCCGCCAGTCATTGCGTGCTGCTCTATCACGCGCCATTGTCGCAACTGGGCCGCGAACGCCTGGCGATCATGCGCGAGACCACCGATGGCTTCGTCATCGCCGAGAAGGATCTGGAGCTGCGCGGTCCCGGGGAAATGCTCGGTACCCGGCAGACCGGTCTGCTGCAATTCAAGGTCGCCGACCTGATGCGCGACGCCGACCTGCTGCCCGCCGTGCGCGATGCCGCGCAGGCACTATTGGAACATTGGCCACAACATGTGGCTCCATTGCTGGAGCGCTGGTTGCGTCACGGCCAGCAATACGGTCAAGTGTGAACCTGTTCACAGGACAACCGTCGCCACGAACCTTTGCACAAATGCCCGCTGGTTATACTCCGGGGCAGATGTGCCAACGCCGGATACCGATATGACTGAAGCCGCCCTCGCCCCCAACGCCTCTGCGCAACCGCCTGCCGTGATCGCGCAGCTGCTGGAAAAACTCGCCGTCCCCTTCCAGGCGCGCACCGAGGTGCCCGGCCTGCCGGCGGCGGCTCGGGTGCAGGCCGTGCTGGTGGATGACGCGGTCGGCGCACTGCTGGTGCTCTATCCGCGCAGCCAGTTGCTCGACCTGGCGCGCCTGGCCGAACTGACCGGGCGCCAGCTCACCGCGGTCAAACCGGAGCGCCTGGAGCGCATGCTCGGCAAGCACAACCTGACCGCGCTGCCTGGCCTGCCGCCGCTGACCAGTTCACCCTGCCTGTACGAGGAGCGCCTGCTGCAGGTGCCCAGCCTGCTGATCGAGTCCGGTCAGCCCGGCGTGCTGCTGGAGATTCCCACCGAGGCCTACAAGAGCCTGCTGAGCAAGGCCAGCGCGGCGCGCTTCGGCGAGCCGGTGCTGGCGATCCGGCCGAACCTCGACCGCCCCGATGACGACCGCGCCGAGATCACCCAGGCGGTCCAGGCCTTCACCGCACGGCGCATCCAGCAGCGACTGGAAGAAACCATCGAGATTCCACCGCTGCCGGAAACCGCGCAGAAGATCATCAAGCTGCGGGTCGACCCCAACGCCACGGTCGACGACATCACCGGCGTGGTGGAAACCGACCCGGCGCTGGCGGCTCAGGTGATCAGCTGGGCGGCATCGCCCTATTACGCCGCGCCCGGCAAGATCCGCTCGGTGGAAGATGCCATCGTCCGCGTGCTGGGCTTCGACCTGGTGATCAACCTGGCCCTTGGCCTGGCGTTGGGCAAGACCCTCAGCCTGCCCAAGGACCAGCCGCAGCACGCCACGCCCTACTGGCAACAGGCGATCTACACCGCCGCGGTGATCGAAGGCCTGACCCGCGCCATGCCCCGCGCCCAGCGCCCGGAAGCCGGCCTGACCTACCTCGCCGGTCTGCTGCACAACTTCGGCTATCTGGTGCTGGCGCACGTGTTCCCGCCGCACTTCTCGCTGATCTGCCGCCACCTGGAGGTCAACCCGCACCTGCCTGCCAGCCATATCGAGCAGCACCTGCTCGGCATCACCCGCGAACAGATCGGCGCCTGGCTGATGCGCCACTGGGACATGCCGGAGGAACTGGCCACCGGCCTGCGCTTCCAGCACGACCCGAGCTACGCCGGCGACAACGCCGCCTTCCCCAATCTGGTGTGCCTGGCCGTGAGCCTGCTGCGCAATCGCGGTATCGGCGCCGGGCCGCAGGGGGAGATTCCCGAGGAACTGTTCGAGGCCCTGGGCCTGAGCCGGGAAAAGGCCGAAGACGCCGTGAGCAAGGTGCTCAGCGCCGAAGTAGCGCTGCGTGAGCTGGCGGCGCAGTTCCAGCACCCGCACTGAGGTCGCGACCTGCCCAGTCGCGCCGGTGAATTCGCGCCTGACCTGCGCTCGCGACAGCGGGCGCCGGTCTACCGGCGCAACTGCTCGCGGCGTTCGGCGAACAATTGCGGCACCACTTCCAGACTGATGGCGAGCAGGCGGCTGACGCTGGCATCTTCGTAGAGCGCGGCGTACTCGGCCAGCTGGTCGCTGGGCATCTGCCGGTAGGCATAGAGCATGAAGGACTCCACCGCTTGCGCGCTGGATTGGCGAATGGCCTCGGCCTGCTTCTGGGTCTGCGCCTGCAGCTCGGCCTCGTCGAGGTTCTCGCCGCGCGCCCTGAGCGCCAGCAGCGCCTGGGTCTTGCCCACCTCGTAACGCAGCAGGCTAGCCAGTTCGGTGGTGCGCGCCGCCGCATCGAGCCGCTTGACCAACTCCAGACGCGCACCCCGCGGCGGTTGCTCAAGCAGACGCTGGCGATATTCGGCCAGGCCCTCGGGCTGCTCACCAACCGCTCGCTCGAGGGCGGTGAAACGCCGCGCCAGCGGGCTATCGAGGCGCTCCCGGGCCTGCTGCACCGCATCGAAACGGGCCGCGACGCGCGTGGCCAGCTCCAGACAGAAGGCCTCGCCCGCAAACAGCTGAGCGAGGCGCTTCTGCTCGGCTTCACCCTGACCGCGCTGCAGCAAGGGCGCACTCTGTTCGCACAGCAGGTGAATACCGGCCAGTTCAAACAGCGGCAGCAGTGCGCGGGACGCGGCGGGCTCGGCGCGCGCCGAGAGCGCGGCCAGCAACAGCAAGGGCAACAGGAAGAAACGCATGACCAGGCTTTCCACTAGGACTCGCCAGGCAGCCTAACCAAAGCGCAGCGCGCCGACCAGCGACGGCGCGCAGGAATGACTATCAGGCGGCCTTCTTCGGCGCGTCACCCTTCTTCTTCTTCGGCATCAGGTACTTGGTCAGACCCTGGAACCACATGACCAGCGCCGGGTTGCCCTGAATCTGGATGTCCTTGTTCTGGATACCCTGCATGAAGGCCAGCTGCTTGTTCTTCGCGGTCATGGTCTCGAAGCCGTAGGCGGCATCCCTGAAGCCGATGGCGAAGGCAGGCTCCTTGGCCGCGCCGCGCTTGCTGGTCACACGCTGGCCGGCAACGATGAAGTGGCGCGCCACCTTGCCGTCGAGGGTGTGCAGCTGAAAGACCATGTCGCGGCCTTCGAGCTGCTGGCGGAAGTCTGGATTGTCACGGCTGGCCTTGGCCATCAGACGGCCAAGCATCCACAGAAGAAAACGGAATTTCATGCACGGGCCCTAGTGATCGAAGAGGATGGCCGCGCATTGTAGTGGTTTTCTTGCAGGACTACAGCCTGCCAAAAGCACGGCTACAGCGTCAGAGACGCAGGGCGCGCCTTGGGCAGAAGGAGCTTGATGAGAAGCGGGAGAAGCCCGGAGGCGAGCGGCTCCGGGCAGCGGGCTCAGTTGACCGCGTCCTTCAGGGACTTGCCCGGTTTGAAGGCGACGGTATTGCTGGCCTTGATCTTCACCGGTTGACCGGTTTGCGGGTTCTTGCCAGTACGGGCGCCACGGTGGCGCTGGACGAAGGTACCGAAGCCCACCAGGGTCACACTGTCCTTGCGGTTCAGTGCACCGGTGATTTCTTCCAGTACGGCGTTGAGTACACGATTGGCCTGATCCTTGGTCAGATCAGCCTTTTCGGCGATGGCGGCGGCGAGTTCCGGTTTACGCATAGATGCCTCTTTGACGGTTTTTTGTTGTTGTGTCCGTGCTGTTCTTCCAGAACAGCGCCTAAGGCGCCGCAACAGCTCTGCGCTGCGGCAGACCCTTGGAGAATGGCATGCCGCATCGCGCTGCGCCAGTGTTGTCCGACACTTTAGCCGGGCAATTTCGTGGCGTATCCGACAGAACGCCAGGCGATCACGCCAGCAGCGGCGGCAATTCCTTGTTCAGCGCCAGCTTCTCCTGCACCGCGGCGCCGGTCAGGGCATAGCCCAGCAGGCTGCCCGCAGCATCGCGGCACAGGGCCTTGATGTCGCCACCGCTGCCTTCCACGGTCCATTCGCCGTGGCTGCCACGCGGCGGTGGCGACACCACCAGCGGGCATACCGGGGTCTTCACCGTGACCGGCATGGGCCCGTAGCCGACAGCTGTCGGCTCGCCGGCCAGGGTCTTGGCGAGGGCGCGGGCGCAGGCCATCAGCGGCATCACGTAGAGCAGATTGAGGCCATCGACCTCGGCGCAGTCGCCCAGGGCGTAGATGTTGGCGTGGGAGGTACGCAACTGGCGGTCCACCATCACCCCGCGATTGATGTCGAGGCCGGCCGCTGCGGCCAGGGCGGTGCGCGGGCGCAGGCCGACGGCAGAGACCACCGCGTCGCACGCGATCAGGCTGCCATCGGACAGCGTGGCCTGCAGCGCATCGCCCTGACGATCGAGACTGGCCAGCACCGGCCCGAGGTGAAAGCCCACGCCCAGTCCCTCCAGGCCAGCCTGCACGGCAGCAGCGGCGGCCGGGTGCAGCAGCCCGGGCATCACCTGCTCGCAGGGCGCCAGCACTTCGATCTGATAGCCGCCGGCGCTGAGGTCGTTGGCAAACTCGCAGCCGATCAGGCCGGCGCCGAGAATCAGCACGCGGCGCTTGCCGGCCACGGCGCTGCGAAAACGTGCGTAATCCTCCAGGTCATTGATGGGGTAGATGGCGTCCTGGGCATCGCCCTCCACCGGCACGCGGATCGGCTCGGCGCCCCAGGCCAGCACCAGATCACGGTAAGGCACGGCCTCTTCGCCGATCCACAGACGCTTGTGCCCGGGGTCGATGCCGGTGATGCGGGTATGGGTGCGAATTTCCGCGTTGAGCTGTTCGGCCATGGCGCCCGCCTCGGCCATCGCCAGGCCGTCGGCGTCCTTGTTCTTGCCGAAGCCGGTGGACAGCATCGGCTTGGAATAGGAACGTCCGTCGTCGGCGGTGATCAGCAGCAGCGGCGTCTGCGCGTCGAGCTTGCGCCACTCCTTGGCCAGGTTGTAGCCGGCCAGGCCGGTACCGACGATGACGACAGGTGCACTCATGCTGTGATTCCTCTGCGAAAACGACGCGACGGCCCGCGCGGCCGTCACCAGTGGTTGGCGTTGCGGGCGGGTCAGGCGATTTCGATCATTTCGAAATCCGCCTTGCCGACGCCGCAGTCGGGGCATACCCAGTCGGCAGGGAGGTCCTCCCAGGCCGTACCGGGCGCGATGCCCTCCTCGGGCAACCCCTCGGCTTCGTCATAGATGAAGCCGCAGACCACGCATTGCCATTTGCGCATCGCTCTCTCCTACGACAGTTGCCCAAGCCGACCCTACTCCAGATAGGCCTCGCCAGCCAAGAGCGCGACTGCGCCTCCAGCCGGAGGATGGGGGGCGGTCAGGCCGTAATCGGAGCACCAGGTGACGTCCTCGGACATGTGCAGCCGCCGGGCTTGCCGCAGTATCCAGAGCCCCCCGGAGCAAAACCGGGCAAGACCTATAAGAACCCACGAGGCCACGCATCGATGTCCTTGATCCTCTCCGCTGCGATTCTCGCCCTGCTCGGTCTGACCCTCTGGGTACTGCTGCGCTGGGGCAGGCTGCGCTGCACCGGCAGCGAGCCGGTGGGGCTGTTCACCTTCCTCGCCATTCTCTTCACTTCCGGCCTGGACATGGGCCTGATCATCTTCCCGCTCACCGAATTCCCCACCTACGCCAGCGAGGAGCCCTACCAGTTCTCCAACCCGCTGGCGGTGGCCTTCGGCTTCTGGGGTTTCCTGATCTGGGCGTTCTACTTCATCACCACCTTCTACTTCTGCGTGATCGAGCCCAAGGTGAAGTTGTTCGAGCTGCGCCCGGTGAAGCTGGTGAACAACCTGGTGATCGTCTCCACCTGTGCCTTCACCGCCTACCTGTTCCTGGTCAACATCGCCTGGTACGCCCCGGAGGTCAGCGAGACCTGGCACTACCTCACGGTGGTGGCGATCCTCCTCGCGGCGATCTATTCGAGCACCGACATTCGTTACCTGAAGATTCTCAGCGTCGCCTCCACCTGGCTGTTCTTCGCGCTGATCCTGGGCATGGCGCTGGTCGGCGCGTTCACCCCCGCTCACCTCGCCAGGGCCGCGGCGGACATCGGCAGCGGCTACTTCGCCGAGCTGCCACGGTTCATCCTGCCGCTGAGCGACTACCACGCCTTCTACCTGTTCTGGTGGTTCGCCTGGAGCATCATGATCGGCCAGTTCGTCTCGCGCTTCGTCGGCGGCCTGCGAACCTACCAACTGCTCTTGGCGCTGCTGATCATCCCGTCGATTCCGCTGGCGATCTGGTTCGCCGTGCTGCACCACTATTTCGCCGCGGACATCGCCGTCGCGCCTCAGTGGAAGCTGGCCATGCTGGCTGTCGGGGTGATCTTCGTCATCAACTCGGTGGACTCGCTGGTGCGCCTGTACAGCGACAACCTGGGGCTGAGCGTGCAGCGGCTGGGGCGCGGGCGCTTCATCGCCTGCCACTTCGCCCTGCTCGGCGCGCTGGTGCTGGCGTTCAAGTTCACCCCGTTCGAGATCCAGTGGGTGGGGCTGGCGGTCATCGGCCTGTACGCCGTGACCCTGGGTCTGCTGCTGCGCCGCTGCCGACCGGCATTACGCGGCATCGATATGGCGCGCGCCGGCCACACGAAGTCCTCCTCCGCCTGAGGCCGGCGCACACCTGGCAACGGCCCGATGCCGCGAGGGCATCGGGGCCGCGGGCGCCTAGAACGCCAGACCGACGCGCAGGCCGACCTGCTCCTGCTTGAGCTTGCTGCGCTCGGCGAGTTCGCTGTTGCTGTCGAGCTCGTAGCGGGTCTGGGTGTAGTACAGGCTGGTGCTGATCGGCAGGTTGTTGATGCCCTTGTTCCACAGCATGGTCAGCTCGCCGTAGGGGTTGACCTTGTTCTTCAGGTCCACCGAGTCGCTGTCGCCGTCGACCTTCAGGCGTGCCTCCGGGTCGATGGAGTAACGCGCGCCGACTTCCAGACGCAGGGTGTAGTCCGGGGTCAGGTAGTTGTAACCCAGCCCGGCCTTGGCGAATGGCGACTTGCTGGTGAGCTTGACGTTGCTGTCGAGCGGGCCGACGTCGTCCTGCTCGATACGACCCCAGTCGTAACCGCCACCGACGATCACGTCGACGTAGTTGTTGGGGCTCAGCGCGGCACGCAGGCCGAGGTCGAGGTCGGCACGCGAGGACTTGTATTCCACATCGTCCTTGTCACGGTACTGGCCTTCGATGCCGGCCTGGTAGATGAAACCTTCCTGCCCCGTCAGCTTGTTGCCGAAGTGGAAGAACAGACCGCCCTGGTTGAGGCGTTCCTTGTCGCTTTCGTCGTCCACGGTCAGCTTGTACTGGTTGTGCGAAGCGATCACACCGAGGGTGGAAATCGGATCGGTGACCGAGTCTGCATAGGCCTGCGAGGCGCCCGCCAGGCACAGGGCGAGAGTAGCTTTGGGGGTTATGCTGGTCAGCTGCATGACTATGTCCTTGGCAATGAGTGGATAACGCCGCTCACCACAAAAGGTGGGACGTAAGTTCCTAGACTGCCCCTGACCACGGCGATTCGGTAAACCCGATGAGTGGTTGCGAAACTGAACGAAGCCTGAATGAGACTGCGCCAGAGGAGAAAATGTTGACCGAATGGTCACCCGGCCGGCTCGTTGCGAGCCTGGCCGGTGACGGGCTGCCTCAGGCGATCTTGAGCACCTTGGCCAGCACCACCTTGGGCCCCTTCATCTTCTTGACGATGATGCGCAGGCCCTCGGTTTCCAGCACCTCTTCCTCCTCGGGCATGCGCTTGAGCGTCTCGTAGATCAGCCCGGCGAGGGTCTCGGCCTCGATATGGTCGAGGTCGACGCCAAGCAGGCGCTCGACCTTGGCCAGCGGCGTGTCGCCGCGCACCAGCAGCTTGCCCGGCTGGTAGGCGAGGATGCCACGCTCGGCCTTGCGGTGCTCGTCCTGAATATCGCCGACCAGCGCTTCGAGCACGTCCTCCATGGTCAGGTAGCCGATCACCTTGCCATCGGCCTCCTCGACCAGGGCGAAATGCGCGCCGCCCTGACGGAACTGCTCGAGCAGCTGCGACAGCGGCATGTGCCGGTTGACCCGCTCCAGCGGGTGCATCAGATCCGCCAGGTTGAGCGCGGACGGCAGCATCTCCAGCAGCGACAGCTGCAGCAGCAGGTCCTTGATATGCAGCACGCCGACGAACTCGCCCTTGCTCTCGTCGAAGATCGGGTAGCGGCTGTACTTGTGCCGGCGGAAGGTGGCGAACACCTGATCGAGGCTGGCGTTGAGCTCCAGGAAGACCAGGTCTTCGCGCGAGTTGGCCCAGTCCACCACCTCCAGCTCGCCCAGCTCCACCGCCGAGGCCAGCACGCGCAGGTCCTGGTCGGTGGGCGCGCCGGCGCGGCTGGAATGCAGGATCAGCTTGAGCTCCTCGCGACTGTAGTGGTGCTCGTGATGCGGGCCCGGCTCGCCCTGCCCGGCGATGCGCAGGATGGCGTTGGCGCTGGCGTTGAGCAGGAAGATCGCCGGGTACATCAGCCAGTAGAAGGCGTACAGCGGCGCAGCCGTCCACAGCGAGAGCAGCTCGGGCTTGCGGATCGCCCAGGACTTGGGCGCCAGCTCGCCGACGACGATATGCAGGTAGGAAATGATCGAGAACGCGGTGAAAAAGGCGATGCCGTGAATCAGCCTCGGCGACTCGATGCCGATGGCCGCCAGCAGCGGGGTGAGCAGTTCGGCGAAGGCCGGCTCGCCGACCCAGCCCAGGCCCAGCGAGGCCAGGGTGATGCCCAGCTGGCAGGCCGACAGGTAGGCGTCCATCTGGTTGTGCACGGTGCGCAGGATGTGCCCGCGCCAGCCGTGCGCCTCGGCCAGGGCGTCGACCTTGGTGGCGCGCAGGCGCACGATGGCGAACTCGGCGGCGACGAAGAAGCCGTTGAGCAGGACCAGGAACAGGGCGAACAGAACGAGACCGAAGTCGGCGAAGTAGACGGAAGCGGGAAGACTCGTGGAGGGGTCCATGAAGGTTCGAATTGGCCAATGACCGCTAGAGGGTGGGGGCTCGCGACAACGAATGCAAGCCCTCAGCGCCCGCGCTGGACGACCTGCGCAGGTACGAAATGGCAGGTGAAGGTGCTGCCCTTGCCCGGCACGCTGCTGATCTCCAGATTGCCGCGGTGGCGCAGCAGCACATGCTTGACGATGGCCAGGCCCAGGCCGGTGCCGCCGGTGTTGCTGGCGCGGCTGGAGTCAACCCGGTAGAAGCGCTCGGTCAGGCGCGGCAGGTGCTTGGCTTCGATGCCCATGCCGGTGTCGCTGACCGCCAGGTGCGCGCCCTGCTCGTCACCGAACCAGCGAATGCGAATCTCGCCGCCGGCCGGGGTGTACTTCACCGCGTTGAACACCAGGTTGGAGAAGGCGCTGCGCAACTCGGTCTCGCTGCCCTTGAGCTTGAGGTGCGGATCGGCCTCCAGGCTGATGCGGTGGTTCTGTTCGCCGGACAGCGCCTGGGCGTCGTTCTTGATCGACAGCAGCATCAGGTCGACCGCCACCGGCTGGTTGTCCGAGGGGTAGTCGGTGGCCTCCAGCTTGGCCAGCAGCAGCAGATCGTTGAGCAGGGTCTGCATGCGCGCGCCCTGCTGCTGCATCTGCTGCAGCGCGCGCAGCCAGCGCGGATTGACCGCCTCGACGTTGTCCAGCAGGGTCTCCAGGTAGCCGGCGATCACCGTCAGCGGCGTGCGCAGCTCATGGGACACGTTGGCGACGAAGTCCTTGCGCATCTGCTCGAGCTGATACAGGCGGGTGACGTCGCGCACCAGCAGCAGGTGCTCGCGGTTGCCGTAGCGGGTGATATGGAACTGCAGGCGGCGGCGGTCGTTGATCGGCGAGGGAATCTCCAGCGCATCGGCGTAGTTGCCGCGCTCGAAGTACTCCTTGAAACGCGGATCACGCACCAGGTTGGCCATGGGCTGACCGCTGTCCTGCGGGGTCTTCAACCCCAGCAGGGTCTCGGCCGCGCGGTTCCACCACTCCAGATTGCCCTGGCTGTCGAGCATCACCACCGCATCCTTGAGCGCCGCGGTGGACTCCTGCACGCGATCAATCACCGCCTGCAGGCGGCCGCGCGCCTTCTGATTGCGGCGCTGCAGATGGTAGATGCTGTCGAACACCTCGCCCCACAGGCCGTAACCGTCCGGCGGCGGCTCGTCGGGTTTGTGCTCGCGCAGCCACTTGTGCAGGCGCAGCAGCTGGCTGAGGGTCCAGCCCAGATGAATCGCCAGGCCCACGGCCAGCGCCCAGGCGTATTCGCCGGTGATGAAGCCGAGCAGCAGGCAGGCGCCAACCAGCAGCAACAGGCGGCGCACCACGGCGCCACGCCAGTCTTGATTCACGATGGAGCGCATCCTTGTGAGAAGAGCGAACCCGCAGAAGCTGATTTACGATCTCGCGAGCTAGAGCCATGCAAGGCGAAAGCAGGTGAGGAAGCGGAGTGTACTTTTGTACATGAGCATTCCGAACCTGTTTTCAACGCAGCAGGGCCGACGCGCAGCAGATCGTAAACAGCTTCTCAGCCTTTGGTGGAGAAACGATACCCAGTCCCGCGCACGGTTTGTACCAGGTTTTCGTAGGCATCGCCGAGGGCCTTGCGCAGGCGGCGGATATGCACGTCGACGGTGCGCTCCTCGACGTAGACGTTGCCGCCCCAGACCTGGTCAAGCAGCTGGCCGCGGGTGTAGGCACGTTCCTGATGGGTCATGAAGAACTGCAGCAGACGGTATTCGGTCGGCCCCATCTCGGCCGGTTTGCCGTCGATGGTGACGCGGTGGCTGATGGGGTCGAGCAGCAGGCCGCCGACCTCGATCGGCGCCTCGCTGTCGCTTGGCCCGGCACGGCGCAGCACGGCCTTGAGGCGGGCCACCAGCTCGCGCGGCGAGAACGGCTTGGTGATGTAGTCGTCGGCGCCGACCTCCAGGCCCTGGATCTTGTTGTCCTCTTCGCCCTTGGCGGTGAGCATGATGATCGGGATATCGCTGGTCAGCTCGTCGCGCTTGAGGCGCCGGGCCAGTTCGATGCCGCTGGTGCCGGGCAGCATCCAGTCGAGCAGGATCAGATCGGGTTTGCGGTCGACGATCACGGCGTGTGCCTGCTGGGTGTTCTCCGCCTCCAGGCACTCGTAACCGGCCATCTCCAGGGCCACCGCGATCATCTCGCGGATCGGTGCTTCGTCATCGACGATCAGGATGTTCTTGCCAACCATGGTCCTGCCTCGGTTCGTTCAACTGTCTGCGCCGCATTAGATAACGGAATTATTGCAGCGATATGACAGGTAGGCGGCAAGCCTTAGCGCAATGCGTAGTCCAGCACGATGCCGACGAAGATCGCCAGCCCCGCCCAGTGGTTGTGCAGGAAGGCGTTGAAGCAGGCCATCGGCTTGCGGTTGCGGGTCTTGTGGTATTCCCAGACGAAGCAGGCGGCGGCCACCAGCAGGCCGGCGTGGAACCAGACGCCCAGCTCGAAGCGCGCGCCGGCCAGCAGCAGGCAGAGCAGCGCCAGGCCCTGCAGGCTGGCGATGATCAGGCGGTCGGCGTCGCCGAACAGGATGGCGGTGGATTTAACCCCGATCTTCAGGTCGTCCTCGCGGTCGGCCATGGCGTAGTAGGTGTCGTAGGCCACGGTCCACAGCAGGTTGGCGATGTACAGCAGCCAGGCTTCCGGCGGCAGGCTGCCGGTCTCGGCGGTAAAGGCCATCGGCATGCCCCAGGAGAAGGCCGCGCCGAGCACCACCTGCGGGTAAAAGGTGTAGCGCTTCATGAAGGGGTAGCAGGCGGCCAGGGCCAGGCCGCCGAACGACAGCCAGATGGTGGTGGCGTTGGTGAACAGCACCAGCACGAAGCTCAGGGTCACCAGCACGGCGAACAGCAGCAGTGCTTCGCGCGGCTGGATCTTGCCGCTGGCCAGCGGTCGCGCCCGGGTGCGGCTGACGTGACCGTCGAAATTGCGGTCGGCATAGTCGTTGATCACGCAACCGGCGGCGCGCATCAGGATCACGCCGAACACGAAAATGAACAGATTCTTCGCACTCGGCACGCCTTCGGCGGCCACCCACAGCGCCCACAGGGTCGGCCACAGCAGCAGGTAGATGCCGATGGGTTTGTCCAGGCGCATCAGCTGAATGAAGTCCCAGGCGCGCGGGTGCAGGCGGGTGGTCGATTGCAGCAGGCGGGTGTACATCGAAGCGTCTCCGTGCAGGTTGCGCGGATTATAAGGGGAAAAGCGTTTCGGCCGAGGCGCTCGGGTCGCCCTCCTCCCACCGTCTACCAGCGGCAGCAGAGCGGTTACGCGTCGATCGCGGCCGCCTGCCAGAAGGCCGGCAGAAAGACTTCGGCCACCAGCACGCCGAGTGCACCGCGGCTGAAGCACGAACGTCGCGCCCACAGACGCTCCTCTCGCACCTCATCCGGCAGCCAGGCCGCCGGATAACGACAGGCCTGCAACTCGCCGCGGTCGAAGGCACGATCGCTGAACAGCAGCTCACCCAGCGAGCGGCTGCCCAGCTCGGCCAGGTTCAGTCCAGAGCCTTCCAGCACGCTACGCGCGGCGACGCTGCGGGCGAATACCCAGGGCTGACCGTGACCACGCAGGTACACCTCGCGCACCCAGCCCTGGCTGCCATCGGCCACGCCGAGGGCGGCGCACTCGTCATTGCGCAGACGCTGCCAGCCCTCCTGCAGCGGCGTTACCGAGAAACCGTCGTTGGACAGCGCGGTCAGGCGGCGGGTCAGCGAATCCTCGTTGAACAGCCAGTCGCGCACACCGGCAGGCGGCTGCGGATGCAGCTGGGCATTGGTCAGCCAGCGCGGCGGATGGGCAAGGGCGGCGTGAGGCACGGCAGAATCACCACGAATCGGAAGCGCGCGAGTCTAGCACGCTGCGCCGGGCGCTTGAGACCGGTAGGGAGGGCTTTAGCCCACTCAGTAAGGTTGCGGTGTGTACAGCTGCGCCGAGCCCGGCTCGCCGAGCAGCTGTTCGAGAATCTCGTGATGCATGGCCAGCAGCTTGCCGTTGCGCTCGTTGAGGCGCTTGCACTGGCCAGCCAACTGGCCGAGCTGCTCCCAGGTATGTTCGAGGTGCTTGCGCTGGGCCTGTGGATAACGCGCCAGCAGCTTCTGCATCGCACTATTGCCGCTGCCCAGCTGAAAGGCGGCGAGCACCTTGCTGCGCCGTTCGGCGCGGGCCTTGGCCTGGTCCACCAGCGGCAGGATCTGCTCGTTGAGCAGGTCGATCTGCCGGCTGTCGCGCTTGAGCAACTGCTGATACAGCTCCTGCATCAGGCCGCGCAGGGCCAGGTAGTCGGCGCAGTCCTGTTGCAGGTCCTGCTCGACGACCAGAAGCAGCTGTTGCTCACGACTGAGGGTCACGCATCGCTACCGCTGTGATAGGTGAGCATGCTGCCGGCCAGCGCGGCCGGATCGCTGCTCAGCTCGCCGCGAGCCAGAGCGGCCTTGAGCTGGGCGACCTTGTCCAGATCGACCTCGGGCAGGCTGCGCAGGGCTTGCTGCAGTTGCTCCAGACGCGGCTCGGCGCTGGCCGCCGCACGCGAGGCGGTACTGCTCTGCGCGCGCGCGCTCTGCACCTGCGCCGGGGCGTCGCTGGGCAGGTTGAGGCTGGGCTTGAGGTGCCTGCTGATTTCCATGATTCGAATCCAACTCGTGGTGTTATGGCCTAAGAGCGACCAGACGCGGCAAGGACTTAAACGCGTCGAAGAAAAATTAACTCACCTGCGCCCGCCACCAGGCCTGGGCGGCCAGGCCATCCTGAATCTTCTGCTCCTGGCGGGCAAGCAGCTCCTGCCATTCGTTGATCTTGCCTTCGAGAAACTGGGCGATGACCTTCTCGCTGCGCATCGCCGCCAGCAGCTCGCCCTGGATGCGTGCCAGATTCTCCTCGGCCAGCGCCAGCTCGCGCCGCTGCAGTTCGACCATCTTGTACAGCGTCGCCTTGTAGCGCTGCTGGTTGTCGCGTTGCAGCGGCGTGGTCATCGGCACGCTGAAGCCGCACAGACGGCTGAGTCCGGTGATGTTGTTGCGGTAGCGCTGGCACAGGTTCTGCTGGTAGCTGACCCGGCCGAGCATCTGCTGCACCCTGCTGCCGCGCAGGCTGGCCAGGCGTCCGAGCACTTCGATCTGCTGTTTCATTTGATGATGCCCTGCAAGGTGGCGATGCTGGCGCCGAGCTCGGCGCCGCTGCCGACCTCCTGGCGCAGGAAGCGTTCGAGGCTGGGCGCCAGCTGCACGGCGCGGTCGGTCTTGGCGTCCATGCCCGGGGTGTAGCCGCCCAGGGGGATCAGCTCCTTGATCTTTTCATAGGTGCTGTAGAACTCCTTGAACTGGCGCGCTGCGCCCAGGTGCGCGGGCTCGCCGACCTGGCTCATGCAGCGGCTGACCGAGGCGGAAATGTCGATGGCCGGGTAGTGGCCGACATCGGCCAGGCGCCTTGAGAGCACGATATGACCATCGAGGATGGCGCGTGCGCAGTCGACGATCGGGTCCTGGTGGTCATCGCCCTCGGCCAGCACGGTGTAGATGGCGCTGAGGCTGCCACTGCCGCTCTCGCCGTTGCCGGCGCTCTCCACCAGCTCCGGCAGCATGCCGAACACCGAAGGCGGATAGCCCTTGGTCGCCGGCGGCTCGCCGAGGGCCAGGGCGATCTCGCGCTGGGCCATGGCGTAGCGGGTCAGCGAGTCGACCAGCAGCAGCACGTCCTGGCCCTGATCGCGAAAATAGGCGGCGATGCTGTGGCACAGCTCGGTGGCCTTCAGGCGCATCAGTGGCGACTCGTTGGCCGGCGCCACCACCACCACGGCCTTGCGCAGCCCCTCCTCGCCGAGGGAATGCAGGAGAAATTCCTGCACCTCGCGGCCGCGCTCGCCGATCAGCCCGACCACCACCACGTCGGCCTTGGTCTGCCGGGTGATCATCCCCAGCAGCACGCTCTTGCCCACGCCGGAGCCGGCGAACAGGCCGACGCGCTGGCCCTTGCCCAGGGTCAGCAGGGCGTTGATGGCGCGTACGCCGACATCCAGCGCAGCTTCCACCGGACGGCGCTTGAGCGGGTTGACCGTGGGCAGCTCGACCGGCAGCGGGTCGCGCCCGGAGAGCTTGCCGCGCTCGTCCAGCGGCTCGCCGAGGCCGTTGACCACCCGGCCGAGCCAGGACTCGTCGATCTGCAGCAGCGCCTCGTCCTTGGCCGGGAACACCCGCGAGCCGGCAGCCAGGCCGACCGGCTTCTTGAACGGCATCAGGTAGGTGATATCGCGGTTGAAACCGACCACCTGGGCATCCAGCAGGCTGCCGTCGGCCTGCTCGACGCGGCAGCGCTGGCCGGTGCTGCGCTGGCAGCCGAGGCTCTCCAGCAGCATGCCGGAGACCCGCACCAGGCGCCCGGCCACCTTGGCCAGTTGCACGCCGTCGAGCGAGCGCAGCGCTTCGTCGAGCTTGTAATCCAGCATGCGCGATCAGGCCTCGGTCAGATGCAGGTGTTCGGCCAGGGTGTCGATGCAGGCATCCAGGCGCTGCTGGCAGCCCACGTCGGCCTCGGCCTGCGGCGTGATCACGCGGCACTCGCCCAAGGCCAGGCGCTCGTCGGCCACCAGCTTCCAGCCGGCCGCGCGCTCCGGCGCCAGCGCCTTGATCCGCGCGTATTCCTCGGGGCTGAGCAGCACCTGCACGTCTTCGGGCTCGCCCGGCATGCTGCTCAGGGCTTCCTCCACCAGTGCCAGCAACTGGGTCGGATGCAGCGTGAGTTCGCAGCGGATGACCTGCTGCGACACCTTCTTCACCAGTTCCAGCAGCTCCTGACGACGCTTGTGCTCCAGCTCGCCAAGGTACTGCTCGAGCGTTTGGCTGATCCGCTCCAGTGGCTGCGCGGCCAGCTCGAATTCGCGCCGTCCTTCATTGCGGCCGTCCTCACGGCCCAGGCGCAGGCCCTCGGCCCGACCCTGCTCGAAGCCGGCCTGGCGTCCGGCTTCCTCGCCCTGCTGCAGACCGTCCTGGTAGCCCTTCTCGATGCCCTGCTGAAAGCCGTCGGCCATGACCCGCTGCAGGCCGGCGGCATCGCCGCTCCAGTCCACTGCCGGCTGGCTGCTGCGTGGCGGAAAGCGGTAGGCGCGCCACTGGCGGGTATCGCCCTTGATCACCTTGACCGTCATCTCATTCCACCGTCTGTTCGCGGAACAGCTGCACCTGCAGCTCGCCGCTGGCCGACATTTCCCGCACCACGGCCATGATGTCCTTGCGCACCTGCTCGACGCGGCTCAATGGCACCGGACCCTGACGACGGTTGATCGATTCCATCTGCTGCGCCTGGCGCTTGGGCATGGCGCCAGTGATGGCGCGCACCAGCTCGGGTTCGGCGCCCTTGAGGGCGACCACCCATTCCTCCAGCGGCACCGCCTCGAGCAGTGCCTGCAGCACGTCCTGGTTCTGCCGCGAGAGGATGAAGAAGTCGTACATCTCGTCCTCGATGCGCTCCACCAGTTGGTCGTCGTGGGCGCGCAGCAGTTCGAACATCTGCCCGCGGTCGCCCTTGAAGCGGTTCATGATGTCCGCCGCCTGCTTGATACCGCGCACCTGCGAGCCCTGGGTGCTAAGCACCGCCAGGCTGCGTTCGATCAGCTGCTCCAGCTCGGCGATCACGTCGCTGTTGACCTCGCTGAGGTTGGCGATGCGGTACAGCAGCTCGTCCTGGCGCTCCTTGGGCATGCACTCGAGCACCTCGCTGGCCATGCCCGGCGGCAGGAAGGCGAGAAACACCGCCTGCATCTGCGCGTGCTCCTTGGCGATCAGCGCGGCGAACTGCTTGGGGTCGAGCCATTCCATCTTGGCCATCTTGGCGCGGATTTCCTCGCCGTAGATGCTGTCGAGCAGCGAACGGGTGATCTCGCTGCCCAGCGCCTTGCTGAGCATGCCGGCCAGGTAGCCACGCGAGGCGCCCTTGATGCTGCTCTGCTCCTTGTAGTCCTCGAAGAAGCGGCCGATCACGTCGGAGACCATTGGCTGCTTGACGTTGGACAGGCGCGCCATGGCCTGGCTGATGGCGACGATTTCCTCGCGGGAGAAGTGGCGGAGCACGCCGGCGGAAATCTCGTCGCCCATGCTCAGCATGAGGATGGCCGCCTGCTCGGACGAACTCAGCGAGCGATTCTGCACGCGCATGCGCATTTCCTTGGCGGTGGAACCACCGCGGCCGTCAGGCTGGGTTGAGGTCTCGCTCATTGCGTCCTATCCATTGTTTGATGACTTCCGAGACGCGCTCGGGATCGTTCTTGGCCAACATCTGCAGGTGTTCGATCTGTAGCTCCAGGCCCGAGCCGGGCGCCGGCAGGCGGATCTCCGACAGCGGGCTGAGCTCGCCGAGCACCGTGGCGCCCGGAGGTTCGTCGCCGACACGGGCCAGCAGGCGTTCGGCGGCGCGCTCGGCGTGCAACGCCAGCTGCTCGTCGCCCTGCACCGCCGCCGCTCCCCCCGGCTGGCTGCGCTGGGTCAGGCTGCGCACGGCCGGACGCACCACCATCAGCAACAGCAACAGGCTGATCAGGGCGAACACGCCGAGCCTGGCCAGCTCGTGCACCTTGGCGTTCTCCCACCAGGGCAACGCCTCGCCCTGCGCCGCATCCGCGCCGGCAGCGGTGAAGGGAAACACGCTGAGGGTCAGCAGATCGCCGCGCGCCTGGTTGAAGCCCACGGCGCTCTTGACCATGGCTTCCAGCTCCGCGCGCGCCTCGGCGGTCCAGCCGCCCTCGGGCGCCGCCGCGGCGTTGAGCACCACGGCAATGCTCTGCTGGCGCAGACTGAACGGTGCGTGCTTGACGTGGGTGACGCTCTGGTCGTAATCGAGCTGGCGATTGGATTCCTTGCGCAGCGAGGTGGCCGCCTTGCTGGCCGCCTCGCCCTCGGCCGGCGGCTGCCCTTCGACCGGCTCCGGGGCGGGCTGCGGCGGACGGTTGGCCAGCGAACCGGGAACGCCGAGGGCCAGCTGATCGAGCACGCTTTCGTCGCGCAGCACTTCGTTGCGCAGGCGCGGGGTCTCGCCGTAGGCCTGGAAGGTCTCCTCCTTCTGGCTGAAATCGATATCGGCGGCGACGCTGATGCGGTAGTTGCCATTACCCAGAACCGGCGCCAGCACCGCCTCGGCGTTGGCCACCGCCTTGTTCTGGTAGTCGTCGACCACCTGCCAGTTCTGCACCGGACCGCCGAGGGTATCGATGCCGCGCGACAGCAGCGCGCCGTACTGATCGACCACCTGCACGTTGGCCGCATCGAGCTGCGGCACGCTGCCGGCCACCAGATTGACGATGGCGCTGACCTGCTCCGGCGCCAGCTTGTAGCCGGGCGCCAGCTGCAACATCACCGAGGCCTTGCCCGGCTCGCGCTTGCCGACCACGAAGGAGCTGCTTTCCTGCAGCGCCAGGTGCACGCGGGCACCTTCCACACCCTTGAGCGCCATCACCGTGCGCGCCAGCTCGCCCTCCAGGCTGCGCTTGAGGCGCACGTCCTGAACGAACTGGCTGGTGCCCAGCGGCTCGTCCTTGTCGAACAGCTCGTAACCGGCCGGCACCTTGACCTGCACGCCCTTGGCCGCCAGCAGCATGCGCGCGCGGCCGAGCTGATCCTCGCGCACCAGCACCTGACCACTTTGCGGATGCAAGCGGTAGCTGATGGCGTCGCCGTCGAGCACCTGCATCACCTCGGCGGCCGGGTAGGCCTCGCCGGTGCCGTACAGCGGGCGGAAAGAGCCCTGGTCACGCCAGAGATAGAACACTACGCCGACGGCAAGTAGCGCGGCGATCAGCGCCAGGCCGACCAGGCTCAGGCGCGGGTCGAGTTTCAGGCCGCCTTCGGGCAGCTTGCTTTTCAGGGTCTGCAGCACGCGTCAGGCTCCCGGTCCGCTTACAGCGGCATCTTCATGATGTCGTCGAAGGCCGAGGCCAGCTTGTTGCGCACCTGCAGCAGGGCGCTGAAGGACACGCTGGCCTTCTGGCTCTCGATCATCGCCCCGACCAGATCGTCGCTCTGGCCACTGTCGACGGCCGCCATCAGCGCACCGGAACGATGCTGCTGGGCATCCACCGCACGCACCGCGTCGTCGAAGGCGGCGGCGAAACCGGCTTCGCCGGGCCCGGCGAAGGCCTGCGCCGGCTTGATCGGCGCCGCTTCGCTGAGGTTCTTCAACTGCTCCATACGGCCGAGCAGGTCCTGCTGCACCTGACTAATCGAGTTCATCCTGCGGTCTCCTAGACGGGAATCTGTACGCCCTGCTCGCGCATGGCATTGAGGCGGTAGCGCAGCGCGCGCGGGGTCATGCCGAGGCTTTCGGCGGCCTTGGTCTTGTGCCCGCCGAAACGGCGGATGGTGTCGATCACGTGCTGGTACTCGGCCCACTTGCCACTGGCGCGCAGGGCCGCCTTGCCGCCCTCCAGCAGTTGCGGCTGCAGGCGCGGCGTCGACTCCGGCGCGCTGCTCACGGGCACGCTCAGGCCCAGGTCCTGAGCCTGGATATACAGGCCATTGCGCAGAATCAGCGCGCGCTGCAGGCAGTTCTCCAGTTCGCGCACGTTGCCCGGCCAGTCATAGGCCAGCAGCGCGCGGCAGGCATCTTCGGTCAGCAGTTCATGGCGCGCGTCCTGCGGCGCGTACTGGCGAATGAAGCGGCGCGCCAGCGGCAGCACGTCTTCCTTGCGCTCGCGCAGCGGGCTGATGTGCAGCGGCAGCACATCGAGGCGGAACATCAGGTCGGCGCGGAAACGGCCTTCGGCCACTTCCTGCTGCAGGTCACGGTTGGTGGCGGCGATGATGCGCACATCCAGAGCGATTTCACGGCGCCCGCCCAGGCGCTCGACGCGCTGCTCCTGCAGCACCCGCAGCAGCTTGGCCTGCAGCCCCAGCGGCAACTCGCCGATTTCGTCGAGCAGCAGGGTGCCGCCGTTGGCCAGTTCGAACTTGCCCGGCTGCGCGCTGACCGCACCGGTGAAGGCGCCCTTCTCGTGGCCGAACAGGATGGATTCGAGCATCTGCTCAGGGATAGCCGCGCAGTTCACGGCAATGAAGGGCGCATCGTCCTGCGTCGAGAAGCGGTGGATGTAGCGCGCCATCAGCTCCTTGCCGGTGCCGGTCTCGCCGGTGATGAGGATCGGGGCACGGGTCATGGCCACGCGCTGGGCCATGGCCAGCAGACGGCGGCCGGCCTGCGAGCAGGAAACGAAGCCCTCCTCGCCTGCGCTGGCCGACTCCTGGCGACGCAGCAGTGCACTGAGCTGGGCCTCGCTGAACGGCGCCAGCAGATAATCGACGCAGCCCAGCTCGAGCAGCGCCGCGGCTTTTTCCTGATCGGCATATTCGACCACCGGCACCACGCCGACGCGGCTGGCCTGACGCAGAATGGCGCCCACCTGGGCATACAGCGTATTGCCGGCCAGGCTGCTGACGAACACCAGCACCAGGCTGGCACCTTCCAGCGCGGCCGGATCCAGCTCCAGGCAACTGGCGAAGCGACGGACAGGAAAGCCCCGACGCTGCAGGCCGCCGGTCAGCAGACGCTCGCTGGCGGCATCGGCCTGACCGACCACGACTATATGTTGCTGCCCCAGCTGTTCATCGAACAGCTCGTCGCAGGCGTAACTTACCGTTTGAGTTGAGTGCTTCAAGGTAAATCACCCGATGTCTTTGTCTGCCAGCTGGCTCGTTCGACCCCGCGTTCAAAACTGCCAACCAGATGACAGATTTTTTTCACTTGGCCCCTTAATCTTTCGAAACTTTCCGCCGCCCTTATCGATCAACTCGGCAGCAACTGCCGGCCTGCCTTTATAGGCTCGCGACGGAACACGGCGCGAACGTTAACAAGCGCACGAAAAATCGCCGAATTACTTGCTGTTATTTGCTATCAATGATGGCCAAGCGCTATCAAAAACAGCATTTGATATCTATTGATTTAATTTCCCGCCCTCCCTCCGCCTAGACTTCCCCCCGTCATCCCTGGCCTGCAGCGCTGCGCCGGATGCAATCGACGCCATGGCCAAGGCGATGCTGCTACGGCCCGCCGGCACATCAAAACATCCTCTGCACGCCCAGCGAAGTACTCCCTGGTGCACGCGCAGTTACAACCAGGAATACAGCCCACAACATGACCGGGATTAAAAAAGTCCTTCATGGCGTGCCCGCCGACAGTCTGACCCGGTTGAAACCGCAGAAACTTGGCCGGCACTATCACAAGATTCCCCACTATATTCGCGAGCTTTCCAGCAAGTATCCGCGAATCATCAGCGACTACTTTCTGCGCAACTATCGAATCAATCTCGAACTGCTTCGAGTCGATGTTCACGAGCAGGTAGATAAAGAAGCCGAATGCCTTTATCGCTCGACCCTGGGCAAGGTCGGTTTCGCCATCGACCGCGCCCTGCTGACCGAGGCGCTGGAGTGCTACTACGGCGGCACCTGCCTGCCCAACCACGAAGCGCCGCCGGTCAGCACCTCGGAACAGCGCATGCGTACGCGCCTGGGCCTGGACGTCAGCCAGCTGTTCGCCCGCTCGATTCTCGCCGGGCAGACCTTCGGCAAGCTCGAGCCTTACGACAACGCCTACGAAGAGGCGACCTGGGAGTACGTGGCGGAGTTCCACTTCACCAGCCACATCACCGGCAGCCAGGCATCGATCTTCATCTATCTGGACACGCAACTGGTCGATGAGCTGACCAACCGCCTGACGCCCCCGGCACCGGTGGCCCAAAGCGGCAATTCGCTCAATCAGATACGCCAGTTGCCGGTGCGCCTGGACTGCGTGGTGGCCAGCCTGCAGATGCCGCTGGCCCAGGTACTGGCCCTGCGTCCCGGTGACATTCTGCCGATGCGCCTGCTGGAGCGCTGCGACGTGCAGATCAACCAGCAGAAGCTGTTTCGCGGCGCCATCTTCGAAGACGACGGCTCCTTGTTCCTGACTTCTCTTGAGAGCGTGAAGACCCCATGAGTAGCCCCATTTCCGATAATGATTTCGACAGCCTGATCAACGATGCCGGCCTCAACCTCGACGAGCCCGTCAGCGAGCCCGTCGCGGAGCAGGCGCCCGCCAGCCTGCCGCAGCAGGACCTGAGCTTCTTCGGCAAGATTCCGGTCAATGTCACCCTGGAAGTGGCCTCCACCGAGATCACCCTCAAGGAGCTGATGGATGTCGACGCCGGCAGCGTGATCGCCCTCGACAAGCTGGCCGGCGAGCCGCTGGACGTGAAGGTCAACGGCGCCCTGTTCGCCAAGGCCGAAGTGGTGGTGATGAACGGCAACTACGGCCTGCGCATCGTCGAGCTGTCCGGTAGCGGCCTCAGCGGGCTGGGCGTGTGATGCTGCGCCGGCTGCTGCAACTCGGCCTGCTGCTGGCGGCCCTGTGCTGCCCGCTGCTGGCCCAGGCGGCTGGCGGCGACATCACCCTGTTCAACTTCAACGACAGCGAAGACGGCCAGACCCTCAGCGTCAAACTGCAGATCCTGCTGATCATGACGCTGCTGGGCTTTCTCCCGGCCATGCTGATGATGATGACCTGCTTCACCCGCTTCATCATCGTCCTGGCCATCCTGCGCCAGGCCATCGGCCTGCAGCAGAGCCCACCCAACCCGGTGCTGATCGGCATTGCCCTGTGCCTCACCCTGCTGGTGATGCGCCCGGTGTGGCAAGAGATGTACACCGAGGCCTATGTGCCGTTCGAAGCGGATCAGATCAGCCTCGAACAGGGTCTGGGCGAAGGCAAGCGCATCATCAGCCAGTTCATGTTGGCGCAGACCAGCAAGAACTCGCTGGAAACCCTGGTCGCCCTGGCCGGCGAAGAGCTGCCTGAGGACCTCGCTCAACTGGACTTTTCTCTACTGCTGCCGGCCTTCGTACTGAGCGAGCTGAAGACCGCCTTCCAGCTCGGCTTCATGATCTTCGTGCCCTTTCTGGTGATCGACCTGGTGGTGGCCAGCGTGCTGATGGCGATGGGCATGATGATGCTGTCGCCGATGATGATCTCGCTGCCGTTCAAGCTGCTGGTCTTCGTGCTGGTCGACGGCTGGACGCTGCTGGTCGGCACCCTCACCAGCAGTATTCAGCCCTATTAGCGAGGCCTTGCGATGCTCACGCCCGAACACGCCGCCCAGCTGGTGGCTCATGCCGTCTACATCACCGGTCTGATCGTCTGCGTGCTGGTGGTGCCGAGCCTGCTCGGCGGCCTGCTGGTGAGCATTTTCCAGGCGGCTACGCAGATCAACGAGCAGATGCTCAGCTTCCTCCCACGCCTGCTGATCACCCTGGCGATGCTGGTGTTCGCCGGCCACTGGATTCTGCGCACCCTGGGGGATCTGTTCATCGAAACCTTCAAGCAGGCCGGGCATCTGGTGGGCTGACGCATGTCCGAACCCGTGCTGCATGCCAGCCAGTATCTGACCAGCCTGCAGGCTTACTGGTGGCCGTTCTGCCGCATCCTGGCGCTGCTCAGCATGGCCCCCTTGTTCAACCACAAGGCGGTATCGGTGCGTGTGCGCTTCCTGCTCGCCCTGGCGCTGACGGTGGCATTGGGCGCGGCATTGCCGGACATGCCGCCGATCGACCCGCTGTCGCTGCAAGGCCTGATGACCGCACTGGAACAGATCGCCTTCGGCGTGCTACTGGGCCTGACCCTGCAACTGGTGTTCACCATCTTCATGCTGGTCGGCGAGGTGGTATCGACGCAGATGGGCATGAGCATGGCGCGCTACAACGATCCGGTGAACGGCGTGTCGTCGTCATCGATCGTCTATCAGCTGTACTTCATCCTGCTGGTGCTGCTGTTCTTCGCCATCGACGGCCATCTGGTCACCGTCAGCGTGCTGTACCAGAGCTTCCTGTTCTGGCCGGTGGGCAGCGGTCTGCATTACCTGGGCGCGCAGAGCTTCGTCCAGTCCTTCGCCTGGGTATTGGCCGCCGCCGTGCTGGTGACCCTGCCGATCGTGTTCTGCCTGACCCTGGTGCAGTTCTGCTTCGGCCTGCTCAACCGCATTTCGCCGGCGATGAACCTGTTCTCCCTGGGCTTTCCCATCAGCATTCTGATGGGCCTGCTGTGCATCTACCTGACCCTGCCCAACCTGCCGGACAGCTACCTGCACCTGACCCGCGAGCTGCTCAATGGCATCGGCGTGATCCTGCGCGAGGGCGGCGATGTCTGAGCAGAACAGCGGCCAGGAAAAGACGGAAGAGGCCTCCGCGCACAAACTGAAGAAGAGCAAGGAAGACGGCCAGGTCGCGCGCTCCAAGGACCTGTCGACCACCATCTCGCTGCTCGCCACCCTGTTCATCCTCAAGTTCAGTGCCGGGCTGTTCCTCGAGGGGCTGAGCGACAGCTTCCGTCTGTCCTATATCCAGTTCGGCCACAGCGAGATCGGCCTAGACGACCTCGACACTCTGCTCGGCTACAACATGCTGGTGTTCATCAAGCTGCTGGCACCGATGCTGCTCACCTCCGTGCTGGTGGTGGCGTTGTCGCTGGTACCGGGCGGCTGGGTGTTCTCGGCGAAGAACTTCGCGCCAAAGCTGAGCAAGCTCAACCCCATCACCGGCCTGGGGCGGATCTTCTCCGCGCAGAACTGGAGCGAGCTGCTCAAGTCGGTGCTCAAGGTGCTGGTGCTGCTCGGCGTCGGCTATGTGCTGGTGCGCGCCGCGTTGCCCGAGCTGATCGCCCTGCAGCGCAGCAGCGTAGTGCAGGCGATCTCGGCCGCACTGAACCTGACCTTCAACCTGATTCTCTGCCTGATGCTGGTGTTCGTGCTGTTTTCCTTTATCGACATCCCGCTGCAGCGTTACTTCTTCCTCAAGAAGATGCGCATGACCAAGCAGGAGCGCAAGGAAGAACACAAGAACCAGGAGGGCCGCCCGGAGGTCAAGGCGCGCATCAAGCAGCTGCAGCGGCAGATGCTGCAACGTCAGATCAGCAAGGTGATCAAGAATGCCGACGTGATCATCGTCAACCCGACGCACTATGCCGTGGCGCTCAAGTACGACAGCAAGAAGGCCGCCGCCCCCTTCGTGCTGGCCAAGGGCGTCGACGAGACCGCGCTGTACATGCGTCAGATGGCCAAAAAGCACGAACTTGAAGTGCTGGAGATTCCGCCGCTGGCGCGCGCCATCTACTTCACCACCCAGATCAATCAGCAGATCCCGGCGCCGCTGTATACCGCGGTCGCCCATGTGCTGACCTACATCCTGCAGCTCAAGGCCTGGCGCCAGGGCCGCAGAAGCAAGCCGCAACTGGCGAGCAACCTCCCGATTCCCGACAGCTTGGCCAACAGGGGCTGATCCATGAACCTACTGCAGCAACTCGCGCCCACCTTCCGCAGCGGCCGCATCGGCATTCCGGTGCTGATCCTGTCGATCCTGGCCATGGTCATCCTGCCCCTGCCGCCGGTGCTGCTCGATGCCCTGTTCACCTTCAACATCGCCATGGCCATCCTGGTGCTGCTGGTCAGCGTGTCGTCGAAGAGCCCGCTGGACTTCTCCCTGTTCCCCACGGTGATTCTGATCACCACCCTGCTGCGCCTGTGCCTGAACGTCGCCTCCACCCGCGTGGTGCTGCTTGAGGGCCATACCGGCACCGGTGCGGCGGGCAAGGTGATCGAGTCGTTCGGCGAGGTGGTGATCGGCGGCAACTTCATCGTCGGCCTGGTGGTGTTCGTGATCCTGATGATCATCAACTTCATCGTCATCACCAAGGGCGGCGAGCGTATCTCCGAGGTCACCGCGCGTTTCACCCTCGATGCCCTGCCGGGCAAGCAGATGGCCATCGACGCCGACCTCAACGCCGGCCTGATCGAGCAGAACGAAGCCAAGCGTCGCCGCGCCGAAGTGGCCAAGGAAGCCGACTTCTACGGGGCCATGGACGGCGCCTCGAAGTTCGTCCGCGGAGATGCCATCGCCGGCATCCTGATCCTGCTGATCAACCTGTTCGGCGGCTTCGCCATCGGCCTGTTCGTCTACGACCTGGGCGCCGGCCAGGCCTTCCAGCAGTACGCCCTGCTCACCATCGGCGACGGCCTGGTGGCGCAGATCCCGGCGCTGCTGCTGTCCACCGCGGCTGCGATCATCGTCACGCGGATCAACGAGTCCTCGGACATCACCGATCAGGTGCACCGCCAGCTGCTGGCCCAGCCGGCGCTGCTCTACACCGTGGCCGGCATTCTCTTCACCCTGGCCCTGGTGCCGGGCATGCCGCACCTGGCCTTTATCAGCTTCGCCGCATTGGTGGCCTTCATCGCCTGGATGGTGTCGCGCAACGGCCCGCCGAAAGAAGCGGCGAGCCTGGAGCAGGTCGAAGCCCTGGGCAAGGCGATGGAACAGGAGCGCGCGCAGAACCTGGCGTGGGAGGACATCCCGCTGGTGGAGCGCCTGTCGGTATCGCTGGGCTACAAGCTGGTCGGTTTGGTCAACGAAGCCGCCGGCGCGCCCCTGACCCAGCGCGTGCGCGGCGTCCGCCAGACCCTGTCGGAGAGCCTGGGCTTCCTGTTGCCGGAGGTGCAGATCCGCGACAGCCTGCGCCTGAAAGCCTCGCAATACAGCATCCAGATCAACGGCGAGAAGATCGACGGAGCCGAGTTGCACGCCGACCGCATGATGGCCATTCCCTCGCCGGAGCTCTATGGCGAGATCGACGGCATTCTCGGGGTCGACCCGGCCTATCGCATGCAGGTGGTATGGATTCAGCCGGAGGACAAGGCGCGTGCGCTGAACCTCGGCTACCAGGTGATCGACTGTGCCAGCGTCATCGCCACCCACCTGAACAAGGTGATCCGCGAACATCTGCCGGACGTGTTCAAGCACGACGATGTCGACCATCTGATGCAGCGCCTGCAGCTGCAGGCGCCGAAGCTGGCCGAGAGTCTGAAGAACCAGCTCAGCTACACCCAGCAGCACCGCGTCTACCGCCAGTTGCTGCAGGAGCAGGTGCCGCTCAAGGATATCGTCACCATCGCCACCACCCTGCTGGAAGCCAGCGAGTCGACCAAGGATCCGGTGCTGCTGGCGTCCGACGTGCGTTACGCGCTGCGGCGCAGCATCGTCGGCATGATCGCAGGCGAGCGGCAGGAGCTGTCGGTGTTCATACTCGAAAATGCGCTGGAAAACACCCTGCTCAATGCCCTGGCCATCGCCCAGCAGGCCGGTCCGGTGAGCCTGGACAACATCCCGGTGGAACCAAGTCTGCTCAACCAGTTGCAGAACACCATGCCAGTGGTGAAAGAAAAACTGCGCAAGGACGGCCATCCACCGATCCTTACCGTGATGCCGCAGCTACGCCCGCTGCTGGCGCGCTACGCCCGGGTCTTCAGCCCCGGCCTGCACGTGCTGTCGCAGAACGAGATCCCGGACCGGGTGGGCGTCAATATCCTCGGTACCCTGGGCTGATCGCGGCGCTTTTGTCCTAGGGTGGATGGCGCTTTCCGCATCCACCTGCTGCGCTTCTTCCCTAGGCGTCGCGCGGCCGAGCACGGCGTGCGCTCCGTCCGCCATACCTGTTGCTATACCTGCTCCTTGCGCTTGTTGCGCATCCCATCGATCAAGCGCACATAGGCCGGCGCCTCGCCGACCACCGCCAGCCCTGCCTCGAAGAAGCCGGTGCGGCTGTTCTCCTGCGACCACTGGCAGACCATGTCCACATCCACCTGACGCATCTCGCCGTCACGATCGCGCATGCGCAAACGCAACTTCAGCTCGCGACCAGGCTCGACGAGGCTGTCGCCGAGCAACTTCATCCCGCATTCCGATACGTCACCGGCGTAGCCGATCAACGTATCGCGCTCACGGTCGCTGATCTTGATACGAAAGGTGGAGCGGAAGGTGATACGGCTCGATTGACGCATAGGAGAAAGGCCTTAGTGCTCGCCACGTCTTGTTGGATCGCGAAGATCAGGAGCCATCAAGCGCGTCATACGAAGCGAAGCCGCACATTGATAGCCTGTGATTCATCAACGCAAGGCGACCATGGCGTGCAGAGACTTAAATTCGAACTCGGCCAAGCACCACGCTGGAGCCATCTATCGCCTATAGCAGCGAGCTCCGCTCGCAAAGCTGCCGCAAGGCACACCCACCGCAGGGTGCGCCGCGCGCACCGTTGTAACCGCGTTATTATCGGTGCGCACAGCGCCCCCTACGCGCTCTGTGTTTTCCAGCCAAAAAGAAGAAACCCCAGACCTCTTTCGAGATCTGGGGTTTCGTATAGGAGCTTGACGATGACCTACTCTCACATGGTGAAGCACCACACTACCATCGGCGATGCGTCGTTTCACTTCTGAGTTCGGGATGGGATCAGGTGGTTCCAACGCTCTATGGTCGTCAAGCAATTCGGTTGGAGTCTCGTGGTTTAGACGCGACCCCATATTGGGTATGTGACAGTCGTTTGGCTTGGCCCTTGGGCCTGTAGCTCTCGCAAATTTTCGGCTGTTGTCGACTTCACCATCGACACCCTCTGCGTTGAGGGCAGATTGTTTGGGTGTTATATGGTCAAGCCTCACGGGCAATTAGTATGGGTTAGCTCAACGCCTCACAGCGCTTACACACCCCACCTATCAACGTCGTAGTCTTCGACGGCCCTTCAGGGAGCTCAAGGCTCCAGTGAGATCTCATCTTGAGGCAAGTTTCCCGCTTAGATGCTTTCAGCGGTTATCTTTTCCGAACATAGCTACCCGGCAGTGCCACTGGCGTGACAACCGGAACACCAGAGGTTCGTCCAACCCGGTCCTCTCGTACTAAGGTCAGCCCCTCTCAAATCTCAAACGTCCACGGCAGATAGGGACCGAACTGTCTCACGACGTTCTAAACCCAGCTCGCGTACCACTTTAAATGGCGAACAGCCATACCCTTGGGACCGGCTTCAGCCCCAGGATGTGATGAGCCGACATCGAGGTGCCAAACACCGCCGTCGATATGAACTCTTGGGCGGTATCAGCCTGTTATCCCCGGAGTACCTTTTATCCGTTGAGCGATGGCCCTTCCATACAGAACCACCGGATCACTAAGACCTACTTTCGTACCTGCTCGACGTGTCTGTCTCGCAGTCAAGCGCGCTTTTGCCTTTATACTCTACGACCGATTTCCGACCGGTCTGAGCGCACCTTCGTACTCCTCCGTTACTCTTTGGGAGGAGACCGCCCCAGTCAAACTACCCACCATACACTGTCCTCGATCCGGATGACGGACCAGAGTTAGAACCTCAAGGTTGCCAGGGTGGTATTTCAAGGATGGCTCCATGAGAACTGGCGTCCCCACTTCAAAGCCTCCCACCTATCCTACACAAGCAAGCTCAAAGTCCAGTGCAAAGCTATAGTAAAGGTTCACGGGGTCTTTCCGTCTAGCCGCGGATACACTGCATCTTCACAGCGATTTCAATTTCACTGAGTCTCGGGTGGAGACAGCGCCGCCATCGTTACGCCATTCGTGCAGGTCGGAACTTACCCGACAAGGAATTTCGCTACCTTAGGACCGTTATAGTTACGGCCGCCGTTTACCGGGGCTTCGATCAAGAGCTTCGCTTGCGCTAACCCCATCAATTAACCTTCCGGCACCGGGCAGGCGTCACACCCTATACGTCCACTTTCGTGTTTGCAGAGTGCTGTGTTTTTAATAAACAGTCGCAGCGGCCTGGTATCTTCGACCGGCATGGGCTTACGTAGTAAATACTTCACCCTCACCGGCGCACCTTCTCCCGAAGTTACGGTGCCATTTTGCCTAGTTCCTTCACCCGAGTTCTCTCAAGCGCCTTGGTATTCTCTACCTAACCACCTGTGTCGGTTTGGGGTACGGTTCCTAGTTACCTGAAGCTTAGAAGCTTTTCCTGGAAGCATGGCATCAACCACTTCGCATTCTAAAAGAACGCTCGTCATCAGCTCTCGGCCTTGATCTCCCGGATTTACCTAAGAAACCAGCCTACCACCTTAAACACGGACAACCAACGCCGTGCTGGCCTAGCCTTCTCCGTCCCTCCATCGCAGTAACTAGAAGTACGGGAATATTAACCCGTTTCCCATCGACTACGCATTTCTGCCTCGCCTTAGGGGCCGACTAACCCTGCGTCGATTAACGTTGCGCAGGAAACCTTGGTCTTTCGGCGTGGGTGTTTTTCACACCCATTGTCGTTACTCATGTCAGCATTCGCACTTCTGATACCTCCAGCAAGCTTCTCAACTCACCTTCACAGGCTTACAGAACGCTCCTCTACCGCTCATCCAAAGGATGAACCCGTAGCTTCGGTGTATGGTTTGAGCCCCGTTACATCTTCCGCGCAGGCCGACTCGACTAGTGAGCTATTACGCTTTCTTTAAAGGATGGCTGCTTCTAAGCCAACCTCCTAGCTGTCTAAGCCTTCCCACATCGTTTCCCACTTAACCATAACTTTGGGACCTTAGCTGACGGTCTGGGTTGTTTCCCTTTTCACGACGGACGTTAGCACCCGCCGTGTGTCTCCCGTGCTGACACTTGCTGGTATTCGGAGTTTGCATCGGTTTGGTAAGTCGGGATGACCCCCTAGCCGAAACAGTGCTCTACCCCCAGCAGTGATACACGAGGCGCTACCTAAATAGCTTTCGAGGAGAACCAGCTATCTCCGAGCTTGATTAGCCTTTCACTCCGATCCACAGGTCATCCGCTAACTTTTCAACGGTAGTCGGTTCGGTCCTCCAGTCAGTGTTACCTAACCTTCAACCTGCCCATGGATAGATCGCCCGGTTTCGGGTCTATACCCAGCGACTAAAGCGCCCTATTAAGACTCGCTTTCGCTACGCCTCCCCTATTCGGTTAAGCTCGCCACTGAATATAAGTCGCTGACCCATTATACAAAAGGTACGCAGTCACCCAACAAAGTGGGCTCCCACTGCTTGTACGCATACGGTTTCAGGTTCTATTTCACTCCCCTCTCCGGGGTTCTTTTCGCCTTTCCCTCACGGTACTGGTTCACTATCGGTCAGTCAGTAGTATTTAGCCTTGGAGGATGGTCCCCCCATGTTCAGACAAGGTTTCTCGTGCCCCGTCCTACTCGATTTCATTGATAAGAGCGTTTCGTGTACGGGGCTATCACCCACTACGGCGGCACTTTCCAGAGCCTTCCACTACACTCAAACCAACTTAAGGGCTAGTCCCCGTTCGCTCGCCACTACTAAGGGAATCTCGGTTGATTTCTTTTCCTCAGGGTACTTAGATGTTTCAGTTCCCCTGGTTCGCCTCTTGCACCTATGGATTCAGTACAAGATACCTAGGTTATCCTAGGTGGGTTCCCCCATTCAGAGATCTCTGGATCACAGTCTGTTTGCCGACTCCCCAAAGCTTTTCGCAGGCTACCACGTCTTTCATCGCCTCTGACTGCCAAGGCATCCACCGTATGCGCTTCTTCACTTGACCATATAACCCCAAGCAATCTGGTTACTGTCTCAATCGTGAAGACGACATTCGCCGAAAATTTGCGTCTTGAGAACTACAAATTTTGCCTTGATTAACAACGTGCAGTGAAACACGTCGTTAGTCACTTCTATCACATACCCAAATTTTTAAAGAACGATTTTCTACCGGTCAAAAGACCAGAAATCAGCACTCACCAGGTCTACCCTGAAGCGCTCATTTCTGAACTCTTTCCTTCTACCGCAACGCGCGAGAGTGGTGGAGCCAAGCGGGATCGAACCGCTGACCTCCTGCGTGCAAAGCAGGCGCTCTCCCAGCTGAGCTATGGCCCCGTAATCTTCTGCACCAAGCAATTGGTAGGTCTGGGCAGATTTGAACTGCCGACCTCACCCTTATCAGGGGTGCGCTCTAACCAACTGAGCTACAGACCTATAACAGGGTCGCGTTACAGCATCGTCTTCGACTATGAATCAAGCAATTCGTGTGGGAACTTATGAAGAAGCTGATGTCTTCGATTAAGGAGGTGATCCAGCCGCAGGTTCCCCTACGGCTACCTTGTTACGACTTCACCCCAGTCATGAATCACTCCGTGGTAACCGTCCCCCCGAAGGTTAGACTAGCTACTTCTGGAGCAACCCACTCCCATGGTGTGACGGGCGGTGTGTACAAGGCCCGGGAACGTATTCACCGTGACATTCTGATTCACGATTACTAGCGATTCCGACTTCACGCAGTCGAGTTGCAGACTGCGATCCGGACTACGATCGGTTTTATGGGATTAGCTCCACCTCGCGGCTTGGCAACCCTTTGTACCGACCATTGTAGCACGTGTGTAGCCCTGGCCGTAAGGGCCATGATGACTTGACGTCATCCCCACCTTCCTCCGGTTTGTCACCGGCAGTCTCCTTAGAGTGCCCACCCGAGGTGCTGGTAACTAAGGACAAGGGTTGCGCTCGTTACGGGACTTAACCCAACATCTCACGACACGAGCTGACGACAGCCATGCAGCACCTGTGTCTGAGTTCCCGAAGGCACCAATCCATCTCTGGAAAGTTCTCAGCATGTCAAGGCCAGGTAAGGTTCTTCGCGTTGCTTCGAATTAAACCACATGCTCCACCGCTTGTGCGGGCCCCCGTCAATTCATTTGAGTTTTAACCTTGCGGCCGTACTCCCCAGGCGGTCAACTTAATGCGTTAGCTGCGCCACTAAAATCTCAAGGATTCCAACGGCTAGTTGACATCGTTTACGGCGTGGACTACCAGGGTATCTAATCCTGTTTGCTCCCCACGCTTTCGCACCTCAGTGTCAGTATCAGTCCAGGTGGTCGCCTTCGCCACTGGTGTTCCTTCCTATATCTACGCATTTCACCGCTACACAGGAAATTCCACCACCCTCTACCGTACTCTAGCTCGCCAGTTTTGGATGCAGTTCCCAGGTTGAGCCCGGGGCTTTCACATCCAACTTAACGAACCACCTACGCGCGCTTTACGCCCAGTAATTCCGATTAACGCTTGCACCCTTCGTATTACCGCGGCTGCTGGCACGAAGTTAGCCGGTGCTTATTCTGTTGGTAACGTCAAAACACTAACGTATTAGGTTAATGCCCTTCCTCCCAACTTAAAGTGCTTTACAATCCGAAGACCTTCTTCACACACGCGGCATGGCTGGATCAGGCTTTCGCCCATTGTCCAATATTCCCCACTGCTGCCTCCCGTAGGAGTCTGGACCGTGTCTCAGTTCCAGTGTGACTGATCATCCTCTCAGACCAGTTACGGATCGTCGCCTTGGTGAGCCATTACCTCACCAACTAGCTAATCCGACCTAGGCTCATCTGATAGCGCAAGGCCCGAAGGTCCCCTGCTTTCTCCCGTAGGACGTATGCGGTATTAGCGTTCCTTTCGGAACGTTATCCCCCACTACCAGGCAGATTCCTAGGCATTACTCACCCGTCCGCCGCTAAATCAGGGAGCAAGCTCCCTTCATCCGCTCGACTTGCATGTGTTAGGCCTGCCGCCAGCGTTCAATCTGAGCCATGATCAAACTCTTCAGTTCAATACTGCTTGGGTTTTGAGAAAACCCTAAACTTGGCTCAGCAATCGCAAATAAACTCTCGAATTCACGAGTGTTACTTGTGATGCTGATAATCAGTCGACTACCAGTCTTACCTCACAAGCACCCACACGAATTGCTTGATTCAGTTGTTAAAGAACAGTTGGTTAAGCTTTTCGTCTCAACCGAGGCCGCGCATTCTACAGCAGCCCCTCTCTCTGTCAAGCTGTTTTTCGAATTTATTTCCGGAGAAACTCTTTTCTACTCAACCGCTTAGAGCAACCTCAGCTTCATCTCTTCCGCTTCGGTGAGGCGCGCATTCTACAGCACCTCTTTACTCCGTCAAGTTGTTTTTGAAGAAATTTTCTTTCTATCTCAACAACTTAGCGCTTCGTCGAACCTAGGTTCGTCTCAGCGAGGCGCGCATTCTACATGAGCACAGCGAGCTGTAAACCCCTGATATGCAAAAAATTGCGCAAAACGGATCAGCGCCCCTTTTCCCTCTTCTATATAAGGCAGCAAGCTCAGATCACACCCGCCTCACGCAACTCTGCAACCTGTGTTTCGCTCATACCTAGCAGTCTCTGCAACAGTGCCTCGGTGTGCTGCCCCAACAATGGCGGAGCCGAGCGATAAGCCACTGGCGTAGCAGATAGGCGCAGCGGACTGGCGACTTGCGGCGTAGTGCTGCCCATGGCGTTGGGCAGGTCGATACGCAGCCCACGCGCCTGCACCTGCGGATCGACGAACACCTGCTGCAGGTCGTTGATCGGCCCGCACGGCACACCGGCCTTTTCCAGCAATTCGATCCACTGCGTCGTGGTCTTGAATACCGTGGCCTGCCGCAGCAGCGGAATCAGCTCGGCACGATGCGCGACCCGAGCCTTATTGGTGGAAAAACGCGGATCGTCGGCCAAAGCCGGAAGGCAGGCGACCTCGCAGAACTTGCGGAACTGACCGTCGTTACCCACGGCCAGGATGAAATTACCGTCGGCGCTGGGGAAGTCCTGGTACGGCACGATATTGGGGTGGGCATTACCCAGACGCCTGGGCGATACGCCCGTTGCCAGGTAGTTCATGGCCTGGTTGGCCAGACAGGCGACCTGGACGTCGAGCAATGCCACATCTATATGCTGGCCGATACCGGACTGCTCACGCTGATTCAGTGCAGCCAGCACGCCCACGGTCGCATAGAGCCCGGTAAGGATATCGGTCAGCGCCACACCGACCTTCATCGGCCCCGCCCCCTCTTCACCTTCGGGACGCCCGGTCAAACTCATCAGACCGCCGAGCCCCTGGATCATGAAATCGTAACCGGCACGCTTGGCATAAGGACCGGTTTGGCCGAAGCCGGTGATGGAGCAGTAGATCAGACGCGGATTGATCACCTTCAGCGATTCATAATCCAAGCCATAGGCCGCCAGGCCGCCGACCTTGAAGTTCTCCAGCAGTACATCGCACTGCGCGACCAGTTCACGAACCAGTCGCTGCCCTTCAAGCTGGGTGAAGTCCAGGGTCAGCGACTGTTTGTTGCGATTGGCGCTCTGGAAGTAAGCCGCCTCACGCGAATCATTGCCTTCGGCGTCCTTTATATAAGGAGGCCCCCAATGCCGAGTGTCGTCCCCGCTTCCCGGTCGCTCGACCTTGATCACCTCCGCGCCCAGATCCCCCAAGATCTGCCCACACCAGGGACCGGCGAGCACGCGAGACAGGTCGAGGACACGGATATGGGACAGAGCGCCAGGCATGGAACTTCTCCGTAGGGTGCGCCGCGCGCACCGGGGATCGTTGTGGGGGCGAAAGGTTAGAAAAACGCCTGGATACCGGTCTGCGCACGGCCGAGGATCAGCGCATGCACGTCATGGGTACCTTCGTAGGTGTTGACCACCTCGAGGTTGACCAGATGGCGGGCGATACCGAACTCGTCGCTGATGCCGTTACCGCCGAGCATGTCGCGCGCCATGCGGGCGATGTCCAGGGCCTTGCCGCAACTGTTGCGCTTCATGATCGAGGTGATTTCCACGGCAGCGGTGCCTTCGTCCTTCATGCGACCGAGGCGCAGGCAACCCTGCAGGGCCAAAGTGATCTCAGTCTGCATGTCGGCCAGCTTCTTCTGAATCAGCTGATTGGCCGCCAGCGGCCGGCCGAACTGGTGGCGGTCCAGCACATACTGGCGCGCGGTGTGCCAGCAGAACTCGGCGGCGCCCAGCGCGCCCCAGCTGATGCCGTAACGGGCCGAGTTCAGGCAGGTGAAAGGTCCGCGCAGGCCGCGCACGTCGGGGAAGGCGTTCTCCTCGGGGCAGAACACGTTGTCCATGACGATCTCGCCGGTGATCGAGGCGCGCAGGCCGACCTTGCCGTGAATCGCCGGCGCGGACAGCCCTTGCCAGCCCTTCTCCAGCACGAAGCCGCGAATCTCGCCGGCATCGTCCTTGGCCCAGACCACGAATACATCGGCGATCGGGCTATTGGTGATCCACATCTTGCTGCCGGTCAGGCGGTAGCCGCCGTCGACCTTCTTCGCGCGGGTCACCATCGAGCCTGGGTCGGAGCCGTGGTTCGGCTCGGTCAGGCCGAAGCAGCCGATATATTCGCCGCTGGCCAGCTTGGGCAGGTACTTCTGCTTGGTCGCTTCATTGCCGAACTCATTGATCGGCACCATCACCAGCGACGACTGCACGCTCATCATCGAGCGGTAGCCGGAGTCGATACGCTCCACTTCACGGGCGATCAGGCCGTAGCACACATAGTTCAGGCCGCTGCCACCGTAGACCTCGGGAATGGTCGCCCCCAGCAGACCGGTTTCGCCCATCTCGCGAAAGATCTTCGGGTCGGTCTGCTCATGACGGAATGCTTCCAGCACACGCGGTGCCAGCTTGTCATTGGCGAATTGCTGGGCGCTGTCACGCACCATGCGCTCTTCTTCGGTCAGTTGCTGATCGAGCAGCAGCGGGTCGATCCAGTTGAAGCTTGCCTTGGCCATCGCGAAAACCTCGAACGGTGAAGTGAGCGGTCAGTCCTGCCGACCCTGAATGAGGTGATCCTAGGCCCGACTCGCTGATTGGACAAACGCAGAATTTGCACAGTCCTGTGCTTTTTTCTCACTTCGAGATAGCTTATTCAGGGAGATTTATCGATTAAGAGTGAGGCTTTTGCATAGATGCGTCGCAAGATCCCAAGCACCGCTGCCCTGGTCGCCTTCGAGTCCGCCGCGCGCCACCAGAGCTTCACCAAGGCCGCAGACGAGCTCAACCTGACGCAGAGCGCGATCTGCCGACAGATCGGCGGGCTGGAAAGCTTTCTCAATGTCGAGCTGTTTCGCCGTTCGCGACGCGGCGTGGTGCTGACCGAGGCAGGGGTGGCGTACAGCCGCAGGGTCGCGGCACAGCTCGATGCGGTGGAACGCGACACCCTGGCGCTGATGGGCAACCAGGGCACCACCAGCATCGAGCTGGCGGTGGTGCCAACCTTCGGCACGCAGTGGCTACTGCCGCGCCTGCGCACCTTCCAGCAACTGCACCCGGAAGTGACGGTGCACCTGACCAACCGCACCCGCCCCTTCCTGTTCGCCGACACTCATTTTGATGCCGCCATCTACTATGGCGATGCCGAATGGTCGGGCACCGAGGCGCACTTTCTAATGCATGAGCATCTGCTGCCGGTCTGCAGCCCGAAATTGCTGGGCGACGAACCGGTCACTGCCGAACGCATCGCCGCACTGCCCCTGCTGCAGCAGACCACCCGCCCCTATGCCTGGCGTCAGTGGTTCGCCGCTCAGGGCATGAGCGTACCCCGCGACATGACCGGTCCGCGCCTGGAACTGTTCTCCATGCTGGCGCAGGCCGCGCGCCACGAAATGGGCGTCGCTCTGATCCCGCCCTTCCTGATTCAACGCGAACTGGACGAGGGCAGCCTGGTCATAGCCTTGAACAGGGCAGTCCCGAGCCATGACCACGCCTATTACCTGATGGTGCCGGAGCGCAAGACCGAGTCGGCTGCGCTCAAGGCATTTCGCGATTGGCTGCTGCTCCAGGCCCGTGCGTACCGAGAGGAATGACATCCACGCGACAGGCGCGCCCCTACGTCTCAGAGCAAAACGCTCACAAACAGAACAGGTAGTGATTTTATGGTCACACTACAGTGGCGCGCAGAGGTCAATCCAGGTCGCGACCAGTACTTTCGGGCTATTTCACTATTTCGAACACCCTGTTCGCTACTCTTCACGCGTCAGTCAATACGACCAACGGTCATTCGCGCTCTGAATGACGAGCAGTTCGTGCAGCCCCCGCGAAACCTGCTTTCCTTCAACCAGAGCGCGGCCTGCGGGCAGTATAAAAATCCCTCATATACCTATTACTTGTAGTAATCCATTTTTTTTACTCCATAACTTCTTGTAAGGGTTTGCGTTCGATTGCACAATCGCCGCGCCCGCCACCTTACGGCAGGTTTTGTGCTGATCCCCAATCGCCGGCGCGCCAGCGCAGTGCACCGGTTCACAAAAAAGATCACGCAGGAGATTAGAAGTGCACATCGGTGTTCCTCTCGAAACCCATGCTGGGGAGACGCGGGTTGCCGCGACGCCCGAGACCGTCAAGAAACTGGTCGGCCAAGGCCACCAGGTGACCGTCCAGACCGGCGCTGGCATTAGCGCCAGCATCCCGGACAGCGCCTATGAAACAGCCGGCGCCACCATTGGCAACGACTCGGCCGCCTTGGGCGCCGACCTCGTGCTCAAGGTGGTTGCACCGACCGACGCCGAACTCGCGCATATGAAAGCCGGGGCCGTGCTGGTGGGCATGCTCAATCCGTTCTGCAACGACACCATTGCGCGCATGAACGCCCGCGGCATCACCGCCTTCGCCCTGGAGGCCGCGCCGCGTACCTCTCGTGCGCAAAGCCTGGACGTACTGAGTTCGCAGGCCAACATCGCCGGCTACAAGGCGGTGATGCTCGCTGCAAACCACTACCCGCGCTTCATGCCGATGCTGATGACCGCTGCCGGTACCGTGAAGGCCGCGCGCGTGCTGATCCTCGGCGCTGGCGTCGCCGGCCTGCAGGCCATCGCCACGGCCAAGCGCCTGGGGGCGGTGATCGAGGCGTCCGACGTACGTCCGGCGGTGAAGGAGCAGATCGAATCGCTCGGCGCCAAGTTCGTCGACGTACCCTTCGAGACCGATGAGGAGCGCGAGTGCGCGCAAGGCGTCGGCGGCTATGCCCGTCCCATGCCGCAGTCCTGGATGGAACGCCAGGCCAAGGCCGTGCACGAGCGCGCCAAGCAGGCTGATATCGTCATCACCACCGCGCTGATCCCAGGCCGCAAGGCGCCAACCCTGCTGCACGAAGCCACCGTGCAGGAAATGAAGCCGGGCTCGGTGGTCATCGACCTGGCCGCAGCGCAAGGCGGCAACTGCCCGCTGACCGAGGCTGACAAGGTGGTGATCAAGCACGGCGTGACCCTCGTCGGTCATACCAACCTGGCCGCGCTGGTGCCGGCAGACGCCTCCGCACTCTATGCACGCAACCTGCTGGACTTCCTCAAGCTCGTGATCGACAAGGAAGGCCAGTTCCAGCTCAACCTCGAAGACGACATCGTCGCGGCCTGCCTGATGTGCAATGCCGGCGAAGTCGTGCGCAAGAACGGTTAAGGAGTAGGGACATGGACCTGATTTCCGACGGCATCTACAACCTGATCATCTTCGTGCTGGCCATCTATGTCGGCTACCACGTGGTGTGGAATGTCACCCCGGCCCTGCACACCCCGCTGATGGCCGTGACTAACGCCATCTCGGCGATCGTGATCGTTGGCGCCATGCTGGCGGCCGCGCTCACCGTCACCCCGCTGGGCAAGACCATGGGCACCCTGGCCGTGGCCCTGGCCGCGGTCAACGTGTTCGGTGGTTTCCTGGTCACCCGGCGCATGCTGGAAATGTTCAAGAAGAAGGCGCCGAAAGCGCAGGCGGAGAAGCACTGACCATGAGCATGAACCTGATCACTGTTCTCTACCTCGTCGCCTCGGTGTGTTTCATCCAGGCGCTCAAGGGCCTGTCGCACCCGACCTCGTCGCGACGGGGCAACGTTTTCGGCATGGTCGGCATGGCCATCGCCATCGTCACCACGGTCGGCCTGATCCACAAGCTGGGCAGCGAGCTGGCCGTGCAGGGCCTGGGCTTCGTCATCGTTGGCCTGCTGGTCGGCGGCAGCATCGGCACGGTCATGGCCAAGCGCGTGGAAATGACCAAGATGCCCGAGCTGGTCGCCTTCATGCACAGCATGATCGGCCTGGCGGCCGTGTGCATCGCCATCGCCGCGGTGGCCGAACCGCAGTCCCTGGGCATCGTTGCCAGCATGGCCGACCCGATTCCGGCCGGTAACCGCCTGGAGCTGTTCCTCGGCGCGGCCATCGGCGCCATCACCTTCTCCGGTTCGGTGATCGCCTTCGGCAAGCTGTCGGGCAAGTACAAGTTCCGCCTGTTCCAAGGCGCCCCGGTGGTATTCAAAGGTCAGCACCTGCTCAACCTGGCCGTTGGCCTGGCGATTGTCGGTCTGGGCCTGGTGTACACCTTCACCGGCGACATCACCTCGTTCGCCATCCTGGTGGCACTGGCCTTCGTCATCGGCGTGCTGATCATCATCCCGATCGGCGGCGCCGACATGCCAGTGGTGGTGTCGATGCTCAACAGCTACTCGGGTTGGGCCGCGGCCGGTATCGGCTTCTCGCTGAACAACTCGATGCTGATCGTCGCCGGTTCTCTGGTGGGCTCTTCGGGCGCCATCCTCTCGTACATCATGTGCAAGGCGATGAACCGTTCGTTCTTCAACGTCATCCTCGGCGGTTTCGGCGCCGATGCCGATGCCGGCGCAGCCAGCGGCAGTCAGGAGCAGCGCAGCGTGAAGTCGGGATCAAGCGACGACGCCGCCTTCCTGCTGACCAACGCCGACACCGTGGTCATCGTGCCCGGTTACGGCCTGGCCGTGGCCCGTGCCCAGCACGCGCTGATGGAGCTGGCGGAGAAGCTGACCCACCGCGGCGTGACCGTGAAGTACGCGATCCACCCGGTGGCCGGCCGTATGCCGGGCCATATGAACGTGCTGCTGGCCGAGGCCGAAGTGCCCTACGAGCAGGTGTTCGAGATGGAGGACATCAACTCCGAATTCGGCCAGACCGACGTGGTGCTGGTGCTCGGCGCCAACGACGTGGTCAACCCGGCGGCGAAGAACGATCCGAAGTCGCCGATCGCCGGCATGCCGATCCTCGAGGCCTACAAGGCCAAGACCGTGATCGTCAACAAGCGCTCGATGGCTTCCGGTTACGCCGGCCTGGACAACGAACTGTTCTACATGGACAAGACCATGATGGTCTTCGGCGATGCCAAGAAGGTCATCGAGGACATGGTCAAGGCGGTGGAATAAGGCCTGGCGCCAAACGAACCCCGGCCTCGGCCGGGGTTTTTGTTTAAACGGCCCTCAACGGCAGAGTCGTTGGAGCATGTCGCCCAAGGCGAGCCCCTCCTGCTCAGGTAAAAGGAGCTTGTTGATCAGCAACGGCTCGGCCAGCGGGGCGCCGAGAAACGCCTCGCCCCCATCGGCACGCGCCCCAACATAGGTCGGACTACCTAGGTCCTTTGCCGTGTCGGGCCGCCCGAGCACCTGATCGCTGTCCAGAACCGGCCGCCCGTTCCAGTAGAGCAGCAGGCGGGTCCTGGCCGGCCCGGGAAATGGAAAAGTGCTTGCAGATTTAACATGAGTACTGATCACCAGGCTGTCGCAGCGTCCGCCCGACTGCACTGGCTCACTGACCTGAAGCGTGCTGCCATGACGGACTTCAATTCGCCGATCGGGCAGCAACCGCACCCCCCAAACACCAGGCTGATCTAGCAGCGTTTGCGCCTCTTCGGCGAAACGCAGCTCTCGCAACGAAAGCCCCATGCTGTAACCACCGAATACCGGCGCCCTCTGGAAGTCCCTACCGGTCAATAACCCCGGCGAGCCCTTGGCCGCAGCCTGCCAGCGCAAAGGAACCGGCCGGACTTGCCACTCCCAATCGCGAATGATGGCGCCGGCCTGCGCCCCGCCGAACGCCGGCACCACTTGCTCCTCGGGTTTACGCCCATCAATCGCCGAGGTCACCGCGCCACTGTGCAGTTGCCCTAGGGGTTCGCGATAGAAGAATCGACTTTCGTTCAGCAGATGCGCGGAATAAGTCATTCCTAAAGTCCCGCCGCTGTCGCCCGCCCAGTAGAGAGCGTTGAAACTCGGAACGCTACCGCCTTCGAATAGCGGCCGCAAATCGCGCCCCGCCAAGCCTACCGGAGGCTTACCTCCGGCCATGGCTACCAATGTTGGAAACAAATCCATGAATACCGTCGGTTCGCGGATATCCAGATTCTCATAACGACCGGGCCAGCGCAGCAGAAGCGGTGTACGCACTCCCCCTTCGGTATATGTCGCCTTCTTACCGACCAGTGGATAATTGTTATCCATATCAATATTGGCGCCACCATTGTCGCTGGCGAAGATCACCACGGTATTTTTTGCCTGACCACTCTCCTCAAGCGCCGTCAGCAGTCGCGCGATGTTGTGATCCAGTTGGCTGAGAATGGCGAAGTACCGTCCTTCCGGTGTATCAGGAAACTGCTGACTGAAGGCCGGGTTCGGCTGGTAGGGCGTATGCGGCGAGAATAACCAGAGATTGATGAACCAAGGCGCTCCGCCCGCCCCAGCCTTTACCAGTTCGACGGCTTTGCCGGTAAGGATGTCGTCCAAGTAACCGTGGTGCTGAGTTGGTGCAGCTCCGTTGTCCTGTAGCCAGGGATCAATATGAGTAGGCTGCCGACGCAACGGGCGGCCATCGGGTCCAGGCCCCTGCAAGACGAAATGATTGAGCATGCCGAACCAATAGTCGAAACCCTGCTGGCCAGGCTGAATCTCTTGGTACTCCAGCGCCTCACCGAGATGCCATTTACCCACATGCAGGGTCTTGTATCCTAGAGATCGCAGAGCCTTGGGCAAGGTGACTAGATCGGGTGACAGCCCAAGGCCGTCTGCCTGGAAACCTACACTTACCGGGTGACGACCACTGATCAAGCTGGCTCGGCTGGGCGAGCACGTACTGTCCGTGTAATGGTGACGCATGCGCACTGCGCCTCGACTAAGCGCGTCCAGTGTTGGCGTAGGCGCCCTGCCGTCTCCCCAACTTGCTATATCGTTGTTACCCAGATCATCGACCATAACCAGCAAAATGTTCGGCTTTGCATCCGACTCCGCCGCATTGCCTGAGTAGGCCATACACAGCAGAATGCCGAGTAGCACGAGACGCAAGCGCGTACCGCGACCATAACGAAACAGAACTCTCATCTAAAAGGATCCCTGGCGAATGAATGGAGAACACTTTCCCAAGTTGTCAGGCAACGAGGTCATGCAACCGGAGTCTTCCGGATTGCTGATCAACTACGACGCGCTGAGCACGATAGCTGCCGAGTTGGGCGAAATATACCGTGCCAACGAGCCCTTTCCCCATATTGTCATCGACGACTTTTTGCCTGCCTCGACGCTGGCTCGCTTGCTTGCTGAATACCCACAGGATCAGAGCCTGCCAATCTGGAACGAGGCCACTCACAAGGACAAGCAAACCGGCGAGTACGTTCAGAAAGACAAACGCAACATTCGCAACCAACTGGCGATGCCGCCCAGCTATCGCCAATTGATCTGGGAGCTGAATTCACACTATTTTCTCGACTTCCTCGCCAGTATGACCGGTATCGACAACCTGATTCCCGATCCCAACTTGCGAGGTGCCGGCATCCACCAGATTGGTCGAGGCGGCTTTCTCAAAGTGCATGCAGACTTCGCCACCCATCGCGAGTTCGGCCTCGACAGACGGCTCAACTTCTTACTCTATTTGAACCCGAATTGGCCCGAGGAATACGGCGGGCATCTCGAACTCTGGGACTCGGACATGCAGGGGCCGCCAAAACGTGTTCTGCCGATACTCAATCGCTGTGTGGTGTTCAGCACCACAGCAACTTCCTACCATGGCCATCCCAAGCCTTTGAACTGCCCTGACGGCATTTATCGCAAGTCGCTGGCGCTCTATTACTACACCAACGGCCGGCCGACCGGAGAAGCAGAACCTGGCTTCGCTACGCTCTGGCAGGATGTTCCCGAAGCCTATCGCTGAACACCGCCAGGTGGGCTTTGAGTTTGAGAAAAGGCAGCTCGATCAACCTGTAGCAAAGTATCGCCCCCCCCCCACGACACGAGAAAGCTAACGACAACAGCCGCCAGCGTCTGCAACACGGGCAATGCGCCATCAGCGGACGCCACGAGCGGATACAGCAGATAGAATTGCACTGGCACGTGCACCAGATAGAGGGAGTAGGAAATAGACCCGAAGTGATTGAACAATGGGTTGATAAACAGACCCTTTACCCAATTGGCCAGTCCTAGACTGCAAAGCAACAAGCCGCCCCAAAGCACAGCCTCTACGTCGTGATAGAACGGCATAACCGTGAGTGCCAACTTCTGGCCTGTCATGCCGTACCAACGCATGAGCCAGAGTAGCGCCGCGAGCGATACCGCGGCCAGCAATGCCTGGCGCCGAGGGTAATCCAACAACCAAGAACAGCCTTGGCGCAAGTAGACCCAGCCGCATAATCCACCCACCAAAAAGGCTGGTCCACGCCCAAATATAGAGGACTGAATCCAATCATTGCGATGATCAACCAGCCACTGTGGTTGTAGAAAGAAATATATATGCAGAACCAGCCAAGACAGGCCAGCTACCACCACCAGCCAGCGTCCCACTCGATAGCGCAACCCCAGCATGATCCAAGGTAGCAGAATGTAAAACTGCAGTTCCGTGCACAATGACCACCACGGCACACTGAACGGAAACACCTCGAAGCCGACGGGTATGAATAGCAGCGCTTTGAATGCCGCAGTTTTACCAGTTATCCACCAGGCAACCAAAATCGCCAGATAATACAGCGGCACAACCCTCAGTATTCGTGCGGAATAAAACTTAACAACATCCACTCGCTCGCCACTGCCGGCTGCCAAAACAAAGGGCTGAACAAGCAGAAATCCACTTAGCACGAAGAACAACGTGACACCAGTGTTGCCTGCCGCCATTATCTGGATCCAAACTGGTGAACTCTCGAACGAGAAACGACCGCCCGTGCCGAGAATGCCGACATAGTGGAACAACACAACCAAGATAATGGCCCAGCCCCTCAGGGACTCTAACTGCGGCAGATAGCGCTGAGGGGAACGCAGTCCCGCAGGGGCTGAAGAGCTTTCCATCAGTCTTGCTTGGCCACCACAGCGGTATTCAATCGCTTGAGTTTGCGCATGTTCTCCAAGTGTTTGCTGGCATGAACGTAGAACGCGCGCATTTTCGCCGCCGTGTTGTCGCTACGATCGTCAAAAAGCAGCTTGAGCAGCTCAGAGTCCTGGCTCCGGTCCCCGCCAGCCTTGCGCAACACGCCCAAGCCAAAGCCATGATTGAAGGTGAACGTTTCATGCTGGCCACGGATCTCCTCCCAGAATTTCCATGCGCCAAAGTCCTGCAAGCGGGCTTGTACGTCGTGGAAGAGGATGATGCCGCCCGGTTTGACCTTGGGATACCAACTGGCGAAATCCTCGCTGACCGCCTCATAGGTGTGGAAGCCGTCGATGTGCAGCAGCTCGATGCTGTCTTCGTCGAAATGGCGCAGCGCGTCGTTGAAGAACATGCGCATCAGGTAGGAAAAGCCATGATAGTTCTGACGATTATGGTTGTTCACCGCAGTGAACACTGCCTCATCATATTTGTCGGTGTGCTCGTCACCTTCAAAGGTATCGACGGCATAGCACAGACCGTCGATTTCGTTCTCCTTCATGGACTGGCAGAAGGTGAAATAAGACAGTCCCTTATGTGTGCCGAGTTCGACCAACAGCTTCGGTCTAATGGCGGCCACTAGGTCATAACCGAACGGTAGGTGATCGACCCAGGTGCTGAACACCATATGTAAGGGCTCGAAATGACGGATCGACGGCGGCATGTACACATGGGTCATTCTTATAGTTCCTGCTCAGTGTCTAGATTGTTGTCGCGACCGGGTCGCGGCTGATACTGCGTCGCGCTTTCCGTTGCTACGGGACTCTATGTCATATCCAAAGCTAATTCCCTGCTGCGCTCCTTGCTGCGCTCATCGGCATACATGTCCTCGTTCCGCTCCGCGCAGCGTTGCACGCGATGCATGCCTCTCTCTACCGAATGCTTCAGATAACGCAGCGCGGAACCCGGTATCTTCCCCAACAGGATCGGCTCCACGGTCGGCGAACGGAACGACTCACCCAGCAATTCGGTAAGCTGCTCGCGCTGACGATTCAGAATCGTCTCGCGCTGTGCGACTTCCGAGGTAGTCACTCCACCGTGCAACTGATGGAAAGAACCTTCACCGGCCAACATGAACGAGCGGGTTCGCGGATGCATGGCCGCCTTACGATACAGATAGAGATTTAGTGCCCCACCCCCAGGCAGATCGAACCGCTCATCGGCCTGGCCGATATCGCGAAATACCTCAGAGTCCAAGAATAGGCAGTTGCACTCCATAAACGGATGAAAGATTCCGTTGGGGTTGGCGCCGCTGAGGCAAGAAATCTCGAACAGGCGATAGCCGTTGCGCTGCCAGTCGATGCCTTCCAGCAGGCGCTGCTCGTGTTCTTGGCTGTAGCCGCGGCTGAGGTGGAATTGCTGCTCGTGCTCACCGAGGTGATAGCCGGGTACCACTGCCATCGCCTCGGACGTTATTCGTCGCGCCATCAGCGCATACTGCACCACACCCGGCGTGACCATGCGTGCACCATCGATCATCAGACCGATGAATAGCCCCTGGGCCTGAGCAAAGGCAAAGTTGATCGCCGCTGCCGGGGAAACACCTGGCTCGTCACGCAGGAAGTAGCGAAAATTTCCCGGCAGGGCAGCTATCGCCTCGACGTCCATATTTCGCTGTGAGCGGTTCTCCACCACTATCACTTCGTAATCGTCGGCCAGGACACCCTGCTGATAACCTGGGCTCAGGCTGATCAAGGTATTGAGCGCCTGGCGCGGCATATCGTAGACGATCACGATGATCGACAGCAGCGGGCGACTCATTGTGGTTGCACCTTGTCCAGCGAATGGCGAATGAAGCGGTAGACGCTCGGGTGCGGGGAGCCAAACAGGATCGGCCGTACGCTGGGCGGCGCGCGATCATCGCCACGCAATGCGCGATCCTGATCGTCCAGCTGCTTGTAAATCACATCACGCTCGGCTTTGCGCGTGCCGGTGGTAACGCCCCCGTGAAACTGGTGGAAGGAGCCCTCGCCGAACAGCATGTAGAACGGCGTGTCTGGGTATTCCAGCAGGCGCTTGTAGAGGTCCAGGTTGGCGTTGCCGCCGCCGAAGTCGTTGTAGCGCGAATCCACTCCCCCCAGCGCCTTCCATTTCCGCACGGACATTGCAATGAAATTGCTTTCGTAATTACTCTGGAAAAAACCGCCCTGACAGGAGCCGCTGAGCACCGCGATGTCAAACAGGCGATAGCCGTCCTGCGGCCACTCGATGCTCCTGAGCAGCTCCGCTTCAGCCTCCTCGTCATAGCCTTCGTTGACCGCCACCTGCTGCAGCTTGTGGCCAATGTGGTATCCGGGGGCCGAAACGGCCGCCTCGGACTCTAGGCGGAAGGCGTCCAGCGCCAGTCTGACGACCCCAGGCGACAACATGCGCGCACCATCGATCATGATCGCAACGTGACTGCCACGGGCCTGGGCCGCACCAAAATTGATGGCATGTACCGGCGTGCGCTGAGTCTCCTGGCGGTGGAAGTAGCGAACGTTGCCGGCATAGCGCATCGCCCGCTCACGCCCTAGGAGCCTGTCCGAGTGGTTCTCGACCACTATCACCTCGTATTCGCGCTCCCGCACGCCATGCTGGTATTCAGGGCTCAACGAAAGGAGCGTTTTCTCAGCCTGATCCGGCATCCTGTACACGATCACGACGATCGAAAGCCGTGGCTTGCGGCGAAACAAGGCCATGTCCGTCCCTCACTCAGCGCGCATAAGCGCGCAATTGCTGATACATGGTCTGCAAAGCTTTCGGCAGCGGTTGCTCGAGCTGCTGGTGATGCTTGAGCTCCGCACTGAAGAAGCGCTCATCCTCAAGTGGCTGCAAGCCCAGTTCAAGCAGAACTTGATTGAGCTTGGTGTGCAAGGTCGCCTCGTCCTCATCGAAGCAGAGCAGAGGGAAGGGCTTCTGCCGGTACAACGCCAACAGACGCTCGTTGTAGGCCGCCCACAGGGCTAGGGCCTGCTCCTCCGGCATGCCGCCACGGGCTTGCAACGACTGCACTACGGCGGTGGGGTGGCGGAATATACCGACGAAACGCAGATCGGGAAGCAGCTCTCGCCACCCCTCTACCAACAACAGCGAGCGCGGGTCCTTGAAGCCCCAATGCGGGGCTCCTGCGAAATCGGCGATCAGGGCTTGCGCCCGAGCATACTCCTCGGAGGTCCATACGACGCTGCTCGTAGGGGGATTATCCCAAGCAAAACCGCGGGCGTTCAGCACGGCATCGTTGAACGCAACAATATCGAGGTTCTCCCGATTGCCCTTGAGGTTGTGCGGGTTCCAAGCACTGTACTTACCGAGTTCCAGCCCGGCCTGCTGCAGGGAACCGGTCAGGAAACTGGTTCCGCTGCGGTGCATTCCCACCACCATGACGGGGCAAGGCAAAGGTACAAGCGACGGCGTAACAACTCGTTCCGAGCGCGAAAAAATATTCCGAATGAACCGCATGTACGCCTCTTGTTCTAGATATAAGGCTGTTGATATGAAGCGGCGCCCGTCCGCAGGATGCTTGCGGGAGAGCGAGCACATTGTGTTTAAATGACCCAGCCTTTTCAATCTGGTAGCCAAAATCGATGAACTACGGAGAAATATTGCTGTACGGGGTATATAGCGACTTGCGCACCGAAATCGCGCGGCGCTTCCTCGGTTTCCTGTGGTGGATCATCGAGCCGGTCATGTATATGGCCGTGTTCTATGTGGTTTTCGGGCTCGCTCTGCGTCAGGGCGGCCCCGACTATGTGCCTTTCTTGCTGTGCGGAATGATCGCTTGGAAATGGTTCGATGGCTCGGTCCGCCAGGCCAGTCTGTCGATTCCAATGAACGCTGGGCTGGTTCAGCAGATCTATGTCCCCAAGGGCCTGTTCGCGTTGATACAGATCTTCAGCAATACCTTCAAGTTCACCATCGTGCTCCTGTTACTGCTCGGTTTCCTGCTGGCCATCGGCAAAAAGCCCAGCCTGCAGTGGCTGGGGCTGCTGCCGGTGATTTTGACCCAGCTACTGCTCATCGTCGCCTTTGGCCTGCTCTTGGCCGCGATAATCCCTTTCGCCCAGGACCTGAAGCTGGTGGTCGACAACCTGTTGATGTTGATGATGTTCATGTCCGGCATCTTTTTCAGCGCGGATCAGGTACCGGAGAACATGCGCAGCGCATTCGAGTACAACCCTATGGTGCTGCTGATCAGTGCCTATCGTGACATCCTGCTGCACGCCCAATGGCCACACTGGCAGTCGCTCGGCTATTGCGCAGCGCTGTCGCTGCCTATCCTGGTGGTGGCGCTGCTGATACTGGCACGCAACGAACGCCGCTACCCCAAACTGCTGTACTGAGACCGCGCATGAACGAGCAGGTAATTCTCGAGGCCCGCAATGTCGGGCTGTCTTATCGTCAGCGCACCGGCGTCCTGCGCTACAACCATTTTTGGGCATTGGATGATGTCAGTTTTACGCTCAATGCCGGCGAAACACTCGGTGTGATCGGTGCCAACGGAGCAGGCAAGAGTACGCTGCTGCGCATGATCGCAGGTATCACCGAACCCGATAGAGGCAAGCTCTGGCGCCAGCCCGGCCTGAGCGCCAGTCTGCTGGCGCTGAGCGTCGGCTTCAAACCCGAGCTATCGGGACGCGAGAACGTAGTCATCGGCGGCCTGTTGCTGGGGCTGCCCCTCAAGCGCATCCGCGCGCTCATGGATGAAATACACAGCTTCAGCGAACTCGGCGCATTCTTCGAGCGCCCGGTGGGTACCTACTCCACCGGCATGCGCGCCCGCCTGGGTTTTGCCGTGGCCATCCACGCCGATCCGGACATCATGCTGATCGACGAAGTGCTAGGCGTGGGCGATGAGAGCTTCAAGCTCAAGTCCCACCAGGCTATGCGCGAGAAGATTCGCGCCAAGAAGACCGTAGTGCTGGTCTCCCACAGCATGGAGGCGATTCAATCGCTCTGTGATCGGGTGCTATGGCTTCATGAAGGTCGCAGCCTATGCTGCGGCCCCACGGACGAGGTCATCAGCGGCTATCTGGAGACCATTCGCATTGCCGTGAAAATGGAACAAGCCAAGGAGCGGGCAGCCAAACACCAGGCGGTAGCCTGAGCGCGCCCCTACAACCGAATTCGACAAAAACAAAAGGGCCGATAAACGGCCTTGGTTGAGGTTTATATGAGTGTTGATCTGACGAAGGTAATCGTCGTCCTCGGCATGCATCGGAGCGGGACTAGCGTCATAACCCGAGCGCTGGAGGTACTGGGTGTAGAGCTCGGCGACAACCTGATGCCCGCCGCCGAAAACAACAATGAGAAGGGCTTTTTCGAAGACCTGGATATACACCGTTTCAACACCCGCTTGCTGGCGGAATTGGGCACCGCTTGGGACCGGCTCGGCGACATCGCCCCTGCCCTCATGCTGGCTCCGGGGTTAGAGGCGTGGCGCAAGGAGGCTCGGCAAATCCTGCACGACAAGCTTTCCGGCACAGCTCTGTTCGCCTTCAAAGACCCCCAAACTTGCCTATTGCTGCCCTTCTGGCAAACGGTATTGGCCGAACTATCAATCGAGCCCTACTACCTCATCTGCCTGCGTGACCCCCTGAGCGTTGCCGCCTCGCTGCAAAAGCGTGACGGCATGGCCTCTATGCGCTCACAGCTGCTTTGGGCCCAGTATCAATTGTCCGCCTTGAGATACAGCGAGAGTACGCGCCGGATACTGGTCGATTATGACGCACTCATGGACCAGCCTGTCCAACAGCTGGCGCGAATCGCCGAGGCGTTCAAGCTCACCTTACCCGCAGCCGATGCGCCGCGGATGACAGAATTTGCGCACGACTTTCTCAGCCAGGGACTTCGCCACGCACAACACAATGCCGATCAGTTGGCCAATCGCGAGCAGGTGTTGCAGCCCGTCGCCAACCTCTATCAACTGATGCGCCAGATCGCCGCTGATCGCCTAGATTTTCTCGACGACAGCGTAACCCGAAGCTGCGTCGATCTGACTGCCGCTTTAGGCGAACTGAAACCGCTCAGCCGAGCTTTCGACGAAACCGACCATGAGCGCCAACAGTTGCTCCGCCGTCATGCCATTGAGCAGGAACAATTAGGCACCCGGCATGATGAAATGACCCTTCGTCTCAGCGAAGAGCTGGATCGGCTACGCACCCAGCTCGCCACGGCCACAACCGAGTGCGGCACCGCCTGGCATATGCATGCTCAGGCGGTGCAAGATCGCCACGAACTGGCTAGCGAGCTGAGCAACTGCCTCTTGCGCCAGGATGAGCTGCGCGCCGAACTCGCACGGGTCTATGCCAGCCGTTCCTGGCGACTAATGCGGCCATTCCGGGGCTTGCGGCGCCACCATCGCAATCCGGCCCTGCTGTTACGCAGCGTACTGTCGGAAAGCGCCCGCGGCTTGTGGCGACTCATTCCTCTATCCGTCTCCCAGAAACAGGCAATCAAGCAAAGGCTGTTCACTCACGCAGCCCCGCTGTTCAGCAAAACCCAAGCCTACCGTGACTGGCTATGGAGTCAGGAGCAGGAGTTACAGCCTGCGCCCTCCTCCGTCGGCCGGTTGAAATGGCTCAATGAACCGATACTGGCAGTTCCTCGCCTAGCCTCGGAGACCCCGGCTGCAACCCCGGTCAAGCTGATTGCCTTCTATTTGCCACAGTTTCATCCGATTCCAGAAAACGATGCTTGGTGGGGAGAGGGCTTCACCGAGTGGACCAATGTTCGCCCGGCCCTACCTCAGTATGAGGGACATTATCAGCCACATGTGCCCGGCGACCTCGGCTACTATGACCTGCTAGATGGACAGACACAGCAGCGCCAAGTCGAACTCGCCAAGCTGTACGGCCTAGGCGGCTTCTGCTTTTACTTCTATTGGTTCGGCGGCAAGCGTCTACTAGAGGCGCCTATCGAGCGCTATCTCGCGGACGAAAGTCTCGATCTGCCGTTCTGCCTGTGCTGGGCCAACGAGAACTGGAGCCGTCGTTGGGACGGCCTCGACAACGAGATTCTCATTGGACAGAACCACAGTGCTGAGGATGACTTGGCGTTTATCGCCTATATAGCGCGCTACATGCGTGACCCTCGCTATATCCGCGTCAATGGCAGGCCGATGCTACTGGTCTACCGCCCTAGCGAACTCCCGGATGCGAAGGCCACCGCATCGCGCTGGCGTACCTGGTGCAGGGAAAATGGAATCGGTGAGATCTACCTTGCCTACACTCAGTCCTTCGATAACGTAGCGCCCTCACGATTCGGCTTCGATGCCGCTATCGAATTCCCTCCGAATGCCACACAACCACCGCCGGTTACCGACCGCGTCCGATCCTTACAGGAAGATTTCCGCGGACAGGTCTTTGACTGGAGCATCTACCTCAAGCGCAGTGGTCAGTACAGCAAGCCTGCCTATAAGCTGTTCCGAGGCGTTTGCCCCTCATGGGACAACACGGCACGTCGCCGCAATCGCGGCACCTCGTTCGTCAACAGTTCGCCACGCGGTTATCAGCAATGGCTGCTCAATGCCATGCGCGATACGCTGGCGCGCGAATCCAATCCTGATGAGCGTTTGGTGTTCATCAATGCCTGGAACGAATGGGCCGAAGGGGCCCATCTGGAGCCAGATCAGCGTCATGGCTATGGGTTTCTCGAGGCCACGCGCATGGCTAGCCTACGCGCCAGCCTGCCCCAACCGCCCGTATTCCAGCGCGGCGAGCGTCTGGCTGTGGTAATACACGCTTATTATCCGGACGTTCTGCGCGACATCCTTGCTTATTTGCAACAAATCGAAGGGGTTGCCTTGCAGCTGTATCTGTCCTGCCCCACAGATAAAGCACGCATAACCAGAGGTCTCTTGGCAGGCAGCCGCCACCCATGGCATTTGGAGGAAGTTATCAATCGAGGGCGTGACGTACTGCCTTTCATAAAGCTGCTGCCACGCATCATCGCCGACGGCCATAACCTGCTGCTGAAAGTTCACACCAAGAAGTCCCCACACAGGGACGATGGGGAAACCTGGCGGCGGGATCTCTACGACAAGCTGCTGACCAAAAACGCCATGCGTCAAGCGCTGGATCATTTCTCTCGAGCGCCGATTACCGGCATTCTCGGTCCTGCCGGGCACCTGGTTCCGATGAGCTTCTATTGGGGCTCAAACGCACGCCGCGTCGAGGGACTTGCCTGCCGCCTCGGAGTAGAGCCCGACGACCTCGGCGCACTCAACTTCGTCGCGGGCACGATGTTCTTCGCTCAGACCCGCGCTTTCCTACCATTGCTCAACCTTGCGCTGGAAGAGGACAGTTTCGAAGAGGAAGCGGGGCAGGTCGACGGCACATTGGCTCATGCCTTGGAGCGCGCCTTCAGTGTTAGCGCCAAAGCGGCAGGGCTGGAAGTAAGTAGCAGCGAAAGCAGTGTAGCGAATCGGTCCTACGCCTTCGCCAAAACGACGCCGTGTCCTTCATAAGCGGTAAGCGGCGCACGATTGCCACATCCTTAAACAGCGCTCTCTCCATCCCCAAAAGAGGAAGCAGTATGTATAACGAGGCCATTCAGGAAGCGAGCACGGCCCGAGAGCGCTCTTCGGTTGTACCCAGCCCAACCATTCCGAAGGTTGCGATCCTGCTCGCCTGTTACAACGGCGAGCGTTTTTTAGCCGAACAGTTGCAGTCGATTATTCAACAAAGCCACGATAACTGGATGATAGTGGCGTCGGATGATGGCTCTTGCGACGGCACCCTTACTCTGTTGCTGCGCTATCAACAGCAACTCGGCGAACACCGACTAAGGGTGATAGCGGGACCGCGGCGCGGCTTCGTAGCCAACTTCATGTCGTTGGTCAGTACCCCCTTTATTCGTGCAGAGTACTTCGCTTTCTGCGACCAAGATGACATTTGGCATATTGATCATTTATCCAAAGCGATAGCGTGGATGCAATCCGCCGATCCGTCTGTCCCGGCGTTGCACTGTGGGCGGACTCGCCTGATACGGGAGGATGGACAACCTTTTGGGGTTTCGCCTCTTTTCCCTCGAGCGCCATCATTCAAGAACGCCTTGGTGCAAAGCATCGCCGGTGGTAACACCATGGTGTTCAACCACAGCGCTAAGCAATTACTGGAGCGCACCGCCAGTTTGCCTGTCGTCTCTCATGACTGGTGGGCCTATCTCTTGGTCAGCGGTACCGGAGGTCGGGTTCATTACAGTGCGAGCCCATCTGTAGACTACCGCCAGCACGGAGGCAACCTGGTTGGCTCAAACTCCAGCCTCAAGGACCGATTGCATCGCATTCGTCGGATGTTCGCCGGACATTTTCAGAGTTGGAACGAGACCAACATTGAATCGTTGCATCACTGTCGGGAAATGCTTAGCGAAGAAAGCTTACGTCGTTTGCAAGCATTCGCCAGAGCCCGACGCTCTCCATTGCCATTGCGACTGTGGCGTATCAGCCGTTCCGGGGTGTATCGACAGACCGTCCCAGGTAATCTGGGACTGTTACTGGCCGCCTTACTCGGCAAGCTCTGACCTTTTCAGGAACCAGCCATGAATCAACTTCACACTGCGAGTAATCTTGTCTGGCAGTCGCCTCAGACCACCCCTGAACATCGTCGCGATCTACTGAAACAGTATCCGGTCACGCTGTGGATGACAGGTTTGAGTGGAGCAGGGAAATCTACCTTGGCCTTTGCTTTGGAAAAACGCCTGATCAGCCAAGGGCATGCCTGTTTCGTACTGGACGGTGACAATGTGCGTCACGGGCTTAACCGTGACCTAGATTTCTCGCCTCATGCCCGCACGGAGAATATCCGACGCGTCGCGGAGGTCGCCAAACTTATGAATAGCGCGGGCCTGATCGTTATCAGCTCGTTCATTTCACCCTACCGCGAAGATCGTGGTGCAGCCCGCGACATAATAGGCAACGAAGCATTCCTTGAAATACATATCAGTACTGCCTTACAGGACTGCGAACGGCGAGATCCGAAAGGCCTCTACCAGAAAGCACGAGCAGGCCTGATAAGCGATTTCACAGGAATATCGGCGCCTTATGAACCTCCGCTGACCCCTGCTCTAAGCATCGACACCTCCTCTTCAACAGTCGATTCCTGCATTGAACGCATGCTGAAGCTCGTAGAACCTTTCCTCATTCGAGATAACGAGAGCAGGTGCGGCGGGTCATAAACCTGATCAAAAGGTCAGCCTCACCAAGCATATCAATTCAAACTGTACCGCCGAGAATTACGTAACAGACACCTTCCAGCCAGTTGAAAATCTCGATATTCGCGGTTGCACCCAGTATTTTCACTTATGACCGGTACAGTTATGTCGATTCCTGACCGAACAGTTACAAAGCAACCTATCTAATAGCACAACAATTTCATCCAGCTGTGACTACTGAGTCGTTGCTTCGCTCGGGATAATTTGCCCATCGAAAGCAAACACCAGCCCCGCCACAAGCGGAAGGATGACCACCATGGAACGTACCCTCAGTTCCGCCCTGCTCCAAACTCATAGTGCCGCCAGCGACAAGGCTGCCTGGCCGCTCCGCGTGATCGCCACCCTCAGCCTGTGGCAGCGCCGCATCGTCAGCCGCCGTCAACTGGCTCGACTAGATGCGCGCCTGCTGGCCGACGCCGGCATCACCGAAAACCAGCGCTACACCGAGCTGCAGAAGCCGTTCTGGCGCTGATTCACCGCTTTGCTCCCTCCCAAGTTGGGACCTTCTGAAAGCTCCACCGTCTCTGCTGCGGTGGGGCTTTCGTTTTATCTGCAACAGTCATCGCCCTGGCGAGCAGTACAGTTGCCGATAACCGTGCACTGACCCCACGCAATTCCCTCCGATTGCATCTGCCCCCGCGGATGACACCTGCATGATCATGAGCTGCCCTTCCCTGCGTCACGACGGGAGCACGCCATGGAACGCACTCGCGAACACCGCTCGGCCACCGATATCGTCTCGGCCCTCGACTGGCTGAACCTCTATTCACTGTTTAAGTGCTGGCAACGCAACCTGCAGACGCGCCGTCACCTGGCTCGCCTGGATGCACAGCAGTTGAGCGATATCGGCATCAGCGGCAGCCAACGCGACGCGGAACTGGCCAAGCCCTTCTGGCGCTGAGCCAGCAATGGTTGCGAGCATGCCGTTGGGCTAAGCTCCCGCGGCAGGTGGGCTGATCCGCCTGCCTCTTTCCGGAGCTCGATTTCATGTACTGCAAATCCCTGAGTGCGGCCATTTTGACGCTGGGCCTGGCCACCGCTGCCTGTGCCAGCAGCTTCGTCGCCACGACCGATACCCTGCTTGGCGCAGTGGCGGCCACGGCCGAAGCCAGCTCGGATGCCACCAGCTCCCTACGCGATAGCAAGGTGGTTCGTGCCGCCCGCGATGATGCCGCCAGCTTCGTGGCCAGCGGCGGTGTGCTTCGCGGTGCACGCCTGGAGGCGGCGCTGGTACACCTGCGCAGCCGTGTGCCCGAGCTGGCGAACGTCGGCGACCTGCAACTGGCCGAGGCCATTCTGAGTCGCTGATTCGGCCGATCTGTGAGCCGTGCAGACGCAGCTCACCCCCGAACGCTTTAAAGGCGTGAATCTGGAGGCAGCCCTGCGGCATCTGCGCCTTCACTACCCAGGCAAAGCCGACGACGAACTCGCCCAGGCCATCCTCGCCTGGGAGGAAACCTGAGCGACTGCGGCTTGGTCCGCCCAGCGGATTCCGCTAGCCTTAGCGGCCGTCGATGCAGCCGCCCGGCATTCGGGAACCGGCCAGCATCCGCTTCGTCCAAGCCTCCATCCGCAGTTCTTCGGAGTCACGCCATGCGTCGTTCACTCATCACCCTCGCCACCGCCTGCGCCCTGTTCAGCGGCATCGCTCAGGCGCAAACCGTGGTCGCCACCAGCAACATCGTGGTGCGCGCCCTGGATCGCAGCATCAACTTCACCTCCGATACCACCACGTCGCTGCGCGACATGAAGGTGGTGACCCAGGCCCGTGACGATGCGGCCAGCTTCGTCGCCAGCGCCGGCGCCATCCGCGGGGCGCAACTGGAAGCGGCCCTGCAGGCCATCCGTCAGCAGGTGCCTGCGGCGCAGAGCGCCAGCGATCTGCAACTGGCCGAAGCCATTCTCGCCCTGTGATTCGCCTTGCCGCCTGGTGTTGCGCCGCGCTGCTGGCCCTAGTCGCAGGCGGCGCCCAGGCGCAGCTGCGTCTGAGCCTGGATGGGCAGACGCTGACGTCTGCCGAGCGCCGGGCAAGCCAGGAGCTACTGGACGAGGCCATGGCGGCGCTGCCGCCGCGCTTCGTCGAACAGCTGGATGTCGAGGTGCGAGTCCGCTGGCGAAGCGGCCTGCCGCCTGCGGTGTACGGCCAGGTGGGCCGTCTGAGCGGCATCGAGCTGAATGCCGGGCTGCTGCCGGCGCTGGTCGACGGCTCGGCGGCGGAGAACCGCACCGGCCGGCCGCACGGAACCCAGCGCCGGGAGCTGCTCGCCACCCTGATCCACGAGCTGACCCACCTCTACGACCGCGCCCGCCTGTGGCCGGCCGCCCAACGCAGGCAGATCGGCCAGTGTCGGCAGCGTGCCGGGTCCACCGGCCAGATCGGCCTGCCGGACGAATGCCGCGGTCAGACCGAACGCCGCTTCACCCTCAGCGACGACCCGCGCCTGCTCGATCTCGCCGGCTGGCCGCAACGGGTCGGCCGGCGTGGCGCGCGTGACCTGAGCAACGGCCAGGTGGCGCGCAGCCCGGATCATTACGAGCTGAGCAGCCCGCTGGAATTCGTCGCGGTCAACCTCGAGTACTTCCTGCTCGACCCCGCCTACGCCTGCCGCCGCCCCTCGCTGGCGCGCTACTTCCGCGAACATTTCGACTGGGCTCCGGCGAGCGAGCCCTGCGCGGACGGCCACGCCTACCTCAATGCCGGGCGCGACTTCGCCCGCCAGCCGCTGGAGCGCATCGACCCCGAGCGGGTCTACGAGGTCGACTACCTGCTGGCCGAGGCCAACGATGCCTGGATGAGCCGCTGGGGCCACAGCATGCTGCGCCTGGTGGTCTGCGCGCCGGGCCGGCCGCGCGGGCCCGACTGCCGTCTGGATCTCGACCAGCACCTGGTGCTGTCCTACCGCGCGTTCGTTGGCGATCTGCAGTTGTCGAGCTGGGACGGCCTGACCGGCGTCTACCCGTCACGCCTGTTCGTCCTGCCGCTGGAGCAGGTGATAGACGAATACACCAAGGTCGAGCTGCGCAGCCTGGCCTCGGTTCCCATCAGGCTGAGCCGCGACGAGCTGGAAGGCCTGGTCACCCGCGCCGTCGAACAGCACTGGAGCTATGACGGCGACTACTACTTCATCTCCAACAACTGCGCGGTGGAGACCCTCAAGCTGCTGCGCAGCGGCACCGCTCACCCCCAGCTGCAGGCGCTCGACAGCATCCTGCCCAACGGCCTGCTGGAGCTGCTGACCGCGCGCGGCCTGGCCGACACCTCGGTGCTGGACGACCCGCGCGAGGCCCTGCGCCTGGGCTACCGCTTCGATTCCTTTCGCGAACGCTATCAGGCGATGTTCGGTGTGCTGCGTGAGCGCCTGCCGATCCCGCAGGAGAATGTCGAAGCCTGGCTGGAACAGTCCGCGCAGGATCGCCGCCAGTGGTTCACCCAGGCCGACCTGCGCGCCAGCGCGGCTCTGCTGCTGCTCGAGCAGGCCGCCCTGCGCCGGCAACTGTTGCTGGCGCAGGATGAGCTCAAGCGCCGCTACCTGACCGGCCGCGCCGCCGGTGATCCCAGCCTGAACAAGGCCGGTGCGGCGCTGGAGCAGATCCTTGCCGGCAGCGGCTTTCTCAGCCGGCCGGCCGAGCTGCTCGAGGGCGGCTATGGGCTGCCGCAGCGAGCCGAATGGGAACGCCTGGAGGCCAGCAGCCGCGAGCGTCAGCAGCAGCTGCGGCAGCTCAGCGACGAGCTCGATGGCGAGGTGCGCAACCTGCTGCTGCCCGAGCGCCTGGCCGAGCTGGAAGCCAACGAGTCCAATCTGCTCGCCCTGGGCGAGCACCTGCGCGCGCTGCACAAGGCCGGCGGCGGGCTGGAACTGCCCTAGGTTAGCCAGTTCCAGTAGCCCGGATTGCATCCGGCTACGAGCCTGGCGAACGCCGGTGCGCACGGCGCACCCTACGACTCCTCGCGCTCCTGCGGCAGTTGCGGATCGACCGTCAGCCAGGGCAGCCGGCTGTCTACCCAGATATGCCGATTTGCGGGTGCCTGCTCCGGCTCGTCCAGGGTGGCCACGGTCACGTCCAGCGTATCCGGGCTGAGCTGCGTGAACAGCGCCAGGTGCGCGCCGCAGTCGCCACAGAAATAACGCGTGCAACTGGCTGACGAGGCGAACGCCCGTGGCGTGCCGCGCAGCCAATGGAACGCCTGACGCGGTACCGTGACCCAGGTGGTGAGGATGCCGCCGCTGCTGCACCGACAGATCGAACAATGGCAGTGGGCGATGTCCTGCAGTGGCGCCTCGATCCGATAGCGCAGTGCGCCGCACTGGCAGCCGCCTTCATGAGTCCCGTTCATTCCGCCTCCGCCTTGCATTGCCAAGCGCCGCTGACCAAGATAGCCGCTCACCACCACCGGGGGTTCCCGTGATCGATCTGCTGCTGGCCCTGTGGCCGCTGTTCGCCATGATAGTTGCCGGCTACTGGCTGCGTTTGCGCAACTTCCCCAGCGAGGCGTTCTGGCCCGGCGCCGAGCGCCTGAACTATTTCATCCTGTTCCCCGCCCTGCTGTTCTCCAGCCTGGCGCAGGCACCGTTGAGCAATCCGGCGCTGCCGCGCCTGGGCCTGGCCGTGCTGCTCGGCCTCGGCATCGCCTGGCTCGCCCTGCTTGTCGTGCGGCGCCTGCGCGGTTGGCCGGCCGGGCGCTTCGGCGCCTTCACCCAGGGCATTCTGCGCTTCAACACCTACCTCGGTCTGGCCGCGGTCGGCAGCCTGTTCGGCCAGGAAGGCCTGACGCTCGCCGCCCTGATGCTGGCCCTGATGGTGCCGACGGTGAACGTGCTGTCGGTCTGGTCGCTGACCGCCGAGCGCGGCGTCAGTGCACGCAGCCTGCTGCTGCCGATCATCAAGAACCCCTTGATCCTCGCCTGCCTCGGCGGCGCGCTGTTCAACCTGACCGGTATCGGCCTGCCCGGCGGCACCGACCGCCTGCTCAGCCTGCTCGCCGCGGCCAGCCTGCCGCTGGGTCTGCTCTGCGTCGGCGCGGCGCTCAAGCCCGAGCAACTGGGCGGGGAAATTCCCGCCCTGGGCTGGAACACGGCCCTGCGCCTGCTGGCCATGCCGCTGCTGGCCTGGGCCGTGGCCTGGGCGCTGGCACTGCCGGCCATGGAAAGCGCCGTGCTGGTACTGTTCTTCGCCCTGCCCACCGCGCCCACCGCCTATGTGCTGACCCGCCAATTGGGCGGCGACAGCCAGCTGATGGCCGGCATCATCACCCTGCAGACGCTGCTGGCGGCGGGAAGTCTGGTCGCGATCATGGGGCTGCTGGCCTGAGGCCGCTGCACGCCACGCAGCGCCCCGCCGCCGCTACTCCAGGTTGCTTTCGATCAACCGCTGATACTCGCCACGCGCCTTGAGCGCGGCAAGGCCGCGGTCGAAGCGGGCGATCAGCTCCGCGGCGCGCGGGTGCCGCCTGGAGACGATGAAATGCAGGGTGTTGTTGCCCAGCGTCGTCTAGCGGTGAAACTGGCCGGCCTCGGCACCGATCGCGCGCAGAGCACTCTCGCCCAGGCCACGATCGGCGAGAAACAGATCGTCCCGCTGCAGCAACAAGAGTTGCGCGCACTCCTTGAGCCCGAGCGGCGAATGGCGCTGAAGCACCCCTGCCTCGATCAGTTCCTGGATCGCCTGGGGCGGCTGCCAACCGAGCGGGTAGCACAGGCGGCGTCCCGCCAGGCCCGGCAGATCGCCGATTTCGATGCGGTCCTCGGTGCGGCTGAACAAATGCTGCTCGGTGACGTACAGCGGCGCCGAGTAGAGAAAGTCCGCCTCGCGCTGTGGCGAGCGCACGTAGGGGAAGGTGCCGTCGTATTCGCCGCGTCTGGTCTTGAGGTAGCCTCGATTCCACGGCAGCCATTCCAGCGTGCTGCCCAGGCCCTGCTCGGCAAGCGCCGCGCGCACCACCTGCGTGAGCATGCCCTGCCCGGGCAGCGCCTTACCGGTGAATGGCGCATAGTCGTCCCCGTCACCAGCCGCAGGGCCTCGCCCTGCGCCGTCGCGCAGCACAGCAGGCTCAGCAGCAGTGCCGTCCAATGCCTCACCCTGTTTCTCCCATCTTCGGCGCTCGATTGCCTTCGTGTCATTGACTCTTGCCCTCCCTGGCGAGGCTGTCCAGCCCGCCAAGAAAAAAGGCGACCGTCCGACTCAGGATCTTGATACAGAACAATCGAATGACCAGGACGCCGACTATCCTTGCTGCAACACCAACGACGACGCCGGAACGATGAACGATACGCCAACAGACGAACGCCCCGACGTTCTGCCCTATCTGCAGCTGATGCATCAGCAAGGCGGCTCGGACCTGTTCTTCAGCGTCGGCGCGCCGCCGCACATGAAGGTCGAAGGTCATAGCCAAGCGGTTGGCCAGCGCGTGCTCAAGGCCGGCGAGGTGCAGCAACTGGCCTATCAGTTGATGAGCCAGAAGCAGATCGCCGAGTTCGAGCACGACCTGGAGATGAACCTCGCCGTCAGCCTGCAGGGTGCCGGGCGCTATCGGGTCAACGTCTATTACCAGCGCGGCGAAGTGGCCATGGTGGTGCGGCTGATCAAGAGCCAGATCCCCGACTTCGCGGCGCTCGGCCTGCCCAGGCTGCTGGAAAAGCTGTCGATGCAGGACCGTGGCCTGATCCTGGTCACCGGCGCCGCCGGCTCGGGCAAGTCCACCACCCTGGCGGCCATGCTGGATTTTCGCAACCGCCACAAGAGTGGGCATATCGTCTGCATCGAGGACCCCATCGAGTTCCTCCACAGCCACCAGCGCTCGATCATCGACCAGCGCGAGGTGGGTCTGGATACCCACAGCTTCGCCGACGCCCTGCGCAACGTGCTGCGCGAGGCACCGGACGTGATCATGCTCGGCGAGATCCGCGACGCCGCCACCATGCAGCACGCCCTGCACTATGCCGAGACCGGCCATCTGTGCCTGGCCACGCTGCATGCCACCAGCAGCAGCCATGCGGCCGAGCGCATCGCGCGCTTCTTTCCCGACGAGGCGCGCAAGCAGGTGCTGGCCGACCTGGCGCACAACCTGCTGGCGGTGATCGGTCAGCGCTTGGTGCCGGGCCTGGCGCAGAAGCGTGTGGCGGCGGTGGAGCTGATGCTCGGCACGCCCTATATCCGCGACCTGATCCAGCGCGACGAGCTCGAGCAGTTGCGCGAAGCCACCGCGCGCGCCGCCGAGCAGGGTCTGCAGACCTTCGATCAGCACCTGTTCGCCCTGCTCGAAGCCGGCCGCATCGGTCTGGCCGAGGCGCTCAAGTATGCCGACTCGCGCACCGACCTCAGCCTCAAGTTCAAGCTCGAGCGCGGCTTCGCGGCCGACGACGCCGAACTCAAGGTATTGCGCGACGGCTGACTGGCGCAAAGCCGATTTCCGGCCGATGCTAAGTACAGGTCGGATAAAACATTTCTCGCCGGCCGGCTGTGCTAGCTGCGCGCGCTCCGCACGGATCGCCAGCGGGCTCGCAAGGGGGAGCCGCCTATGCTGACCCTGCTCCATCTGCTGTCAGCCATCGCCCTGCTGGTGTGGGGCACCCATATCGTGCGTACCGGCATCCTGCGGGTGTACGGCTCGCACCTGCGCAAGGTCCTCAGCCACAACGTCGGCCGCCAGCCCCTGGCCTTTCTCGCCGGCATCGGCGTCACCGCGCTGGTGCAGAGCAGCAACGCCACCGCGCTGCTGGTCACCTCCTTCGTCGCCCAGGGCCTGATGGCACTGGCGCCAGGGCTGGCGATCATGCTCGGCGCCGATGTCGGCACCGCGCTGATGGCGCGGGTGCTGACCCTCAACCTGAGCTGGCTCAGCCCGCTGCTGATCTTTCTCGGGGTGATCTTCTTCCTCTCGCGGCGGCAGACCCGTGCCGGGCAGCTCGGTCGCGTGGCCATCGGCCTGGGCCTGATGCTGCTGGCGCTGGAGCTGATCGTCGCCGCCGCCACGCCGATCACCGAGGCGCGCGGCATCCGCGTGCTGTTCGCCTCGCTGACCGGTGACCTGCTGCTCGACGCCCTGGTCGGCGCGCTGTTCGCCCTGCTCACCTACTCCAGCCTGGCCGCCGTGCTGCTCACCGCGACCCTGGCCGGCGCCGGGCTGATCAGCCTGCCAGTGGCCATCGGTCTGGTGATCGGCGCCAACATCGGCAGCGGCCTGCTGGCCTTTCTCACCAGCAGCCTGCAGAACCCCGCCGGCCGTCGCGTGGCGCTGGGCAGCCTGATCTACAAGCTGATCGGCCTGCTGCTGGTGCTACCAGTGCTACAGCCGCTGGCCAACTGGCTGGACGGCCTGGACTGGCGCCCGGCCGAGCTGGTGATCTTCTTCCACCTGCTCTACAACGGCTTGCGCGCCCTGCTGATGCTGCCCACAGTGGGCTGGATGGCGCGCTTCTGCAACTGGCTGATGCCGGACCGCGCCGAGGACGGCGGCATCGCCCGGCCGCGCCATCTCGACCCGACGGCGCTGGCCACGCCAAGCCTGGCACTGGCCAATGCGGTGCGCGAAACCCTGCGCGTCGGCGACCTCATCGAGGCCATGCTCGGCCACCTGCTGCCGGTGCTGGAGCACAACCAGCCGGCGGCGAGCAAGGAGCTGCGCCTGCTCAATGACGACGTCGCCAGCCTGTGCCGGGCGGTCAAGCTGTACCTGGCGCAGATCCCGCGCGAGGCGATGAGCGAACACGAGAGCCGGCGCTGGGCCGAGGTGCTCGAGCTGGCGGTGAACCTGGAGCAGGCCGGCGAGCTGATCGAACGCATGCTCGGCAAGATCCAGAACGAGAAGACCGCGCAGCGCCGCGCCTTCTCCGACAAGGGGCTGGAGGAGCTGACCAGCCTGCACGGACAGCTGATGGCCAACCTGCGCCTGGGTCTGAACGTGTTCCTCAGCGCCGATCACGCCAGCGCCAGCCAGCTGTTGCGCGAGAAGCGCCGCTTCCGCGCCCAGGAGCGGCGCCTGGCCCATGCGCATATCGGCCGTCTGCAGCGTCAAGTCGTGCAGAGCATCGAGACCAGCTCGCTGCACCTGGAACTGATCGCCGACATGAAGCGCCTCAACTCGCTGTTCTGCTCCAGCGCCTACGTGGTGCTGGAGGGCCAGGAAACCGGCGCCCTGCAGCTGGACGGCGGCGAATAGTTCAGTCGGCGGTCGCGTTGCCGCGCGTTGCCGGCTCCACCCCGCGCCAGGCGTACCAGGCGAAGAACAGCGCCATCAGCAGATAGCCGTGGACGAAGTCCGGCGCCGCGTACCAGGCCAGCTTCGGTGCATGCATCAGGCCGACGAAGGCCATCGCCGCAGCCACCAGGGCGAAGGTGGTGGCCTGGCGGAACTGACGATCGATCACCGCCGCACACATGGCGCCCAGCAGGATGGCGCTGAACATGGCGCCCTGGCCGAGGGCGCCGATGGCCGTGGAGATGCCCTGCATCACCTCCGGCGCACCGCGATTGAAGCGGGTCATCAGGTAGTTGGCGAAGTACGGCAGCATGGCCAGTGCCACGGCCGGGTAGTAGCGCGCCTGGTTGCTGTTGAAGGCGGTGGCGATCATCGACATGCCGACGAATACCAGGATCGGCGCCACCACCGAAACCGGGATCAGCGCGGCGATGAAGGCGATCAGGCCGAACATGGTGGCGATGCCGTAGACCGCGCCGTTGAGCAGGCTGTAGCCGCGCCCGGCGCCCATCCATTTCGAGCCCACGGTGGCGATGTACACCGTGGTCGGGAACACGCCACCGAACAGCGCGCCGAGCAGGGTGCCGAAGCCGTCCACCGCCTGGCATTCACGCACGCTGTAGCTGTCACCGGCGGCGCTCATGGCCTCGACGTTGTTCATGGTCTCGATGGCGTTGTACAGGGTGATCGGCAGGATCACCGTCATCAGCGCCAGCATGGTGGTGAACAGCAGGCCCAGGCCTTCGTACCAGGCCAGGTTGGGCAGCAGCGGATAGAAACCCAGGTGGGTGAAGGCGTCGCTGAACTTGCCGCTGTCGGCGGCGCCGATCAGATAGGCCAGCGCCGTGCCGACGACGATAGCGAACAGCGAGGCCGGCAGGCGAAACGGCATGCTGATGCGCGCCACCAGGCCGACGATGGTGATGGCCAGCACCAGCAGGCCGATCATGGGGATTTCCAGGGTCTTGAACAGCATCTCGCCGGCAATGAAGGTCAGCGCCACGCCGGCTACCGCGCCGAGCATGGCCGGGCGCGGCAGGTGCTTCTGCACCCAGCCGCCGATCAGGCTGATGGCGGCCTCGATGGCGCCGCTGATCAGGCAGGCGGCCACGGCCACCTTCCACGCCAGTTCGGCATCGCCGGTAAGGTTCTTCGCCGGCAGCAGCACGCCGAACAGGAACACGAACATCACCGGCGTGCTGATGCCATAGGACAGCGCGGTGACGTCGGCGCGGTTCTCGCGGCGGGCCAGGCGCGCGGCGCTCCAGGCGTAGTAGAAGTTGCCGGCCATCACCGCCACCGCCGCACCGGGCAGCACCTGGCCGAACACGATCTCGGCGGGAAAGCCCATGCCCAGCATGCTGATGGCGATGATCACGAAGTTGGCGATGTTGTTCTGGAACAGGGCGAAGAAGGCGTCGGTGTCTTCCTTCTTGTACCAGGGGTAATGCACGCGCGGCGTCGACATGACTGGCTGGAGTCCTTGTTGTCCGATTGGTCAGGCCGGCGATTCTAGCAGGCTGCAGGGCAACAGCCTGGCGCTGCACCATAAACGAACAAGGCAGCCGAAGCTGCCTTGTTCACGGTCACGATGGGCCTTATGCGACCTGCGACCTCTGCCGACGGCGCTGCAACAGCACGATCAGGCCGAACAGCAGGAAGCCGGGGATCCACATCAGTTCCTTGACCCAGCGGTCGGTCGGCGCCTTGACGCTGAGGATCTGCTGATCGAACTCCAGACCCGCCTCGGCGGCCGGGCTGCCGAACGCCACGCTGTCCACCAGCACCTTGTCGCCTTCCTCCATCAGGGTCAGGCCGAGCTTGCTCAGACGCTCCTCGCCCGTGGCGCCGTCGGGGATCGGCAACAGCAGGGTGAAGGTGCGCGGATCGCCCAGGGCGTCCTCGCCACGCACGCGCAGGCGCAGCTGGCTGTCCTCGCTCACCTCACCGAGCGCCTGCGCCAGCTGCGCGGGCGGCACTTCCTGGTAGGGGTCGTGCAGCATGTCCATCCAGAACCCCGGACGGAACAGGGTGAAGGCCACCAGCAGCAGCAGGATGTTCTCGTACCAGCGGCTGCGCACCAGGAAGAAGCCCTGGGTACCCGCGGCGAAGATCAGCATGGCGATGGTCGCCACGATGAAGATCAGCACGCCGTGCCAGAAGTCCACGTTGATCAGCAGCAGGTCGGTGTTGAAGATGAACAGGAACGGCAGCGCGGCGGTACGCAGGCTGTAGTAGAAGGCCATAATCCCGGTCTTGATCGGGTCGCCCTTGGACACCGCCGCGGCGGCGAACGAGGCCAGCCCCACCGGCGGGGTGACGTCGGCCATGATGCCGAAGTAGAAGACGAACAGGTGCACCGCGATCAGCGGCACGATCAGGCCGTTCTGCTGACCCAGCGCCACCACCACCGGTGCCAGCAGGCTGGACACCACGATGTAGTTGGCGGTGGTCGGCAGGCCCATGCCGAGGATCAGGCTGAGGAAGGCGGTGAGCAGCAGCATCAGCAGCAGGTTGCCCATCGACAGCAGCTCGACCAGATCGGCCAGCACCAGGCCGACGCCGGTCTGCGACACCGCGCCGACGATGATGCCGGCCGCCGCGGTGGCGATACCGATGCCGATCATGTTGCGCGCACCGGCGATCAGGCCCTCGCGCAGATCGATCACGCCGTCCTTGAAGCTGCCGTGGTCATGGCTGCCGTCGGTGCGCAGCCAGCTCAGCAGCGGACGCTGGGTGAGCAGGATGAACACCAGCATCACGCTGCCCCAGAAGGCCGACAGCCCGGGCGACAGACGCTCGACCATCAGGCACCAGACCAGCACCACTACCGGCAGCAGGAAATGCAGGCCGGAGAGCAGCACCGGACGCGTCTGTGGCAGCTGGTCCAGCGGCGCGTTGGGGTCTTCCGGCGGCAGCGGCGGGTTGCTCGCGGCGATCTTCAGCAGGCCGACGTACACCGCCGCCAGCAGTGCGCCGATGACCCACATGGCGGCGTCGCCAAGGGCCGGCTTGAGCCAGCCGAGGCCGTAGTAGACGCCAAGCGACAGGCCGCTGATCAGCGCCGCGCCGAAGGCGAAGCCGGTCAGGCGGCGCAGCCAGGGCTTGGGCTGATGACCGCCAATAGGCTTGAGGCCGAGCTTCATCGACTCCAGGTGGACGATGTAGATCAGCGCGATATAGGAAATCAGCGCCGGCAGGAAGGCGTGCTTGATCACCTCGATGTAGGGGATGCCGACGTACTCGACCATGAGGAAGGCGGCGGCGCCCATCACCGGCGGCATGATCTGGCCGTTGACCGAGGAGGCCACCTCCACCGCGCCGGCCTTCTCCGACGAGAAGCCGGTGCGCTTCATCATCGGGATGGTGAAGGTGCCGGTGGTCACGGTGTTGGCGATCGACGAGCCGGAGATCAGCCCGGTCATGCCCGAGGCCACCACGGCGGCCTTGGCCGGGCCGCCGCGCAGGTGGCCGAGCAGGCTGAAGGCCAGCTGGATGAAATAGTGCCCGGCGCCGGCCCGCTCGAGCAGGGCGCCAAACAATACGAAGAGGAAGACGAAGCTGGTGGACACGCCGAGGGCGATGCCGAACACCCCTTCGGTGGTGATCCACTGGTGATTGGCCAGCGCATTCAGGCTCACCCCACGGTGCGCCAGCATGCCGGGCATCCAGGGGCCGGCCAGGCTGTAGACGAGAAACACCAGGGCGATCACTGCCAGAGCCGGGCCGAGCGCGCGGCGGGTGGCTTCCAGCAGCAGTGGGATGCCGATGCAGGCGGTGACCAGATCGGTGGTGGTCAGGCTGCCCGGGCGCATCGCCAGTTGCTGGTACATCACGAACAGGTAGGCCGAGCAGGCGGCGGCGATCAGGCCGAGGGCGATATCCAGCAGCGGCACGCGATCGCGCGGCGACTTCCTGAATGCCGGGTAGGCGAGGAAGGCCAGCAGCAGGGCGAAGGTCAGGTGGATGGCGCGGGTCTGGGTGTCGTTGAACACGCCGAAGCCGAACACGAAGGGCAGCGGCGAGGCGATCCACAGCTGGAACAGCGACCAGAGCAAGGCCAGGCCGGCGATCACCTGGGCCATGGCGCCGACGGGCGTGCGCGCGCCAACGTCCTGGGCGATCAGTTCCTCGGTGGAAAGTTGCTTGTCAGGCATGGATTGAAACCTGCATTGGAGAAATCAGCGAACAGCAAAGCCCGCGGCCTTGCGGCGCGCGGGCTGCTCAACTCAAGCGTAGTGCAAGGCGGCCGCGGCAGCGCCGCGGCCCTGCGGCTTACAGCCAGCCGCGCTCCTTGTAGTAGCGCTCGGCGCCTTCATGCAGGGGCGCAGTCAGGCCGACCTTGATCATTTCCTCTTCCTTCAGGTTGGCGAAGGCCGGGTGCAGACGCTTGAAGCGCTCGATGTTGTCGAACACCGACTTGACCAGCTGGTAGACCACTTCCGGGTCGGCCTTGGCCGAGGTGGAGAGCACGGCCTTGCCGCCGATCGACGGGGTCGGCTGGTCGTTGCCCTTGTACAGGCCACCGGGGATGTCGGCCTTGGTGTAGTAGCTCTTCTCGGCCAGCAGCTTGTCGATCTCGGCGCCGGTCACCGGTACCAGAACGGCGTCGGTGGTGGTGGTGGCTTCCTGGATCGCGCCATTGGGATGACCGACGAAGTAGGTCATGGCGTCGATGTTGTTGTCGCCCAGGGCGCTGGCCTGCTCGGCCGGCTTGAGCTCGGCGGCGAGGGCGAAGGCGGAACGGTCCCAGCCCTTGACGGCCATGATCTCTTCCAGGGTGTCGCGCTGACCCGAGCCCGGGTTGCCGACGTTGACGCGCTTGCCTTTGAGATCGTCGAAGCTGGCGATCTTGGCGTCACGACGGGCGAGGATGGTGAACACCTCGCTCTGCAGCGAGAACACCGCGCGGATGTCGCTCATCGCGCCTTCGGCCTCGAACGGAGCCGCGCCGTTGAGCGCCTTGTACTGGTGGTCCGACTGCATGATGCCGAAGTTGAACTCACCGCTGCGAATGCCGTTGACGTTGGCCACGCCGCCGCCGCTGGCAGGCGCGTTGCACTTGATGCCGTGTTCGGCCGAGCCGCGGTTGAGGAAGCGGCAGATGGACTGGCCGGCCACGTAGTAGACGCCGGTCTGGCCGCCGGTGCCAATGGTGACGAATTTGTCTTCGGCCTGTGCCATGCCACCGAGGGTAGTACCCGCGAGCGCGGCAGACAGAACCCATGCCAAGGATTTGCCTTTCATGGGATATCTCCTTTTTCTGTTGTTTTAGAGCGAGCGCGCCTTGTGAGCGACGTCCGGGTGGGAAGTCTAACCGCTCGCGCCGAATATGCGAGCACTGATGACCAAGCGGTCGTAACGCCTTGTGTGGAAGCCAGCGCTATCGCCGGCCCGTGCCATTGGGCAGAATCGGCGCATGCCCGCCCTCCATGACACCGCGCAGGCCTCGGTCAGCGCCAGCCTGACCCAGGCCATCCTGCATGCCGCCGGGCGCCTCGGCCTCGAACGCCAGGCGCTGCTGAGCGCCTGCGGCCTGGGCGAAAGCCAGTTGGCCGACCCCGATGCGCGCGTGCCCTTTACCGCTCAGGAGGCGCTGTGGTGCGCGCTCAGCGCACGCCTGCAGCATCCCGAGCCCGGTCTGCTGCTGGGCTGCAACCTGACACCGGGCCCGTTCAGCGTGCTCAACTACCTGCTGCAGAGCAGCGCCACCCTCGGCGATGCCCTGAATGCGGCGCAGCGCTATCAGCGCCTGGTCGGCGAAGGCGGCGAGCTGCGCGTCGAGCAACAGGACGACCGACTGACGCTGCTCTACAGCCCGCTGCACCCGCAGCACCCGGCCACGCGCATGCGGGTGCTGGCGATGATGGCCTGCTGGGTGCGGATGATGGCTCCGCTGCTAGACGACTTTCATCTGCTCGGCGTGCAGTTCCGCCACGCCGCACCGAGCGATCTCGCGCCGTACCGGAGCGTGTTCGCCTGCCCGCTACGCTTTGCCGCGGCCGACTACGCCATCGCCCTGCCCCGCGCCCTTGGCGACGCTCCGCTGATCCCGGCCAACCCGCCCCTGCAGCAGTTGCTGCGCCAGCATGCCGAAGCCCTGCTGGCCCGCCTGCCCAGCGCCAGCCTGAGTGCTCGGGTGATCGGCCTGCTCGGCGAACAGCTGGCCCATGGCGAGCCGGACCGCGCGCAGCTGGCCCGTGCCCTGCACCTGAGCGAACGCACCCTGCAAAGGCGTCTGGCCGAGGAGGGTTGCAGCTATCAGCAGCTGCTCGCCGACACCCGCCGCCAACTGGCCGAACGCTACCTGCGCGAGGGCCGCCTGCCGGCGGCGGAGATCGCCCTGCTGCTCGGCTATTCCGAACCCAGCGTGTTCTTTCGCGCCTTTCGCCAGTGGACCGGCCTGACCCCCGGCGAGTACCGCGCCCAACAAGCGAGTGATGCCTAACCATGACCCCTTTCGCCGATACACCCGAGCCGCCCTACTACGCGGTGATCTTCACCTCGACCCTCGGCGATGACAGCGAAGGCTACGCCGCCATGGCCAGCCGCATGGTCGAACTGGCGGCCGAGCAGCCGGGCTTTCTCGGCGCCGAATCGGCGCGCGAGGGGCTGGGTATCACGGTCTCCTACTGGCGCGACCTGGACGCCATCGCCGCCTGGAAGGCCAACGCCGAGCACCGCGAGGCCCAGCGCCTGGGCCGGGCGCGCTGGTACAGCGGGTTTCGCCTGCGCATCGCGCGGGTCGAACGCGACTACGGTCTGGACTGACACCGGTCAATATCCCTGCGCGGCATGCCCACTAGCATTGATGGCCAATAGCCACGCAGTGACGTTCCTCATGCCTCGCACCCACCTGCTGCTCAGCCTGCCGGATCCCGAGTCGTCTCAACGGGTCACTCAGTTGCTGCGTCTCCAGGCGCCGCGCTGCCGCATCGTCGACACCCTGGACGACTGCAGCCAGCGCGCCCTGTGCCACTGGCTGCAACCCTTGCCCGCCGACCGCCTGGGGCACGTGCAGGCCAGCCTGGACGAAGCCGTGCACGTGCTCGAACGCAGCCGCCACGCCTTCAAATCCGCCCAGCTGGCCGAGCTGCGCAAGCGCCTGAGCCTGCTGCTGGAAGAGTTGTCCGCCCCCGACAATTGCGGTAAAAGCTAGCCGCAGTAGGTTCCGCCACACGCGGAGACCGGCTTTGCCGGGCAGGACACAGGGCCTGCAAGACAGAGCGCCGCAGCTCGCCATCCACTCGGGATGGCGCGCCGCGGCGCTTTTTTTTGCGCCGAAGAAAAGCATGAGGCTGACATGGGCAACGAAGAAGAATTCCAAGAGCTGCTCCAACACATCGCACCGGACCCGCACGAGCTGAGCCAGCGCCAGCGCTTTCTCGACTGGAGCCAGATCGACAACGAACGCCTGGCCCGCCATGCCCCGCGCCTGGAACGCGCCAACCGGCAGTTCATCGACGCCCTCTACGAGCGTCTCGCCCAGTATCCCGCCCCGGCTGCCATCCTCGACGACCCGGCAACCACCGCACGCCTCAAGCACAGCCAGTGCGACTATTACCGGCGCCTGTGGCACAGCCCGCTGGACCAGGCCTACGTGCTCGAGCGCCTGCGCATTGGCTGGGTGCACCAGCATGTCGGCGTCGACCTGAAGTGGTACCTCGGCGCGTACCGCATGTACCTGGACGGGATGCTCGAGGCCCTGCTCGAACCATCGCCGGCGAGCGACTGCTTTGCCAGCCTGATCAAGAAGGTGTTCTTCGACATCGGCCTGGCCCTGGACAGCTACGGCGCGGCGCAGCGCAAAGCGCTGCAGGACAGCGAGGCGCGCTATGCGCGAGCCATGCGCGGGGCCAACGACGGCCTCTGGGAATGGCAGCTGGAGCAGGACCAGCTGTACCTCTCCGAGCGCTGGACCAGCATGCTCGGCCTTGACCGCGACAGCCTGGCGCCGACCAGCCGCAGCTGGTTCAGCCGCGTGCACGGCGACGACCTGCCCGGCCTGCGCCAGGCCATCGACAACCACCTGCGCGGCCTCAGCCCGACCCTGCACCACGAGTACCGCATTCGCCGCCGCGACGGCAGCTACCTGTGGGTGCTGGTGCGCGGCGTGGCGGAAACCTGCAGCGGCGGGGTGCGGCGCATCGCCGGCTCGCAGAGCGACATCAGCCAGCGCCGCGCCGCCCAGGAGCAGCTGCATCACGCCGCCCGCCACGATCCGCTCACCGGGCTGGCCAACCGCGCGCGTCTGGGCGAACTGCTGCAGCAGGCGCTGCAGCGCCAGCAGCGCCCCGGAGCCCGCGAAGCCGCGCTGCTGTTCATCGACCTCGATCGTTTCAAGCTGATCAACGACAGCCTCGGCCACCAGATCGGTGACAGCGTGCTGGTGGAGGTCGCCGAACGTCTCAGCCACTGCCTGCGTCCCGGCGACCATCTGGCCCGTTTCGGCGGCGACGAGTTCGTCGCCCTGCTCGACGACCTCGCCTGCATGGGCGACGCCGAGCGCGTGGCCCAGCGCATGCTCGACAGCCTGCACCCGCCCCTGCGCCTGCAGGAACAGACGCTCGCGGTCACCGCCAGCATCGGCATCGCCGCCCTGCAGGAGCGCGGCCATCCGCTCGACCCGCTGCAGGCCGCCGATCTGGCGCTGTATCGCGCCAAGAGCGCCGGCAAGGCGCAGTTCGCCCGCTACAGCAGCGAGCTGCAGCAACAGGCACAGCGCCAGCTGGAGCTGCAGAACGCGCTGGCCCAGGCCTGCAGCTGCGGCGAACTGCGTCTGGTGTATCAACCGATCTGCCGCCTTGACCAGGGCCAGCCGGTGCTGATGGGGGTCGAGGCGCTGCTGCGCTGGCAACACGACGGGCGCGAGATTTCGCCGCTGGAGTTCATCCCCTGCCTGGAGGAATCCGGGGAAATCCTTGCCGTCGGTGACTGGGTGCTGCGTCAGGCCTGCACCCAGGTGCGCGCCTGGCAGCTGGCCGGCCAGACGCAGCTGCGCTGCTCGGTCAATCTGTCCAGTCGCCAGCTGCAGCAGGGCGATTTCGCCGCACGGGTCGCCGACGTGCTGCGGGAAACCGGCCTGCCCGCGGCCAGCCTGGTGCTGGAGATCACCGAGAGCCAGCTGATGCAGGACAGCGCGCAGAACCTCGCCTGCCTGCGCGAGCTGGCCAGCCTCGGCGTGCAGCTGGCGCTGGACGACTTCGGCACGGGCTACTCCTCGCTCGGCTATCTCAAGCGCTTTCCGCTGCACATTATCAAGGTGGACAAGAGCTTCATCGCCGGCACGCCGCAGGACGCCGAGTCGCTGGCCATCAGCCGGGCGATCATCGGCCTCGGCCACAGCCTGGGCCTGACGGTGGTGGCCGAAGGCGTCGAGCAGCAGGCGCAGATCGACTTCCTCGGCCGCGAAGGCTGCCTTTACGCCCAGGGCTACTGGTTCAGTCGGCCACGCTCGCCCGACGATCTGCAACGCCTGTTCAGCGGCGAGGACTGCTTCGACGGGCTCTGGTGCCGCTTGGACGCGTTGCCGCAGGCGGTGCGCTAACGCATGGCATCCCCCAGCGGGGCCGGATCAGCGACATGTGAACATCCAGATCTCCAGTGCGGTCGATAAGCAGAACCATCCAACGCAACCGCCAGGCTTGCGCAGGTACCACCGAGGCCAGCGCGCACAGCCATCACAGTGCCTCTGCGCGCATCAGCCGCATCGATTATGACTATGCCCGTGCGCCGCGTGCTCAGCCTCGACCCGAGGGGTTAGAGTAGCCGGCCACGCAACGAGGAGACTCCCCATGAGCCGACTGGCCTCCATCAAGCTCTCCACCCTCGACCTGGCGCCGATTCGCGACGACGGCGACGCCGCGCAGGCCCTGCACAATTCGCTGGCGCTGGCCCGGCATGTGGAAAGCCTCGGCTTCGAACGCTTCTGGGTGGCCGAGCACCACAACATGGATGGCATCGCCAGCTCGGCCACCGCCGTGCTGATCGGCTACCTGGCCGCCGGCACCTCGAGCATCCGCCTCGGCGCCGGCGGGGTAATGCTGCCCAACCACGCACCGCTGGTGATCGCCGAGCAGTTCGGCACCCTGGCCACGCTCTACCCCGGGCGCATCGACCTCGGCCTGGGCCGCGCGCCCGGCGCCGACCAGTACACCGCTCATGCCCTGCGCCGCAGCCGCGACGGCAGCGCCGAGGATTTCCCCAATGACGTCGAGGAGCTGCAGGCCTACTTGGGCCCGCGCCAGGAAGGCCAGCGGGTGATCGCCATGCCCGGTGCCGGCAGCAACGTGCCGATCTGGCTGCTCGGCTCCAGCCTGTTCAGCGCTCAGCTGGCCGGGATCAAAGGGCTGCCCTACGCCTTCGCCTCACACTTCGCACCGCGCTACCTGCACGAGGCGATCCGCATCTACCGCAACCACTTCAAGCCTTCCGCGGTACTGGACAAGCCTTACGTGATGCTCGGCGTGCCGCTGCTGGCGGCCGACAGCGACGAGCAGGCGCACTACCTTGCCACCTCGTCGTTCCAGCGCATCCTCGCGCTGGTGCGCGGCCACAGCCTGGTGCAACGGGCGCCGGTGGCGAGCATGGAGGGTCTGTGGCTGCCGCACGAGCGCCAGGCCGTCAGCGAGTTTCTCGGCCTGGCCGCCATCGGCGGACCGCAGACCGTGCGCGCGCGTCTGGAACAGCTGCTGGAGCAGACCGAGGCGGACGAGCTGATCTTCACCTGCGACATGTACGACTTCGCCGACCGCCTGCACGCCTTCGACATCCTTGCCGAGCTGCAACGCGGCTGAGGTCGAACTTGCGCGCGCCAGCGCCCTCTCAATGCACAGGGCCGTCAGATCGGCGGCCTGGTTGATAACGGGAGAGCGAAATGAAAAAGACAGCATCGGCCCGCTGGCAAGGCGGCATCAAGGACGGCCAGGGCAGCATCTCCAGCCAGAGCGGCGTGCTCAACGACACCCCCTACGGTTTCAACACCCGCTTCACCGATCAGCCCGGCACCAACCCCGAGGAACTGATCGGCGCGGCCCATGCCGCCTGCTTCTCCATGGCCCTGTCCAAGGAGCTGGGTGATGCCGGGATGACCGCCGAGCGCATCGACACCAAGGCCGAAGTGACCCTGGACAAGGTGGATGGCGGTTTCGAAATCAGCGCCGTGCACCTGTCGCTGCGCGCGAAGATTCCTGGCGCCGAGCGCGCCGCCTTCGAAAAGGCGGTGGAAACCGCCAAGACCGGCTGCCCGGTATCCAAGGTGCTGAACGCCAAGATCACCCTGGAAGCGGTGCTGGACAGCTAAGACGCCGTATCGAGCGCGCCCTAGATTGCCGTGCCGCAGCGCATCACCTTGGCCCGCGCCAGCACGTTGCGCTGATCGTCGTAGAGCCAGCCCTGGGCGCTCATCGCCAGGGAGCGGGCCTCCACGCGGTAACGCTGGCCGGCCTGAAACTGGTCGTAACGCAGCCGCAGCTCGCAGGTCAGCTGCAGCGGTTCGCTGTTGATGCCCATGCCGCCGCCACGGTGGGCCTCGAACTGCAGGCGCACCAGCAATTCGCGGGCACCCGGGGCAACCTGAAAGTAGCGGCCGTCGGGCCAGCGCTTGCGGTCCACACGGTCGGCCATCAACAGCTCGCCGGCCGGCGCGTACAGATCGATCCAGGCCTGCCGCGGATCGGGTTGCGGCAGGGGCGAGGCGCAGGCGCCGAGCAGCAGCAAGGCGGCAAGAAGCAGGGCACGCATGGCGATCTCCAGGCGGTGACGTGAGTCTCTAGACTACCTCTATCCGGGGCTGGAGGCAGCCGCGGCGATCAGGTAGCGTGGCGCCATGCTCAGCTCCCTGCCCTCCTCTCTCCTACACCGTCTGGCGCTCGTCCTGCTCGGCCTGGCCTCAAGCGGCTGCTCGACGCTGGATTACTATGCCCATCTCGGCCAGGGCCAGTGGCAGCTGCTCAGGGCGCGGCAGCCGGTCGAACGCCTGATCGCCGACCCCGCCACCGATCCGCAACTGGCCAGGCGCCTGGCCCTGGCCGGGCAGGCCCGCGAGTTCGCCAGCGCCAGCCTGCATCTGCCGAACAACCGCAGCTATCGCCTGTACGCCGATATCGGCCGGCCGTTCGTGGTGTGGAACGTCTTCGCCACCCCGGAGTTTTCCCTCGAGCCCGAGCTGCACTGCTTTCCCATCGCCGGCTGCGTCGCCTACCGCGGCTATTACCAGCAGGGCCGTGCCCGTGGCGCCGCCGCGCTGCTGCGCCAGCGCGGGCTGGATACCCACATCGGCGGCGTGGAGGCCTATTCCACCCTGGGCTGGTTCGACGACCCGCTGCTCAACACCATGCTGCGCTGGAGCGACGAGCGCCTGGTGGCGGTGATCATCCACGAGCTGGCGCACCAGCAGTACTACCTGCCGGGCGATACCGCCTTCAACGAATCCTTCGCCACCTTCGTCGAGCGCGAGGGGCTGCGTCAGTGGCACGCCGCACGCGGCGAAACGGCTACCGCCAGTGATGACCGCCAGCGCCAGCAGTTCGTCGAGCTGGTGCTGGCCAGCCGCGAGCGCCTGAGCCGGCTCTATGCCAGCGACCTGCCGCCGCGCGAGATGCGCGCGGCCAAGCAGGCCGAGTTCGAGCGCCTGCGCCAGGATTATCGCGCCCTGCGCCAGCGCGAATGGGGCGGCCAGGGCCGCTATGACGCCTGGATCGAAAGCCCGCTGAACAATGCCAAACTGCTGCCCTTCGGCCTCTACGACCAGTGGGTGCCAGCCTTCGCCACCCTGTTCGCGCGCAGCGGGCAGGACTGGCCGCGCTTCTACGAGGCCGTCGCCGCCCTGGGTCGGCTGCCGGAGGCAGATCGTCGGGCCGCATTGGCCAGCCTCATGCAAAACGACTAGAACTGCTTGGCCAATTGCCAGTCCTACCTATTCAGGTTTCGCCCAACACCGGAGGTACAAGCGATGCAACGACTGATTCCCACCCTGGCCCTGATGCTCCTCGCCGGCGGTGCGCTGGCCGCACCCAAACCCTGCGAAGAGCTCAAGGATGAAATCGAAGTGAAGATCCAGGCCAACAACGTGCGCAGCTACACACTGGAAATCGTGCCCAACGACGAAGTACAGGACCAGAGCATGGTGGTCGGCAGCTGCGATGGCGGCAGCAAGAAGATCATCTACCAACGCAACGGCTAATACGCCACTTCCCTGTAGGAGCGGGCCTGTTCGCGAAGCTTTCGCCTGGCGACATACGCGAGCACGGCTCGCTCCTACAGCCCCTAGCGGATGAATGCCCGGTGCATCTCTTCCAGCGTCTCGAAATGAAAGGCCGGCGCCTCGCCGAGTAGCTCCTCGCGGCTACCGAAGCCATAGCCAACCGCCACCGCCTGCAAGCCGTTCTGGCGAGCCCCGATCAGGTCGTGCTTGCGATCGCCGATCATCAATGCCGATTCCGGCGCCAGCCGCTCGCACTCCAGCAGATGCGCCAGCAGCTCCACCTTGTTGGTGCGGGTGCCGTCCAGCTCGCTGCCGTAGATGCGCTTGAAGTAGCGGTCGAAACCGAAATGCCGGGCGATTTCCTCGGCGAACACCGTCGGTTTGCTGGTGGCGATGTACAGGGTGCGCCCCTGCGCCACCAACCCCTGCAGCAGGGCATCGACCCCATCGAACAGGCGGTTCTCGTACAACCCGGTGACCTTGAAGCGCTCGCGGTAATGGTTCACCGCCTGCCAGCCGGTGGCTTCGTCCAGCGCGTAAGTAGCCATGAAGCACTGCAACAGGGGCGGGCCGATGAAGTGTTCCAGCGCCGTCAGATCCGGCTCGTCGATGCCCAGCTTGGCCAGCGCGTACTGCACCGAGCGGGTGATGCCCTCGCGCGGATCGGTGAGGGTGCCGTCGAGATCGAAGAGGATGGACGCGTGATGCATGACAAAGCCTGTTAGCCAGCGGAACGACGGGGAAGGATACGCCCCTTCACGCCATCCTTCACCCTCGCACGGCCTGCGTCTGATAGCCCCAACGCAAACCGAGGCGGCTGAACGGCCAGAGCAGCGCCAGTTGCAGCGCCCCAATTGCCAGCAGCAGGAAGATCTCGCCGACGCCGCCGACCAGCACCAGCGCCACCAGGACAATTGCGCCGAGCAGCGCACTGGCTATCCACAGCGCCAGCGTGATCAGCACCGCCAGCGCCAGGCGACCGCCTCTGAAACCGCGCACCTGCTGCGGCAACGCCGAGCGTGCGGCGAAGAACGCCACCAGTGCGACGACCACTGCCTGCGCCAGGTTGATCGCTCCTTCCCAGCCCTCCAGCGCATAGCCAGCGCCCATCCCGCTCCACAAGCGCGTGGCCAGCCCCGCCAGTTGCAGGTACGCCACCGCCAGGGCCAGGGCGAAACAGCAGGCCAGCTTCACCGCCGAAACCTGTATTGCGCCGTCGGCCACCTCGGCCTTGTCGCGCAACAGATGCAAAAGCAGCCAGAGCGGCAGCAACACCTGCAGGCAGAAGCCCAGCAAACCGAACAGCCACATGCCCAGATTAACCAGCCAGTACCTGTCGTAGAAACCCACCTGATCGTAGATCCATATGTAGAGGAGGCCGGACACATGACCGATCGCCCAGCCCAACAGCAGGTAGGTCAGGCCATAGCTGGCCAGCAAGCCAGCCGGCTGGCGATAGCCCTCCAGACCATGACGCTCCAGATAGGCCTGCGCCAGCCAATAGGCACCCAGCCCGGCCATCAGCAGATGGGTGACCCAGTAGACCGCCGCATAGCGCAACCAGGCACCGGAGTCGTTCAGGCCAACGTTGACCAACCCGCCGATCAGCGAAACCAGAACACCGATCAGGCCCGCCGCCAGAACCACGCCAGCCAATTGCAAAGGCAGGGCAGACGGTTGGCGCAAGGCAGCGCTAGGCGCGGGTTGTTCGGGGGCGAATGGGTTGGGCTGGGTCATGGGAAATCCTTGTCGTGGGCGATGTCCTGCGCAAGGGGCGAGCTTAACCATCGCAGGGGCCGGTTAGAAGCGACTCGGTCCGATCCCGAGCTATCCGTCAAATGGAAGGCGAGTTGGCCAGCGCACCGAAGAAGGCGGCTTGCGCAAAATCCTCACGATCGTGCGGATTGCCGCCGCGTGAGATGGCCCAGGAGCAGAAATCCTCAGGCTCGTGAGGATTCTCAGGCCAGGCTTCGAAACATCACATAACAATCCACCAACCCATGGCGGGCATGGCGGTAGGCCTTGGGCAGGGTGCCGACGATCTCGAAGCCGTGCTTCTGCCATAGCGCCACGGCGACCGTGTTGGTGGCCACCACGCTGTTGAACTGCATGGCGCTGAAGCCCAGCTCGCGCGCCACCTGCAGCGAATGGGCGCAGAGCCGGCTGGCGATGCCGCGGCCACGGGCGGCCGGGGCGGTCATATAGCCGCAGTTGCAGACGTGATCGCCGGGGCCGGCGGCGTTGGCCTTGATGTAGTAGGTGCCGAGAATCTGCCCAGCCTCTGCGGCAACGAAGGTGGCGCGCGGCAGTTCGACCCAGATCTTCCAGGCCGCGTCGCGATCCATGTCGGGGTCGAAGGCGTAGGTTTCCTGCGCCTGCACCACGTCACGGATGATCGTCCAGACCTGATCGAAATCGGCGGAGGTGATGGGGCGGATATCGATCAACCGTCATACCCCTCGACCAGGTGCAGATCCTTCAGCCGCACGTAGTTGGCCGCGCTGTAGGCGAAGTAGCTGCGCTCCTGCTCGGTCAGCGCGCGTGCCTGCTTCACCGGGCTGCCGACGTACAGGTAGCCGCTTTCCAGGCGCTTGCCCGGCGGCACCAGGGAGCCGGCGCCGATCACCACCTCGTCCTCGACCACCGCGCCATCCATGACGATGCTGCCCATGCCGACCAGGATGCGGTTGCCCAGGGTGCAGCCATGCAGGGTGACGTTATGGCCGATGGTGACCTCGTCGCCGATGATCAACGGATAGCCGGCCGGGTTGAACGGCCCGGCGTGGGTGATGTGCAGCACGCTGCCGTCCTGCACGCTGCTGCGCGCGCCGATGCGGATGCTGTGCATGTCCCCGCGCACCACCGCCATCGGCCACACCGAGCTGTCGGCGCCGATTTCCACGTCGCCCAGCACCACCGCGCTGGCGTCGACAAAGACTCGTTCACCGAGCTGCGGGGTGTATTGCTGGAAACTGCGAATCGCCACGATAGAAATCTCCAAGGCTGCGGGAAGGCTTGATTCTAATTAAGATGAGCCCCATGTCGGTTGTCATCTCCCCGGGAATTATTCAGCAACGCCCCGGGGTCACAATCCTATCTTCATTCGCCACAGGTGCCTCGTCGTGACCGCGAACAATCCCCTGCTGCAAGACTTCGACCTGCCGCCCTACTCGCAGATCAAACCGGAGCACGTCGAGCCCGCCGTCGACCAGATTCTGGCCGACAGCCGCGCCGCCATCGCCAAGCTGCTCGAGGCGCAGCAGGCCAACCCGAGCTGGGACGGTCTGGTGCTGGCGCTGGACGAACTGGGCGCACGCCTGGGCCGCGCCTGGAGTCCGGTGAGCCATCTCAACTCGGTGTGCAACAGCCCCGAGCTGCGCGCCGCCTACGAGGCCTGCCTGCCCAAGCTGTCCGAGTACTGGACCGAAATGGGCCAGAACAAGCCGCTGTTCCAGGCCTACGAGGCGCTGGCGCAGAGCCCGGCGGCCGCCGATTTCGACGTGGCGCAGAAGACCATCCTCGAACACGCCCTGCGTGATTTCCGCCTGTCCGGTATCGACCTGCCAGCCGAGCAGCAGAAGCGCTACGGCGAGATCCAGATGCGCCTGTCCGAGCTGACCAGCAAGTTCTCCAACCAGCTGCTCGACGCCACCCAGGCCTGGACCAAGCACATCACCGACGAAGCCGTGCTGAGCGGCCTGACCGACTCGGCCAAGGCGCAGATGAAGCAGGCCGCCGAGGCCAAGGGCCTGGACGGCTGGCTGATCACCCTGGAATTCCCCAGCTACTACGCGGTGATGACCTACGCCGACGACCGCGCCCTGCGCGAAGAGGTCTACGCCGCCTACTGCACCCGCGCCTCCGACCAGGGGCCGAACGCCGGGCTGAACGACAACGGCCCGCTGATGGCCGAGATTCTCGACCTGCGCCAGGAACTGGCGCGCCTGCTCGGCTTCGCCAACTACAGCGAACTGAGCCTGGCCAGCAAGATGGCCGAATCCACCGACCAGGTGCTGAGCTTCCTGCGCGACCTGGCGGTGCGCAGCAAACCCTTCGCCGAGCAGGACCTGGCCGAACTGAAAGCCTTCGCCGCCGAGCAGGGTCTGAATGACCTGCAAAGCTGGGACGTCGGCTACTACAGCGAGAAGCTGCGCCAGCAGCGCTACAGCATCTCCCAGGAAGAGGTGCGCGCCTGGTTCCCGGTGGACAAGGTGCTCAGCGGCCTGTTCGCCATCGTGCAGAAGCTCTACGGCATCGAGATTCGCGAGCTGAAAGGCTTCGACACCTGGCATCCGGACGTGCGCCTGTTCGAGATCACCGAGAACGGCCAGCACGTCGGGCGCTTCTTCTTCGACCTCTACGCCCGCGCCAACAAGCGCGGCGGCGCCTGGATGGACGGCGCCCGCGACAAGCGCCGCGACGCCCAGGGCAAGCTGATCGCCCCGGTGGCCAACCTGGTGTGCAACTTCACCCCGCCGGTCGGCGGCAAGCCGGCGCTGCTGACCCACGACGAGGTCACCACCCTGTTCCACGAATTCGGCCATGGCCTGCATCACCTGCTGACCCGCGTCGAGCACGCCGGCGCCTCGGGCATCAACGGCGTGGCCTGGGATGCAGTCGAGCTGCCGAGTCAGTTCATGGAGAACTGGTGCTGGGAGCCCGAAGGCCTGGCGCTGATCTCCGGCCACCATGAAACCGGCGAGGCGCTGCCGCAGGCCGTGCTGGACAAGATGCTGGCGGCGAAGAACTTCCAGTCCGGGCTGATGATGGTGCGTCAGCTGGAGTTCTCCCTGTTCGACTTCGAGCTGCACGCCAGCCACGGCGACGGCCGCAGCGTGCTGGACGTGCTCGAAGGCGTGCGCAATGAGGTCTCGGTACTGCGCCCGCCGGCCTACAACCGTTTCGCCAACGGCTTTGCGCACATCTTCGCCGGCGGCTATGCGGCCGGTTACTACAGCTACAAGTGGGCCGAAGTACTCAGCGCCGATGCCTTCTCCAAGTTCGAGGAAGAAGGCGTGTTCAACGCCGATACCGGCCGCGCCTTCCGCGAAGCGATCCTCGCCCGTGGCGGCTCGCAGGAGCCCATGGTGTTGTTCGTCGACTTCCGCGGTCGCGAGCCGAGCATCGACGCCCTGCTGCGCCACCTCGGCCTGAGCCAGGAGGCCGCATGAGCGATGCACCTGTGAACAGCACCCCGAAACGCTTCATCGCCGGCGCCGTGTGCCCGGCGTGCAGCGAGACCGACAGCATCAAGATGTGGAACGTCGACGGCGTGCCGCACCGCGAATGCGTCAAGTGCGGCTACGCCGACACCCTCGACGCACGCGGTAATTCGGTGCCCAAGGAGCTGCCGACCCGGGTTAACGTCAGCGGCCTCAAGCCCAAGGCGGCCGATCCCAATGTGCAGGCGGTGCAGTTCTTCCCCAATCCCAAATTGAAGAAACCCAGTGAGTAACGATGTAGGGGAATGCTTGGCACGCTGCCCCGGATTGCATCCGGGCTACACAACGGCCGCTCGGTAGTTCCGTAGGGTGGGTTAGCGGCGCAGAACGCCGATTTCGCAAGCGCCGATATAAGGTGGCGCGCTCGGATGGCCGCCCCACGTAACCCACCAGGCGATGGACGTTGCGCCGATGGTGGGTTACGCCGCAGCAGCCGCAGCGTTTTTCCCCCCCCCCCCGCGACAAGCGGCTAATCCACCCTACGACTCGTGGCGATTGATGCAGGCGAGTTGCACCCACCTCGACCTTACTCGCGGAAAAACTCCCCAGGCGTTGCGCCGAACTGGCGGCGAAAGGCGGCGATAAAGGCCGATAACGAGTCGTAACCGCAGGCCAGCGCCACGTCGGTGACGCGCTCACCCTGCTCCAGCGGGGTCAGCGCATCGAGCAGGCGCTGGCGCTGGCGCCAGGCGCGGAAACTCAGGCCGGTTTCGCGCAGGAACAGCCGGCTCAGGGTCTTTTCCGAAACACCCAGGCGCTCGCCCCATTCGCCCAGGCCGAGCTGGCGCAGGCGCGCATCCTCCAGGCCCTGGCACACCGCGCGCAGCCGCGCGTCCTGCGGCAGCGGCAGCATCAGCGCCACTGCCGGCGCGGCCTGCAGCTCATCCAGCAACACCGCGGCCAGCCGGCCCGGCGCACCCTGTTCGTCGTATTCGATCGGCAGATCGCTGAAGCGGCGAATCAGCTCGCGCAGCAGCGGGCTGACCGCCAGCACCCGGCACTCCTCCGGCCCCCAGGGCACTGCACTGCCATCGATGTACAGGCTGCGCATCTCGGTGCGCGGCGAGCTGAACACGCGGTGCTCGACGCCAGCCGGTACCCACACCGCGCGCTGCGGCGGGGCGACGAAGCGGGCGCCGGCGGTCTGCACCTCGAGCACCCCGGCGATGGCATAGGAGAGCTGCACCCAAGGGTGGGTGTGGCGAAAGGTCAGCGCACGGTTGGTCAGCGACTCGACCCGGCCGTAGAGCGGTCGGGGCAGGCTGGGCAGCTCGGGCAGGCTGCGATGGACGGTATCCGGATGTCTGTTTGGCGACACTAGCTGACTCTTTGGCGTTAGTCGGAAGCTCTCGATGACGATAGTGTGGCGCCCTCCTGTATCGCAAGCCCGAGATTCGCCATGTTCCTGCGCCGCCTGCTGCCCGATGCCTTCACCCTGACCCTGCTCGCCGTGGTGCTGATCGCCACCCTGTTGCCCGCCAGTGGCCAGGTGGCGGTGGCCTTCGAGTGGATCACCAACCTGGCCATCGCTCTGCTGTTCTTCCTGCATGGCGCCAAGCTGTCGCGCGTGGCCATCCTGGCCGGCGCCGGGCATTGGCGCCTGCACCTGCTGGTGTTCACCTGCACCTTCGTACTCTTCCCCGTGCTCGGCCTGCTGCTCAAGCCGCTGCTGGCCCCGCTGATCGGCACCGAGCTGTATCTGGGCATGCTCTACCTGTGCGCCCTGCCGGCCACCGTGCAGTCGGCCATCGCCTTCACCTCGCTGGCGCGCGGCAACATCCCGGCGGCGATCTGCAGCGCGGCGGCCTCCAGCCTGCTCGGTATCTTCGTCACGCCACTGCTGGTGGCGCTGCTGATGGGCGTCGAGGGCGCCAACGGGTCGACCCTCGATGCCATCGGCAAGATCAGCCTGCAGCTGCTGCTGCCGTTCGTGCTCGGCCAGATCGCCCAGCGCTGGATCGGCGGTTGGGTCAACAAGAACAAGAGCTGGCTGAAGTACGTGGACCAGAGTTCGATCCTGCTGGTGGTCTACACCGCCTTCAGCGCCGCGGTGATCGGCGGCCTGTGGCAGGAAGTGCCACTGGTCACCCTGCTGGCTCTGGTGCTGGCCTGCTGCGTGCTGCTGGCCCTGGCGCTGCTGCTCACCCATCTGCTGGGCAAGTGGCTGGGCTTCAACCTGGAGGATCGCATCACCATCGTGTTCTGCGGCTCGAAGAAGAGCCTGGCCACCGGCGTGCCCATGGCCCAGGTGCTGTTCGCCGGCGGCAGCATCGGCCTGCTGATCCTGCCGCTGATGCTGTTCCACCAGATCCAGCTGATGGTCTGTGCGGTACTGGCTCAGCGCTATGCACGCCGCCCGGAGCAGGAAGCCGTCGACGGCCAGACCGCTTCCCGAGTTTGAGACGGCGCCCGGCCGGTCGAACGGCCGGGCACAAACCGACGACTGAACCAGGCGCGGGGCTGGCGTCCTGCTGCCAATCCAGATACTGTTCATGCATACAGTATTTCGGATCACACACATGCCAGCCCCTGTTCCGCCGCGCGGCCGCGGCACCGCCAGCAACCCGCACAACCGCTACGCACCGACCCGCTCGGTGGCGCAGGACGATGGCTGGTATCAGGAGGAAACCCCGCCCAGCCGGGCCACCGAGGTGCGGCGCGAGCTGGCGAAAACGGCCATCACCCGCAACAAGTCGCCGGACGTCGGCTTCGATCGCTCGGTCAATCCCTACCGCGGCTGTGAACATGGCTGCATCTACTGTTTCGCCCGCCCCAGCCATGCCTACTGGGACCTGTCGCCGGGCATCGACTTCGAGACCCGCCTGATCGCCAAGACCAACCTGGCCGACCGTCTCGAGGAACAGCTGCAGAAACCCGGCTACGTGCCGCAGCCCATCGCCCTGGGCATCAACACCGATGCATATCAGCCGATCGAGCGCGAACAGCGCCTGACCCGCCAGGCCCTGGAGATTCTGCTGCGCTACAGGCACCCGCTGCACATCATTACCAAGAGCTCGCTGATCCTGCGCGACCTCGACCTGCTCAGCGAGCTGGCCAGCCACAACCTGGTCAGCGTGGCCTTCAGCCTGACCACCCTGGACGACGAGCTGAAACGCATCATGGAGCCGCGTACCGCGGCGCCGGCCGCCCGCCTGCGCGCCATGCGCACGCTGCACGAAGCCGGGGTGCCGGTGAGCGTGATGTGCGCGCCGATGATCCCGATGATCAACGACATGGAGCTCGAACACCTGCTCGAAGCCGCGCGCGATGCCGGCGCGCGTTCGGCGGGCTACGTGCTGTTGCGCCTGCCGCTGGAGATCGCCGATCTGTTCGAGGAGTGGCTGCAGGCGCATTTCCCCGAGCGCGCCGAGCATGTGATGAGCCTGATCCGCCAGAGCCGCGGCGGCAGGAACTACGACAGCCGCTTCGGCAGCCGCATGCGTGGCGAGGGCCAGTTCGCCGATCTGCTGGCGCAGCGCTTTCGCCTGGCGCGCCGGCGCCTGCAGCTCGACCAGCGCGAGCCGCTGAGCCTGGACTGCTCGTTGTTCTGCCCGCCGGGCGCCCAGCTGAGCCTGTTGTAGCCCCCGCACGTCGTCTCCGGGCGCGGCGGGCTTGGCGAGCCCGCGCGATGTGTTAAAACATCGCCACTCGAGGCACCGACCGGCGACGCTCATGACCCGTATCTCCCGTGCAGCAGACCCCTCCTACGAACTGATGGACGACCATGAGGGCCATTCGCTGATCTACCGTCAGCATGGTTTTCCCAGCCCGCTGGTGCGCTGGCATTTCCACAAGGAGTACGAGCTGCACCTGATCGTCGCCAGCTCGGGCAAGGTGTTCATCGGCGACTACATCGGCAACTTCTCGCCCAACACCCTGTTTCTCACCGGCCCCGGCCTGCCGCACAACTGGATCAGCCAGGTGGAGGACGGCGAGGTCGTGGAAACCCGCGACATGCTGGTCAACTTCACCGACGAGGTACTGGAACAGGGCTCGGCGGTGTTCGCCGAACTCAAGAGCCTGGCGCCGCTGCTGGCGCGCGCCCAGTTCGGCATCGAATTTCGCGATCCGCGGGTGATCCGCGAGGCCGCTCTGCTGCTGCGCAGGATCGCCGACAGCCGCGGCATCACCCGCCTCGGCCACTTCTTCATCCTGCTCGAACTGCTGGCCGCCAGCGAGGATTACCAGCTGCTCTCGGCCATGACCGCCGCGGACCTGGGCGACGAGCAGCACGTCGAGCGGATCAACCGCGCGGTGGACTACATCTTCCAGCACTACGCCCAGGATCTGTGCCAGGAGGAGGTCGCCGAACACCTGGGGATGACACCCAGCTATTTCTCGCGCTTCTTCAAGCAGGCCACCGGCCGCGGCTTCGTCGAGTTCGTCAATCGCCTGCGGGTGAGCAAGTCCTGCGAACTACTGAGCAAAAGCGAGAAGCCGGTCACCGAAGTGTGCTTCGAGTCCGGCTTCAGCAACATCTCTAACTTCAACCGGCGTTTCCAGCAGCTCAAGGGCATGACGCCGTCGCGCTATCGCAAGCTGGTGGTGCAGCGCCTGACCGAGCAAAACCTGTACTAAATCGGCCATTCTCGTCTGCCGCCAGCCGCGCGGCCCGCGCGCTGGCGCGGCCACCAGCCTCTCCGGCGGCGGCCTCTAGCACGGTCTAGCGCGCGCCTCCGCTGCCAGTTACGCCTTCTCCAGCCGCGCCTGCAGAGCACTTCGCCACCAGCAGAGCGAAGCATTGCCCAAGGCCCATCAGTGCAAAAAAGTATCGGTTTTTGTGCCCTCAAGCATTTGTCCGCACCGGCGTGCGGGGGTGTAATCCGGGCCGAGCGAAACAAAAACAATAACGTTCTTCCGCAGCCACAGCGCGCGGAAGAGGAGTTCAACGCCATGAACCACGCCTTCAAAGCACTCCTTGCAACCTCTTGCCTGTTCCTCGCCACGGGCGCCCACGGCGCCGAAACCCTGACCATCGCCACGGTCAACAACAGCGACATGATCCGCATGCAGCGGCTGGCCAAGACCTTCGAAGAGCAGAACCCCGACATCCGCCTGAAGTGGGTGGTGCTCGAGGAGAACGTGCTGCGCCAGCGTCTGACCACCGATATCGCCACCCAGGGTGGCCAGTTCGACGTGCTCACCATCGGCATGTACGAGGCGGCGCTGTGGGGCGAGAAGGGCTGGCTGGAGCCGATGACCGAACTGCCGGCCGACTACGACCTCGACGACGTCTTCCCCTCGGTGCGCGAAGGCCTGTCCGCCAAGGGCACGCTGTATGCCCTGCCGTTCTACGCCGAAGCCTCGATCACCTACTACCGCAAGGACTTGTTCGAGCAGGCCAGTCTGAACATGCCCGAACAGCCGACCTGGGAGCAGATGGCCGAGTTCGCCGCCAAGCTGCACCAGCCGGACAAGGGCCAGTACGGCCTGTGCCTGCGCGGCAAGGCCGGCTGGGGCGAGAACATGGCGCTGATCACCACCCTGGCCAATGCCCATGGCGCGCGCTGGTTCGACGAGCAGTGGCAGCCGGAATTCACCGGCAGCGAGTGGCAGAACGCGCTGAACTTCTACGTCGACAACATGAAGAAATACGGCCCGCCCGGCGCCTCCAGCAACGGTTTCAACGAGAACCTGGCGCTGTTCAACAGCGGCAAGTGCGCGCTGTGGGTCGATGCCAGCGTGGCCGGCTCCTTCGTCACCGACACCTCGCAGAGCAAGGTCGCCGATGCCGTCGGCTTCACCTTCGCGCCGACCCAGGTCACCGACAAGGGCGCCTCCTGGCTGTACTCCTGGGCCCTGGCGATTCCCACCAGCTCCAAGTCCAAGGACGCCGCCAAGGCCTTCAGCGCCTGGGCTACCTCCAAGGCCTACGCCGAACTGGTGGCCGAGCGCGATGGCGTGGCCAACGTGCCGCCAGGCACCCGCGCCTCGACCTACAGCGATGCCTACATGCAGGCCGCGCCGTTCGCAAAGGTCACTCTGGATTCGCTGCAGAAGGCCGACCCGGCCGACCCCAGCGCCAAGCCGGTGCCTTACGTGGGCATCCAGCTGGTGACCATTCCCGAGTTCCAGGCCATCGGCACCAGTGTCGGCAAGCTGTTCGCCGCCGCGCTCACCGGGCAGATGCAACCACAGCAGGCGCTGCAGGCGGCGCAGCAGAGCACCGAGCGGGAAATGAAGCGTGCCGGGTATCCGAAGTAAGGAAACTGCTGTCCTGTAGGGTGGGCTTTAGCCCACCAGGGTTTTCACCGTGAGTTCGTGGTGGGCTGAAGCCCACCCTACGGGCTAAAGCGGAAGCCACCCCCATTCCGTTCTCGGAGGCATGATGAACTCTTCGGCCATCAATACTCCTGCTGCCGCGCAGGCCGGCACGCCGGTGGCGCGCAAGCCCCGGCGTCTGGCGCCGGGCTGGTTTCTGGTCAGCCCCTCGGTGGCCCTGCTGCTGATCTGGATGATCGTGCCGCTGGGCATGACCATCTACTTCTCGCTGATCCGCTACAACCTGCTCTACCCCGGCGAGAACGATTTCGTCGGTCTGGAGAACTTCGAATACTTCGTCACCGACGCCGCCTTTCTCTCCGGCGCCGGCAATACCGTGCTGCTGGTGGGCAGCGTGCTGTTGATCAGCGTGGTGTTCGGCGTGCTGATCTCGGCGCTGCTGGAGGCCAGCGAATTCTTCGGCCGCGGCATCGTGCGGGTGCTGCTGATCTCGCCGTTCTTCATCATGCCCACGGTCAGCGCGCTGCTGTGGAAGAACCTGATCTTCCATCCGGTATCGGGGATTCTCGCCGCCATCTGGCAGTTCTTCGGCGCCCAGCCGGTGGACTGGCTGGCGCACCACCCACTGTTCTCGATCATCCTGATCGTGTCCTGGCAGTGGCTGCCGTTCGCCATTCTGATTCTCATGACCGCCATGCAGTCGCTGGATCAGGAGCAGAAGGAAGCCGCGCGCCTCGATGGCGCCGGGCCCATCGCCATCTTCTGGCACCTGACCCTGCCGCACCTGGCGCGGCCGATTGCCGTGGTGGTGATGATCGAGACCATCTTCCTGCTCTCGGTGGTCGCCGAGATCTACACCACCACTAGCGGCGGCCCCGGCTACGAGTCGACCAACCTCGCCTACCTGATCTACACCCAGGCCCTGCTGCAGTTCGACGTCGGCATGGCTTCGGCCGGCGGGCTGATCGCGGTGGTCATCGCCAACATCGCCGCCATCGTGCTGATCCGCATGATCGGCAAGAACCTGACCGCGCGGCAGTGAGGAGCAGAGCATGCTGACCCTGAAACAGTCCCGGCGCCTGCACAGCCTGCTGATCGGCTCGCTGTGCTGGGCCATCGCCGCAGTGATCTTCTTCCCCATCCTGTGGATGCTGCTGACCAGCCTGAAGACCGAGATCGACGCCTTCGCCACGCCGCCGCAGTTCATCTTCATGCCGACGCTGGAGAACTACCTGCATATCAACGAGCGCAGCGACTACTTCGCCTTCGCCTGGAACTCGGTGCTGATCTCCTTCTCCGCGACCCTGCTGGGCATGCTGCTGGCCGTGCCGGCCGCCTACTCCATGGCCTTCTTCGAGACGCGCCACACCAAGCGCACGCTGCTGTGGATGCTGTCGACCAAGATGCTGCCGCCGGTGGGCGTGCTGGTGCCGGTGTACCTGCTGGCCAAGCAGTTCGGCCTGCTCGACTCGCGTCTGGTGCTGATCATCATCTACACCCTGATCAACCTGCCGATCCTGGTATGGATGGTGTACACCTACTTCAAGGACATCCCCGCGGAAATCCTCGAAGCGGCGCGCCTGGACGGCGCCAGCACCGGCCAGGAGATCGTCCGCGTGCTGCTGCCGATCGCCCGCGGCGGCCTGGCCTCGACCATGCTGCTGTCGCTGATCCTGTGCTGGAACGAGGCGTTCTGGTCGCTCAACCTGACCAGCTCCGCCGCCGCCCCGCTGACCGCGCTGGTGGCCTCCTACTCCAGCCCTGAGGGCCTGTTCTGGGCCAAGCTCTCCGCCGTCTCGACCCTGGCCTGCGCGCCCATCCTGATCTTCGGCTGGATCAGCCAAAAACAACTTGTCCGCGGCCTGTCCTTCGGCGCGGTGAAATAACGGGAGACCTTGCACATGGCCGATCTGAAGATCCGCAACCTGAGAAAAGGCTTCGATGGCACGGCGATCATCCAGGGTGTCGATCTGGATATCCGCGACCGCGAATTCGTGGTCTTCGTCGGCCCGTCCGGCTGCGGCAAATCCACCCTGCTGCGCCTGATCGCCGGCCTCGAGGAAGTCAGCAGCGGCCATATCGAACTCGACGGCCAGGACATCACCGACATGGCGCCGGCCAAACGCGACCTGGCCATGGTGTTCCAGACCTACGCGCTGTACCCGCACATGAGCGTGCGCAAGAACCTGTCCTTCGCCCTCGATCTGGCCCGGGTGAACAAGCAGGAAATCGCGGAGAAGGTCGCCAACGCCGCGCGCATCCTGCAGCTCGACGCCCTGCTCGAACGCAAACCCAGACAGCTCTCCGGCGGCCAGCGCCAGCGCGTGGCCATCGGCCGCGCCATCGTGCGCAACCCGAAGATCTTCCTGTTCGACGAGCCGCTGTCCAACCTCGACGCCGCCCTGCGCGTGCAGACCCGCCTGGAACTGGCACGGCTGCACAAGGAGCTGCAGGCGACCATGATCTACGTGACCCACGATCAGGTGGAGGCCATGACCCTGGCCGACAAGGTGGTGGTGCTCAATGGCGGGCGCGTCGAGCAGGTCGGCTCGCCGCTGGAGCTGTATCACCACCCGGCCAACCTGTTCGTCGCCGGCTTTCTCGGCACGCCGAAGATGGGCTTCCTGCGTGGCAGCGTGACGCGGGCGGATGCCGCCAGCTGCGAGGTGCGGCTCGACTGCGGCCCCAGCCTCACCCTGCCGCTGTGCGCCACCGACCTTGGCCCGGACAGCCAGGTGACCCTGGGGCTGCGGCCGGAACACCTCAACGTGGTCAGCGCCGGCAGCGGTCGCCTGCAGGTCACCGCCGACGTCAGCGAACGCCTCGGCAGCGACACCTTCTGCCATGTGCGCAGCGCCTCGGGCGAGATGCTCACGGTGCGCGTGCGCGGCGACTTCGCCCCGCGTTACGGCGATGCCCTGACCCTGGACTTCGACACGGCGCACTGCCACCTCTTCGCCGCCGACGGCCGCGCCATCGGCAAACCACTGCAGCAGGCCGCCTGACGCCGCTCCATCACGGGATTTTCCAGATGAAACTCAATCGCCAGCAGCTTTCCCGGCTTGGCGGCGCCGTCGCGCTGCCGGCTTACAGCCCCGACGCGTTGCGCCAGGGCATCGTCCATATCGGCGTCGGCGGCTTTCACCGCGCCCACCAGGCGGCCTACACCGATGCCCTGATGAACCAGGGCGAGGCCCTCGACTGGGCCATCTGCGGGGTCGGCCTGCGCGCCGAAGACCGTGCCATGCGCGACGCCCTGGCCAGCCAGGATTACCTCTACACCCTGGTCGAACTGGGCGACGAGGCGAACCTGCCGGTGCGGGTGATCGGCGCGATCAGCGACATGCTGCTGGCCGAGGAGTCGCCGCAGGCGCTGATCGACAAGCTGGCCGACCCGGCGATTCGCATTGTCTCGCTGACCATCACCGAAGGCGGTTACTGCATCGACGACAGCACTGGCGAATTTCTCGCCGAGCTGCCGGTCATTGCCCACGACCTGCGCCGCCCCGAATCGCCGCAGAGCGTGTTCGGCTTTCTCTGCGCCGCCCTGGCCAAACGTCGTGCGGCCGGCATTCCGGCCTTCACCCTGATGTCCTGCGATAACCTGCCGCACAACGGCGATGTCACGCGCAAGGCGCTGCTGGCCTTCGCCCACCTGGCCGACCACGAGCTGGCCAGCTGGATCGACCATCACGTGAGCTTTCCCAATGCCATGGTCGACCGCATCACGCCGATGACCAGCGCCGCCCATCGCCAGCAGCTGGCCGAGCAGCACGGCGTCGAGGATGCCTGGCCGGTGGTCTGCGAGCCCTTCGTGCAATGGGTGGTCGAGGACAAGTTCGTCAGCGGTCGGCCGGCCTGGGAAGAGGTCGGCGTGCAGTTCACCGACGATGTCACGCCCTACGAGGAGATGAAGATCAAGCTGCTCAATGGCAGCCACCTGGCGCTGACCTACCTGGGCTTTCTCAAGGGTTATCGCTTCGTCCACGAGACCCTGAACGACCCGCTGCTGCGCCGCTACGTGCGCGACTTCATGGATCTGGACGTGACCCCGCAACTGGCGCCGGTGCCCGGCATCGACCTGAGCACCTACAAGAACACGCTGATCGAGCGTTTCTCCAACCAGGCCATCGCCGACCAGCTGGAACGCGTCTGCTCCGATGGCTCGTCGAAGTTTCCCAAGTTCATCGTGCCCACACTCAACCGCCTGATCGAGGATGGCCGGCCGCTGGAGCGCGCGGCGCTGGTGGTCGCGGCCTGGGCGCTGTACCTCAGGGGCGTCGACGAGAACGGCGCGCACTACCGGATCGCCGATCCGCGCGCCGCGTTCTGTCAGTCGCTGGTGGCCGACGATGATCAGGTGCGCGAGCGACTGTTGGGCGTCGAGGCGATCTTCGGCACGGCGATCCCGCAGTCGGCAGCCTTCGTCGCGGCGTTCGAGCTGTGCTACGACAGCCTGCGCAAGCTCGGCGTGACGCGCACCCTGCAGACCCTACTGGGCGACTGAGGCATGTACCTCGGTATCGACTGCGGCACCCAGGGCACCAAGGCGCTGGTGCTGGACGTAGGCAGTGGCCAGGTGCTCGGCGCCGGCAGCGCCAGCCACACGCTGCAGAGCGGCGCCAACGGCCGCCGCGAACAGCAGCCGCAGCAGTGGCTGGAGGCCTTCGAGCAGGCGACCGCCCAGGCGCTGGCGGCTGCCGGCATCAGCGGCGAGCGGATTCTCGGCATCGGTGTGTCCGGCCAGCAGCATGGCCTGGTGCTGCTCGATGAACAGGGCGCGGTGCTGCGCCCGGCCAAGCTCTGGTGCGATACCGAGTCGAGCGCCGAGAACCAGCGCCTGCTGGACCACCTCGGCGGCGAAAGCGGTTCGCTGCAGCGCCTGGGCGTGGCCATCGCGCCGGGCTATACGGTGTCCAAGCTGCTCTGGACCCGGGAGCAGCACCCCGATGTCTTCGCCCGCATCGCGCATATCCTGCTGCCGCACGACTACCTCAACCACTGGCTCACCGGGCGCGCCTGCAGCGAGTACGGCGATGCCTCCGGCACCGGCTATTTCAACGTGCGCACGCGCAGCTGGGATGTCGAGCTGCTGAACTTCATCGACCCCAGCGGGCGCCTTTGCAACGCACTGCCGCAGCTGATCGAGTCGGATCAGCCAGTGGGCCGCCTGCGCCCGCAGATCGCCCTGCGCCTGGGCCTGAACCCGGATGCCGTGGTGGCCAGCGGCGGCGGCGACAACATGATGGGCGCCATCGGTACCGGCAATATCCGACACGGCGCGATCACCATGAGTCTGGGCACCTCCGGCACGCTCTACGCCTACAGCGATCAGCCGACGGTGAGCCCGCACGCGCAGGTGGCCACTTTCTGCTCGTCATCCGGCGGCTGGCTGCCGCTGATCTGCACCATGAATCTGACCAATGCCAGTGGGCTGATCCGGCAGTTGCTGGAGCTGGATATCCACAGCTTCGACGCCCTGGTGGCGCAGGCGCCCATCGGCGCCGAGGGCCTGCTGTTGCTGCCGTTTTTCAACGGCGAACGGGTGCCGGCCCTGCCGAACGCACGCGCCAGTCTGCTGGGCATGGACAGCGACAACCTGACCCGCGCCAACCTGTGCAGGGCGGTGATCGAGGGCACCGCCTTCGGCCTGCGCTACGGCCTCGACCTGCTGCGTGCCAGCGGCCTGCAGAGCGAGATCATCCGTCTGGTCGGCGGCGCGGCGAAGAGCCCGGTATGGCGCCAGCTGATCGCCGATATCATGGGCACGCCGCTGGTCTGCCCGCAACACACCGAAGCCGCCGCGCTGGGCGCCGCGATCCAGGCCGCCTGGTGCCTGACGCCCGCTGCGGATCGCCAGGCGCAGCTGGCCGAACTGTGCGAGCGCTGCGTACAGCTCGATACCAGCACCCAGACGCAGCCGGACCCGGCGCGCACGGCGCAGTATGACGCGGTCTATCAACGCTACCGCGAGCAGGTCGGCCGGCTCGCCGCAAACACACCGGCGTGAGAACGCCACGACGCTAGAGGAGACGTCTATGTACCTGGTCTGTGGCGAAGCACTGTTCGACGTGTTCATCCAGAACGACGGCGCGCGCAGCAACGAGCTGGCCTTCAAGGCCATTGCCGGCGGCTCGCCGTTCAATGTGGCGCTCGGCCTGAGACGCCTGGGCAGTGATGCGGCGCTGTTCACCGGGATCTCCTCGGACAGCCTCGGCCAGCGCCTGCGCCAGGTGCTGCGTGACGAGGGCGTGAGCGACGCCTACCTGATCGCCAGCGATGCGCCGACCACCCTGGCCATGGTCGGCCTGGACGCGGCCGGTTCGCCGCACTACAGCTTCCGTGGCGAAGGCTGCGCCGACCGCCAGCTGCTCGCCGAGCACCTGCCGACCCTCGATACGCGGGTACGCGGCCTGCATGTCGGCTCCTTCTCGCTGGTGGTGGAGCCGGTGGCCGAGACGCTGCTGACGCTGGTGCAGCGCGAACATCAGCAACGCCTGATCAGCCTCGATCCCAACGTGCGTCTCGGCCCCGCGCCGGATATCGCCCGCTGGCGCGAGCGCGTCGAGACCTTCGCCGGCTATGCCCATCTGATCAAGGTCAGCGAGGAAGACCTGCAGTTGCTCTATCCCGAGCGCGACCCGCAGCAGGTCGCAGTGGGCTGGCTTAACGCGCGCTGCCAACTGGTGTTCCTCACCAAGGGCAGCAAAGGCGCCAGCGTCCATAGTCGCCACGGCCACTGGTCGGCGCCGGCGATGGCCGTAGCCACCCGCGACACCGTCGGCGCCGGCGATACCTTCCAGGCCGCGCTGCTCAGCTACCTGGCCCGCCACGAGCTGGACAGCCCCGAGGCGCTGGCGACGCTGAGCCAGGAGCAGATCGACGCCATGTTGCACCTGGCCATCGAGGCTGCCGCGCTGACCTGCGCCCGGGTCGGGCCCGACCTGCCCTACCTGCACGAGCTGGAGCGGCAAAGCGCGCGCTGACCCCACCGCACCCTGCCCCGGGCAGCGGGCGACGAAGGGCCTATGCCTGCGCCAGGACCAATTGGCTGCAGCTGCGGGTTGTCGCCCAGCCCGCCGGAGGCGACACTCGGCATGTGACTCGCCCGGCACTGGCGCTGTCGCCATAGCAGCGTCTTTTCAGGTTCACAGAGGTTCAGGGCATGCCTTACAAACACCAGGTCATTCCGCTTCAGGCTCACGAGGGCAATGAAACCGCCGAGCAGGCGCTGCAGAGCATCGTCGAGGGCTTCAAGCGCTTTCGCAACGAGGTGTTCCCGCAGCAGGAAGAGCTATTCAAGAAGCTCGCCACCGCACAGAACCCGCGCGCCATGTTCATCACCTGCGCCGATTCGCGCGTGGTGCCGGAGCTGATCACCCAGAGCTCCCCGGGCGACCTGTTCGTCAACCGCAACGTCGGCAACGTGGTACCGCCCTACGGCCAGATGATGGGTGGCGTGTCCACCGCCATCGAGTACGCGGTGATGGCCCTGGGCGTGCAGCACATCGTCATCTGCGGCCATTCCGACTGCGGCGCGATGAAGGCGGTGCTCAATCCGGCCTCGCTGGAAACCATGCCCACGGTCAAGGCCTGGCTGCGCCATGCCGAAGTGGCGCGCACCGTGGTGGCGGAGAACTGCAGTTGCGGCAACGACCAGGAAACCCTCGCCGTGCTGACCGAGGAAAACGTGGTGGCGCAGCTCGACCACCTGCGCACCCACCCTTCGGTGGCGGCCAAGCTGGCGCGCGGCCAACTGTTCATCCACGGCTGGGTGTACGACATCGAAACCAGTCAGATCCGGGCCTACGACGCCGAGCTGGGCAGCTTCCTGCCGCTCGATGGCGACAAGGTGCCGATGGCCACCCCGCGCGCGCGCTACCCGCAGGACTGAGCGCCGCGCGCCTCGCCCCTCTGCGGCAGGTGACCGAACCGAGGGGCCGCCGGGTGCGCATAGCGCACCCTACCGGGGCCCCGTCAGAACTTCTCCCCACGCAGCACTTCCACCTGGGCCAGGTAGCAGACCATGGCGAAGTGGTCGTAGTAGCGCACCTGCAGATGCTCAGCGATGCGCTCGGCCAGCTCGCGGTTGCAGATGATTTCCAGGCGGATGTTGCCCTCGGTGTCCCAGCCGGCGCTGCGCACGCCACGGTGGCCACGGCCGCGGGCGTCGGAAATGGTCCAGCCGGGCGCGCCCAGCGTTTCCAGGTCGGCCAGCAGGCGCTTCTCCAGCGCCGCCTCGCAGATCACGGTGAGCAAGGTGCGGTTATGTGCGTTCATCTCAGAACCCCCAGGCAATCAGTCGTTCGGCCAGCGCCAGGTACAGCGGAATGCCGATCAGAATATTGAAGGGGAAGGTTATCCCCAGCGAGGCCGTGAGCGACAGCGATGGATTGGCCTCGGGCAGGGCCAGGCGCATGGCCGCCGGCACCGCGATATAGGAGGCCGAGGCAGCCAGGGTGGCGAGCATCGCCGTGCCGCCCAGGCTCAGCCCCATGAAGCGCGCCAGCAGGGCGCCGATCAGCGCACCGAGCAGCGGCATCAGCAGGGCGAAGCCGGCCAGGCGCAGGCCGAACTGCTTCAGCGCACCGAGCTGACCGGAGGCGATCAGGCCCATCTCCAGCAGGAAGAACGCCAGCACCGGCTTGAACATGCTGGTGTACAGCGGCTCCAGCGGCTTGATCGCCTCCTTGCCGGCGATGGCGCCGATCACCAGGCCGCCGAGCAGCAGCATGATGCTCTTGCCGAGGAAGATCTCGCGGCCCAGCTCGCCCCAGTGGGTGTCGCGTGCAATGCCCTTGGCCAGGACGATGCCGACCAGGATCGCCGGAATCTCCAGGATGGCGACGAACAGCGGCATGTAGCTCTCGAACTCGATGCCCTTGGCCAGCATGTAGGCCACCACCACGGCGAAGGTACCGGCGCTGACCGAGCCGTAGTGCGCCGCCACCGCCGCGGCGTTGACGCGGTCGAAACGCAGGCCGCGCAGCAGGACGAACGCCAGGATCGGCAGCAGCACGCCGAGCGCCAGCACCAGCGCCGACTGACCGAGCAGCTGCAGGCTGGCCTGCTGCGCCAGCTCCACGCCGCCGTGCAGACCGATGGCCAGCAGGAGGATGATCGACAGCGTCTCGTACAGCGCCGCCGGCAGCTTCAGCTCGCTCTTGAGCAGCCCGGCGACCAGGCCGAAGACGAAAAACAGCACTACCGGATCCAGACCCACTTGAGCTCCTCCCCCAACCTCGTAGGGTGCGCCGTGCGCACCAGTCACTCTATTCACCGCCCCTCTCGGTGCGCATGGCGCACCCTACCCGGACGACCACACGCACGCAAAGGAAAAGGCCATGCCCCAGCAGGGCGGTGCTGATCACCCTGCCTTGCCTCGCCATTGGCGAGACACTGGGGCATGGCCGGAAAGCTTAGCCGGCACAACTGGCGGCCAGTCAAAAAAAGGGAGCCTTGCGGCCCCCGGGACAAAGATGCGCCGTAGCGCGGAATAAAAAAGGAGCCCGGGTTATGCCCCGTCAAACTTGCCCATCCAACAGGTCGGGCTCCTGAGGTTAACCTTCGATTTCCACCAGCACTTCGCCCGGATTGACGCGGTCGCCCTTGGCCACGTGAACGGCCTTGACGGTACCGGCGATCGGCGCCTGCACTTCGGTTTCCATCTTCATCGCTTCGGTGATCAGCACGGCCTGACCGGCCTTGACCGCATCACCTTCCTTGACCAGTACATCGACGATGTTGCCCGGCATGGTGGTGGACACGTCGCCCGGTGCGCTGGCCTGCTTGCGCTTGCCGCCACTGCCGGCAACGAACTCGTTGAGCGGCTCGAACACCACCTCTTCCGGCATGCCGTCGATGGAGAGGTAGAAGTGGCGCTTGCCATCGCCCTTGACGCCGACACCGGTGATGTCGACGCGGTAGCTCTCGCCATGCACGTCCACCACGAACTCGGTGGGCACGCCTTCACCCCCCACCGGCGCGGCGCCGCCGACCTGCGGCATGGGCAGCAGGGCCTCGGGCTTGAGGGTGCCGGCGGCACGCTCCTCGAGGAACTTGCGGCCGATGTCGGGGAACATGGCGAAGGTCAGCACGTCCTCTTCGGACTTGGCCAGGCTGCCGATCTCCTCGCGCAGCTTGGCCATCTCCGGCTTGAGCAGGTCGGCTGGGCGCCCTTCGATCACTTCCTCGTTACCGATGGCGCGCTTGCGCAGCTCGTCATTGACCTTGCCCGGCGCCTTGCCGTAACGCCCTTGCAGGTACAGCTTCACCTCGTTGGTGATGGTCTTGTAGCGCTCGCCGGCGAGCACGTTGAAGAAGGCCTGGGTGCCGACGATCTGCGAAGTGGGCGTCACCAGCGGCGGGTAGCCGAGGTCGGCGCGCACCCGCGGAATCTCTTCCAGCACTTCGCCCATGCGATTGAGGGCGCCCTGCTCCTTCAACTGGTTGGCCAGGTTGGAAATCATCCCGCCCGGTACCTGATTGACCTGCACGCGTGTGTCGACGCCGGTGAATTCGCTCTCGAACTGGTGGTACTTCTTGCGCACGGCATGGAAGTACAGGCCGATCTCCTGGATCAGTTCCAGGTCCAGGCCGGTGTCGTAGGGCGTGCCACGCAGCGCCGCGACCATGGATTCGGTACCCGGATGGCTGGTGCCCCAGGCCATGCTGGAGATGGCGGTGTCGATGCGGTCGGCGCCGTTTTCCACGGCCTTGAGCTGGCACATGCTGGCCACGCCGGCGGTGTCGTGCGAGTGCACCACCACTTCCAGCGGCAGGGCGTCTTTCAGCGCCCTGACCAGATCGCCGGTAGCGTAGGGGGTGAGCAGACCGGCCATGTCCTTGATGGCGATGGAATCCACCCCCATGGCGGCCATCTGCTTGGCCTGCTCGACGAAGGCGTCGATGGTGTGCACCGGGCTGGTGGTGTAGGCGATGGTGCCCTGGGCGTGCTTGCCGGCGGCCTTCACCGCCTCGATGGACACGCGCAGGTTACGCACGTCGTTCATCGCATCGAAGATGCGGAACACGTCGATGCCGTTGACCGCGGCCTTGGCCACGAAGGCGCGCACCACGTCATCGCTGTAGTGGCGGTAGCCGAGCAGGTTCTGCCCACGCAGGAGCATCTGCAGGCGGGTGTTGGGCAGCGCCGCCTTGAGCTGGCGCAGGCGCTCCCACGGGTCTTCCTTGAGAAAGCGCACGCAGGCGTCGAAGGTGGCGCCGCCCCAGACTTCCAGCGACCAGTAGCCGACGCGGTCGAGCTTGTCGCAGATCGGCAGCATGTCCTCGGTGCGCATGCGGGTCGCCAGCAGCGACTGATGGGCGTCGCGCAGGATGGTGTCGGTGACGGTAACTTTCTTGCTCATGTTCTGAGTCCTTCCCCTACAGGCCGGCGTGGGCCGCGATGGCGGTGGCGATGGCGATGGCCAGGTGCGACGGGTTGCGCTTGATCGAGTACTGGGTCAGCTCCGGATGGCTCTCGACGAAGCTGGTGTTGAACTGGCCGCTGCGAAACTCCGGGTTGCGCAGGATTTCCTGGTAATAGGGCGCGGTGGTGCGCACGCCCTGCACGCGCATGTCGTCCAGCGCGCGCAGGCCGCGGTCCATCGCCTCTTCCCAGGTCAGTGCCCAGACGATCAGCTTCAGGCACATCGAATCGTAGTAGGGCGGAATGGTGTAGCCGGTGTAGATCGCCGTGTCGGTCCGCACGCCGGGGCCGCCGGGGGCGTAGTAGCGGGTGATTTTGCCGAAGGACGGCAGAAAGTTGTTCTTCGGGTCCTCGGCGTTGATGCGGAACTGCAGGGCATAACCACGGTGGATGATGTCTTCCTGCTTGATCGACAGCGGCTGACCGCTGGCGATGCGAATCTGCTCGCGGACGATGTCGATGCCGGTGATTTCCTCGGTGATGGTGTGCTCCACCTGCACCCGGGTGTTCATCTCCATGAAGTACACCTCGCCCTCGGCGAGCAGGAACTCCACGGTGCCGGCGTTCTCGTAGCCCACCGCCTGCGCGGCGCGCACCGCCAGGTCGCCGATATAGGCGCGCTGCTCAGGGGTCAGCTGCGGGCTGGGGGCGATCTCGATCAGCTTCTGGTTGCGGCGCTGGATCGAGCAGTCGCGCTCGTACAGGTGCACGGTGTTGCCGAAGCTGTCGGCCAGCACCTGCGCCTCGATGTGCTTGGGATTGACGATGCACTTCTCCAGGAAGACTTCCGCGCTGCCGAAGGCCTTGGTCGCCTCGGAGATCACCCGCGGATAGGCCTGCTCCAGGTCCTCGCGGCTGTTGCAGCGGCGAATGCCGCGGCCGCCGCCGCCGGAGGTGGCCTTGAGCATCACCGGGTAGCCGATGCGGTCGGCTTCGCGCAGCGCCTCGTCGAGATCGGCGACGTTGCCTTCGGTACCCGGGGTGACCGGCACGCCGGCCTTGATCATGCTGCGCCGCGCCTCGGTCTTGTCGCCCATGCGGCGAATCACCTCGGCCGACGGCCCGATAAACTTGACCCCACGTTCGGCGCAGATCTCCGCCAGTTCGGCGTTCTCGGAGAGAAAACCGTAGCCGGGATGGAGGGCGTCGCAGCCGGTTTCCACGGCCAGATTGACCAGCTTACGCGGGTTCAGGTAGCCGGCCAGGGGGTCGTCGCCGATGCTGTGCGCCTCGTCGGCGCGCTTGACGTGCAGGGCGTGGCGGTCCGCCTCGGAATAGATGGCCACCGAGCGAATGCCCATTTCGGCACAGGCCCGCACGATACGGACGGCAATTTCACCACGGTTGGCGATCAGGATCTTCTTGATCACGGTTCAATCCTCAGCACAGGGCTGTCAGGGGCTGCGGCCAGTAAGGCGAACGCCCGATTAAGCTAGCCGGGTATACGAATTAACCAAAATCAATAATTATTAGATCATGCATAAGTAATTACTTATGTATTGATCAAACGAGGACCTCACGCATGCGTAAAACCCTGCTGCGCATGACCCTGCGCCAGCTTCAGGTATTCCGCGCCGTGTGCGAACACGGCTCCTACAGCCGCGCCGCAGACGAAATGGCGCTGACCCAGCCGGCGGTCAGCCTGCAGATCCGCCAGCTGGAGGAGCTGGTCGGCCAGCCGCTGTTCGAATACGTCGGCAAGAAGCTCTACCTGACCGAGGCGGCCGAAGCGCTCAGGCGCGCCAGCAGCGATATCTTCGGCCGCCTGGAGAGCCTGGACATGCAGCTGTCGGACCTGCAGGGCTCGCTGCAGGGGCAGCTCAACCTGTGCGTGGAATCCAGCGCGAAGTACTTCGTACCTCACCTGTTCGCCGAATTTCGCCGCCATTACCCCGAAGTCAGCCTGAACCTCACTGTGGTCAATCACGCCCTGGTGGTGCGCCGCCTGACCCTGAGCCGCGACGACCTGATGATCATGAGCCAGGTGCCACAGGACATGGCGCTGGACTTCATGCCCTTTCTCAACAACCCCATCGTGGCCGTGGCGGCGCCGGATCATCCGCTGTGTTCGCAGCAGACGCTGCAGCTGCAGGATCTGACCGCCCATGCGCTGCTGATCCGCGAGAGCGGCTCGGGCACCCGCCGCGCCTGCGAGGAGTACTGCAACCAGAAGCGCGCCCACTTTGCCCAGACGCTGGAGATCGGCTCGCTGGATGCCCAGCGCGAGGCAGCGATCGCCGGGCTCGGCCTGGCCCTGCTGCCGCGCCATGCGGTACGCCTGGAGCTGGAGCACGGCCTGCTGCGCGAGCTGCCGGTGGCGGAGCTGCCACTGCAGCGCAGCTGGTGCGTGGTAAATATCCGCGGACGGCGCCTGTCGCCAGTGGCGCAGGCCTTCGTCGATTTCATCCGCAGCGAGCGCCCGACCATCGTCCGCCTGGCCGAGCGTTTCGCAGGATCGGGCAAGAATCTCGCAGGATCGGCCTAACCCTCCTTTACTGGCATAGGGGACATTGGCGATCTGCATAGCCTTTTTCCGCTCGCCCCACGAACTTGCCGGGAGACCCTCATGCTGTCGGGAACCAGCGCCCTGCTGGGCGCCATCGCCGCCGTCGAACGCGAACAGGGCCAGGCCGTGCTCGCCACGGTGGTCAAGGTGGAGGGCTCGGCCTACCGTCGCCCCGGTGCACGGATGCTGATTCCGCTGTACGGCGGCACCGTGGGCACCATCAGTGGCGGCTGCCTGGAATCCGAGGTGGCGAAGAAGGCCTGGTGGCTGACCGACAGCGGCGAGCCGGTGATTCGCCGCTACAGCACGGCCACCCAGGACGACGATGACGACCAGGACGCCGCTCTGACCTTTGGCCTCGGCTGCAACGGCACCGTGCACGTGCTGCTGCAACGCCACAGCGCGGAAAAACCGCTGGCGGTGCTCGAGCTGCTGCGCCAGGTGCGCGAGAGTGGCCGGGCCGGCGTGCAGGCCACGGTGATCTCCAGCTATCGCAACGCCCGCGTCCGGGTTGGTGACCATCTGCTGCTGTACCCGGATGGCAGCGAGCGCGCGCGCCTGCTCGATCCGGCGCTGGATGCCCAGGTGCGCGCGGCCATGGCCGAAACCCTGGCCCGGGAACGCTCGACGCTGCGCAGCTACCGCGACGCCCGTGGCGACGTGGAAGTGTTCTGCGAATACCTGGCGCCGCAGCGGCGCCTGGTGATCTTCGGCGCCGGGCATGACGCCCAGCCACTGGTGCATATGGCCAAGCTGCTGGACTGGCATGTCACCGTCGTGGACGGCCGCGCCCATTTCGCCCGCGCCGAGCGCTTCCCCGAGGCCGACGCGGTGCTGCAGGTCGACACCGGCTCGCCCTACGCCCTGCAAGCCCTTACCGACGGCGCGCTGGTGGCGGTGATGAGCCACAGCTACAGCCAGGACCGTCACTGGCTGGGCGCTGTGCTGCAGGGCACGCCGGTGTATATAGGTCAGCTGGGGCCCCGCGAGCGCACCGAACGCCTGCTCGGCGAGATTCGCGCGCAGGGCGGCGAGCTGACGGCGCTGCAGCGCCTGCACTACCCCATCGGCCTGGATATCGGCGGCGACACGCCGGAAAGCGTGGCCACGGCGATCCTCGCCGAAATGACCGCAGCGCTGAACCAGCGCGACGGGGGCATGCTCAAGCATCGCCAGGCGGCGATCCATGCACCCACCCCGCAAGACGCCAGCGAGATCGAAACAGCGACCAGACTGAACGCGTCCTGAGCCCCATCGAGGCCACAGACTCGTAGGGTGCGCCGGGCGGCGATCCGCTTCAGCCCACCACGGCTGGTGGGCTAAAGCCCACCCTACATGCTCTTACCTGCCACAACACACCGTAGCCCGGATGCCATCCGGGAAAACCAGCCCCCATAAACGAGAACGCCCGGGATTACCCCGGGCGTTCGTGCTTCCAGTATCGGACGTCAGGCCTTGATCTGCGCCGGGAACGGCAACTTGCGCAGACGTACGCCGGTGGCGGCGAACAGCGCATTGGCCAGCGCCGGTGCCAGCGGCGGCACGCCCGGCTCACCGACACCGGTCGGGTTCTCCGCGGACGGCACGATATGCACCTCCACCTTGGGCATCTCGTTCATGCGCAGCACCTGGAAGTCATGGAAGTTCGATTGCTCGATCCGTCCTTCCTTCAGGGTGATCGCACTGTGCCGAGCGGCCGCCAGAGCGAAGCCGATTCCGCCTTCCATCTGCGCGCGGATCACATCCGGGTTGATGGCGATGCCGCAGTCCACCGCGCACACCACGCGATCCAGCCGGTAGCTGCCATCGGCCTTGACCGTCACCTCGGCGACCTGCGCCACGAAGGAGCCGAAGGATTCGTGCACGGCGATACCGCGCCCGCGCTTCTCACCCTCGGCGCCGGCGGCCAGTGGCTTGTCCCAGCCGGCCTGCTTGGCGGCCAGCTCCAGCACGCCACGGTGACGCGGCTGGCTGTCCAGCAGCGCATGACGGAAAGCGTAAGGATCCTGGCCCGCGGCCACGGCCGCCTCGTCGATCATGGTCTCGGCGACGTAACCGGTGTGGGTATGGCCCACCGAGCGCCACCACAGCACCGGCACCTTGATATTGGTCGGCGTGCTCAGCTCCACCTGCAGGTTGGGCACCGTATAGGCCAGGTTGGACAGGCCCTCGACCGAGGTATGGTCGATGCCGTCCTTGATCATGAAGGGCTCCATCGAAGTACCGGCCATGATCGACTGCCCGACGATGCGGTTGTGCCAGGCCTGCAGCTTGCCGCCCTGGTCCAGGCCGATACGTACGCGGTGCAGATACAGCGGCCGGAAGTAACCGCCACGGGTATCGTCCTCGCGCGTCCAGACCATCTTCACCGGCGCATCGACGCCCTTGTCACGCGCGGCCTTGGCGATGGCCACCGCCTCCAGCAGGTAGTCCGACACCGAACCGGCGCGGCGACCAAAGCTGCCGCCGGCATACAGCTGGGTCAGCGACACCTGCTCCGGCGCCAGGCCCAGGTAGCCGCTGATGATGGCCTGGTCGACGGTCTGGAACTGCTCGCCGTTCCAGATCTCGCAGCGCTCGTCGGACAGCTTCACCAGGCAGTTCATCGGCTCCATCGCCGCATGGGCCAGGTAGGGGAATTCGTACTCGGCCTCGACGGTTTTCGCCGCCTGCGCCAACGCCGCATCGGCATCGCCCTTGCTCGCGGCGGGAAGACCCGGCTGACCTGCGCTCTCGCGGTACTGGGCGAAAATCTCCTCGCTGCCGAGGGTGAAGGCCTGGGTCTCGTCCCACTCGATCACCAGCGCGTCACGGCCCTGGCGCGCCGCCCAGGTGTTGTTCGCCAGCACGGCGACGCCCGAGCGGCCGTGGGGCAGGTCGCGAAACTCCACCACCTCGACCACGTCGCGCACCGCCTTGGCCTTGCTGCTGTCCACCTTGCGCGGCACGCCGCCAAAACGCGGCGGGTAGGCGACCATGGCCACCAGCATGCCCGGCAGCTTGAAGTCCTGGGTGAACACGGCGCTGCCGTCGGTCTTGTCCAGGCTGTCCTTGCGCCGCAGATCGCGCTTGCCGATCAGCTTGAAGTCCCTGGGATCCTTGAGCTGCACCTGCTCCGGTACCGGCAGTTGCGCAGCTGCCTCGACCAGCTCACCGAAACCGGCACTGCGACCTGAACCGGCGTGGCTGACCACGCCCTGACTGACGCTGATCTCGCTGGCCGGCACACCCCAGCGCTGCGCAGCCGCCGCCACCAGCATGGCCTTGGCGGTGGCGCCGGCGTTACGCATCTGCTCCCAGGAGTTGGCCATGGCGGTGCTGCCGCCGGTGCCCTGCATCGGCCCGAAGGCGAGGTTGTTGTAGCGCTTGGCATCGGCCGGCGCGCCTTCGACGCGCACCTGGTTCCAGTCGGCATCCAGCTCCTCGGCCAGTAGCGTGGCCAGGCCGGTGTAGCTGCCCTGGCCCATCTCCAGGTGTTTGGCCAGCACGGTCACCGTGCCATCGAGGTCGATGCGCACGAAGGCGTTCGGCTCCAGCGGGCCACCTGCCGCCAGTGCATCCATGCCGCGCAGCAGCGGCGCGAAAAAGATGCCCAGGGCCAGGCCGCCGGCGCCCTTGAGCAGGCTGCGACGGCTGACGTTGAGGATGCCGCGAGTGGCACCATCGGGGGTTTCGATCTTGCCCATGTTCATGCGCCTCCTCAGGCCAGCTTGCCGGCAGCGTCGTGAATGGCGGCGCGAATCCGCACATAGGTGGCGCAGCGGCAGATGTTGCCGCTCATGGCCGCGTCGATATCGGCGTCGCTCGGTGCCTTGTTGCCGCTGAGCAGCGCCGTGGCGGCCATGATCTGCCCGGACTGGCAGTAGCCGCATTGCACCACGTCGAGCTGGCGCCAGGCCTCCTGGACCACCTTGCCCACGGCGTCTTCGCCGACCGCCTCGATGGTGGTGATGCGCTTGCCCACCAGCGCCGATACCGGGGTCACGCAGGAGCGGGTCGGCTGGCCGTCGACGTTCACCGTGCAGGCGCCGCACAGCGCCATGCCACAGCCGTACTTGGTGCCGGTGAGGTTGGCCACGTCACGCAGGGCCCAGAGCAGCGGCATATCGCCCGCCACGTCCAGTTCATGGTCCTGGCCGTTGAGATTCAGGGTAATCATGGTCTGCCCACCTTGTTCTGATGGTGTCTGAGTGGTTCCGGGCGCAAGGGCCGGACCGTCACTCTAGTGGGCGGAAAAGGCGCTGTCGCCGGCCGCCCTGCAGATCGGCAGAACCGGGCAATAAGTTCGCAGAATCGGGCAAGCGCGCCGCCCAGCCCATGGCGAGACGTCGCCGCAGGTCAGGCCGCCGTGCGCTCGTCGCGGCCGGCCGCCAGCAGGTAGCCGGCGGGAATCAGCTCGGGGTAATCGGCCAGTTCGCGCTGCAGCTGGCACTGTTCGGCGTAATTCTCGATGGCCCGGCGATAGGCCATGCGCCGCTGGTCCTGCAGTTTGCGCCGGGTCTTGGCGTCGGTGGGGGTGTGCAGTTGCGCGTCATCGAAGATACGAGGCATCTCGGTTCTCCCGGAACGAGGACTGGAGGCCTCAGCATGGTCCGGGCAGATGACGCTTTGAGGGCGAGAAGATGAACAGGCGGTGAAACCGCCTGCACTCAATCCTCGCTATTGCGCAGCGACTTGGGCGACAGGCGCAGGCTGCGCAGGCTGCGCTTGACGCTCTTGAGGTGGTTGACCAGGCTCGGCCCGCGCGCCATGGCCACGCCCATGGCCAGCACGTCGATCACCACCAGGTGGGCGATGCGCGAAGTCAGCGGAGTGTAGATCTCGGTGTCTTCCTGCACGTCGATGGCCAGGTTGACCGTGGCCAGCTCGGCCAGGGGCGTCTGGCTCGGGCACAGGGTGATCAGGCTGGCGCCGGACTCGCGCACCAGGTTGGCGGTGATCAGCAGATCCTTGGAGCGCCCCGACTGCGAGATGCAGATGGCCACGTCGCTCGGCTTGAGGGTCACCGCACTCATCGCCTGCATGTGCGGGTCGGAATAGGCCGCGGCATTGAGCAACAGGCGGAAGAACTTGTGCTGGGCATCGGCCGCTACCGCGCCGGAGGCGCCGAAACCGTAGAACTCCACACGCTGCGCCTGCGAGCAGGCGGCGATCGCCCGTTGCAGCGCCTCGGGGTCGAGCTTCTCGCGCACCTCCATCAGGGTGTGCAGCGTGGTGTCGAAGATCTTCAGACTGAAGTCGGCGACCGAGTCGTCCTCGTGAATGGCGAACTGGCCGAAGCTGGCACCCGCGGCCAGGCTCTGCGCCAATTTCAGCTTGAGGTCCTGAAAGCCGCTGCAACCGATGGCGCGACAGAAGCGCACGATGGTCGGCTCGCTGATGCCGACGCTGTGCGCCAGCTCGGCCATGGAGCTGTGCATCACCGATGCGGGATCGAGCAGCACGTGGTCGGCCACCTTGAGCTCGGACTTGCGCAGCAGATGGCGCGACTGGGCGATATGTTGCAACAGATTCACGGGGCTAGGCTCTATGCAGAAAAGGATCTACCGCGGGCAGCGGGCTGGTCATGGCTGGGTTGCGCAGCGCCCGGCGGTTGTAGTGACCTTGTAGTTATACTACATGGCTCGCCCGCGCGCACCGCCCACAGTCCGCCGAATAACGCGGCGCTGCAGACAAGTGGCTCCGAAAAAGCGCGAACCGCTGCGGCTGATACGGCTCCAGAGCCCGATTTTGACGGTGCCCCTTTCAACAGGTAGTTTCAACGATCTGTTACAACCCAGTCGGAGTCTTCCCTTGAGCATCCCCTGCGACATGCTGGTTTTCGGTGGCACCGGCGACCTGGCCCTGCACAAGCTGCTGCCTGCGCTCTATCACCTGCATCGCGAAGGACGCCTGCACGCCGACATGCGCATCCTCGCCCTGGCCCGCAGCAACCACAGCCGCGAGGCGTACCAGACCCTGGCCGAGCGCCACTGCCGCGCCCAGGTGGCACGCGCCGATTTCTCCACCGACACCTGGGCCAGCTTCGCCGCACGCCTCGACTACTTCGCCATGGATGCCGCACAGAGCGCCGACTTCGGCCGCCTGGCCAAACGCCTGGGGCGCGACGACCAGCGCGTGCGGGTCTACTACCTGGCGACCGCGCCGAACCTGTTCGAAGACATCGCCGCGCACCTGGCCAACGCCGGCCTGGCCGGCCCGGCCGCACGCATCGTGCTGGAAAAGCCCATCGGCCACTCGCTGGAGTCGGCGCGGGCGATCAACGCCGCCATCGGCGCCGTGTTCGACGAGGCGCGGGTGTTTCGCATCGATCACTATCTGGGCAAGGAGACCGTGCAGAACCTGATGGCGCTGCGCTTCGCCAACGCCCTGTTCGAGCCGGTATGGCGCGCCGGGCATATCGACCACGTACAGATCAGCGTGTGCGAAACCCTCGGCGTGGAAAACCGCGGCGCCTACTACGACAAGGCAGGCGCCATGCGCGACATGATCCAGAACCACCTGCTGCAGTTGCTCTGCCTGGTGGCCATGGAAGCGCCTGTGCGCTTCGACGCCGAAGCGGTGCGCAACGAGAAGGTGAAGATCCTTGAGGCGCTCAAGCCCATCAGCGGCCTCGACGTGCAGGACAAGACCGTGCGCGGCCAGTACACCGCCGGCCAGATCGGTGGCCACGACGTACCCGCCTACTACTTCGAGAAGAACGTCGACAACGACAGCGACACCGAAACCTTTGTCGCCGTGCAGGTGGAGATCGACAACTGGCGCTGGGCCGGCGTGCCGTTCTATCTGCGCACCGGCAAGCGCCTGGCGAAGAAAACCTCGGAAATCCTCATCCAGTTCAAGCCGGTGCCGCACCGCCTGTTCAACGACGGCGAGGCGAATCAACTGCTGATCCGCCTGCAACCGGAAGAGCGCATCAGCCTGCAACTGATGGCCAAGAACCCCGGCAAGGGCATGCACCTCAAACCCGTCGAGCTGGACCTCAACCTCGCCGCCGCCTTCCACAAGCAGCGCCGCTGGGAGGCCTACGAGCGCCTGCTGCTGGACGTGATCGAAGGCGACTCGACGCTGTTCATGCGCCGCGACGAGGTGGAGGCCGCCTGGCAGTGGGTCGATCCCATCCTGCAGGGCTGGCACCAGCACTACCAGAGCCCGCGCCCCTACCCGGCCGGCAGCGATGGCCCGGAGCAGCTGCAGCACTTGCTGGAACGCCACGGCCGGCACTGGGCCGAGTGAGCGCTCTGGCAGCTTCTTGCGCAGCGGACTGTGGATAAATGCCTGCTCAAGCGCGCCGAATCCAGCAGCCACGGGGCCTTCGGGATGCTGCGCAAAAAGCTGCACAGCAGTGCGCAACTTGTTGCGCAACAATCTGTGCGACGCCGCTCAATATGACCCTGCATGCTTGCCTGGTCACGACAAGTTACTGATTTTATTGAAATTTAAATACCTGGCACGCCGCTCGCTATAGGTCTGGCTCCCGGATCGATCACGATCCATGACCCAGGCAAGGAGAGCACTCATGCCAACACCCGCGTATCTGTCCCTCGAAGGCACCAAACAAGGTCTGATCACCGCTGGCACCTTCACCGAGGACTCGGTCGGCAACATTTTCCAGGAAGGTCATGAAGACCAGATTCTGGTGCAAGCCTACAACCACCAGGTCATCATCCCGCGCGACCCGCAGTCCGGCCAACCGACCGGCCAGCGCGTGCACAAGCCGCTGATGATCACCAAGGTCTTCGACAAATCCTCGCCGCTGATCTTCAACGCCCTGACCTCCGGCGAGCGTCTGAACAAGTGCCGTCTGGAGTGGTACCGCACCTCCTCCACCGGTACCCAGGAGCACTACTTCACCATCGAACTGGAAGACGCCGTGATCGTCGACGTACAGTCGCGCATGCCGAACTGCCAGGACCCGAACATGGCGCACTTCACCCACCTGGAAGACGTCTACTTCACCTACCGCAAGATCGTCTGGACCCACGAAGTCTCCGGCACTTCCGGCTCCGACGACTGGCGTACCCCGATCTCCGCCTAATTACTGGCTGAGTTCGCGCGTCACCGCAGCGGCCAGGCATCGTCCTGGCCGTTGCGTTTCGGCAGGCCGCGCAAAAGGCGCTAGCCAATCGCCGAAAACCTCGACCGTTGCCAGCGCGCGGCGGCCGATTCGGTTACAACCTGGAGCGCGCCACGCGCCCATCATGGAATGATCGAGAGGAACAACGAATGTTCGCCCAGGCCAACCAGACCCATTTCAGCCTCAGCATCGAAGGGGTCGAACACGACCTGCAGGTGCTCGAGTTCAAAGGGCGCGAGGCGATCAGCCAGCCTTACGCCTTCGACGTGGAACTGATCAGCGAACGCCCCGACCTCGATCTGGAGAGCCTGCTGCACCAGCGCGCCTTCCTCGCCTTCGACCAGAACGGCGCCGGCATCCACGGCCTGATCCACCGCATCGCCCAAGGCGAATCCGGCAAGCGCATGACGCGCTACCGCCTGACCCTGGTGCCGCAACTGGCCTACCTGGCGCACCGCACCAACCAGCGCATCTTCCAGCACCTGACGGTGGAGAAGATCATCACTCAGGTGCTCGAGGAACACGGCATCCAGGCCGACGCCTACCAGTTCCAGCTCGGCTCGCTCTACCCCGAGCGCGAATACTGCGTGCAGTACGACGAGAGCGACCTGCACTTCGTCCAGCGCCTGTGCGAGGAGGAAGGCATTCACTACCACTTCCAGCACAGCAGCGAAGGCCATGTACTGACCTTCGGCGACGACCAGACCGTGTTCCCGCGTCTGGCACCGCTGGCCTACCAGCAGGACACCGGCCTGGTGGCCGGCGACCCGGTGATCAAGCATTTCGGCGTGCGCGTGGAAACCCGCACCAGCCAGGTCACCCGCCGCGACTACGACTTCGAGAAACCGCGGCTGCAGCTGGAAGCCAAGGCCGACGGCGATGCCCAGCCCAAGCTGGAAGACTACGACTATCCGGGCCGCTACACCGACCGCGAGCGCGGCAAGCACCTGGCCAAGCGCGCCCTGGAGCGCCACCGCCACGACTTCGAACTGGCCCAGGGCGACGGCGACTCGCCGACCCTGGTCAGCGGCCACTTCCTCGACCTGACCGAGCACCCGCGCGAGGCATGGAACCAGCTCTGGCTGCTGACCGAAGTGCTGCACGAAGGCAAGCAGCCTCAGGTGCTGGAGGAGTCGGTGTTGAACCTCCCCTCTCCCCCCGGGAGAGGGGCCGGGGGTGAGGGCAGCTCAGGCGACACCGACTTCCACCAAGGCTACCGCAACCGCTTCACCGCCACGCCCTGGAACGTGCCCTACCGTCCCCATTTGGCCCATCCCAAGCCGCGCATACTCGGCAGCCAGAGCGCCGTGGTCACGGGACCTGCCGGCGAGGAAATCCACTGCGACGAATACGGCCGGGTCAAGGTGCAGTTCTTCTGGGATCGTGAGGGCCAGGCCGACGAGAAGACCAGCTGCTGGCTGCGCGTCAGCTCCAGCTGGGCTGGCGATCGCTACGGCGCCATCACCATCCCGCGCATCGGCATGGAAGTGCTGGTCACCTTCCTCGAAGGCGACCCCGACCAGCCCTTGGTCACCGGCTGCCTGTACCACGCCGAACACGTCGTGCCCTACGACCTGCCTGCGAACAAGACTCGCAGCGTGTTCAAGACCCTGAGCAGCCCCGGCGGTGGCGGCTACAACGAACTGCGCATCGAAGACCGCAAGGGCGCCGAGCAGATCTACATCCACGCCCAGCGCGACTGGGACGAGAACATCGAGCACAACCAGAAGATCCGCGTCGGCAACGAGCGCCATGACACCGTCGAGGCCAACGCCTACAGCCACTTCAAGGCCGAAGAACACCGCACCACCCACGCCGACCGCAAGACCGAGATCAAGGCCAACGACCACCTTACCGTCGGCGACAGCCAGCACATCAAGCTGGGCAACGGCCAGTTCATCCAGGCCGGCCAGGAAATCCACCTCTCCAGCGGCCTGAAAGTCGTGCTTGAAGCCGGCAGCGAACTGACCCTCAAGGGCGGCGGCAGCTTTATCAAACTCGACGGCGGCGGCATCACCCTGGTCGGCCCGGTGATCAAGATCAACTCCGGCGGCGCGCCGGGCAGTGGTTCGGGGGCGGCGCCAGTGTTGCCGGGCGCGGCGAAGCCGGCGGATGCGGATAAGGCGGGAGAGTTGCTGATTCAGGCACAGCGGCAAGCACTAATGCGAGCGACACCACGCTGTGAAATCTGCGAGCAAATGAAATTGCAAAACGGCGAGAAACCCTGATGACCAATCACTACCTACTTATTGATGGTGTACTTCGCCAGGGTGTGATTACCGAGCTGTATGGGTGTGGTGAAGAAATGGAAATCGAACCACTGTACGTGGGTACACGCTGGCAAGAAGCACACGATCTAGGCCCAATTCTTGTTGCCGCCTCACCACACTCCAAGCTGCTATCAGATGCTCAGTCGGATTTGGACTGGCTAAGAAGCAGCAGTCGCCTGTCGAGCAATGCCAACCTGAAGGAGGTTGCCGATCATCTTCGCGAGTTCATTTGCGTGCGCAGCCCAAGCGGCAGCCAAAGCCTGCTGCGTTTTGCCGACCCGCTAGTAGCTTGGTACTGGCTGGCCAGTTATGCCCCCTCGCAATATCCACATTTGCTTGGCCCCATTACGAGTTGGGAAGTGGCCCTCACGCCGACCAAATGGGAATCCCGCACAGAACTCCAGAGGATGGCTTATACAGCGGTCAGTCATCCTCCCATCGCTTTTGACCGTGCATTACTGGATGAGCATCAAGAGCAGGCTCTGCAAGAGGCTTATCACCGGCAGTTGAAAACGCGCCTGTATGACTGGCTACAGACGTACGTGCCAGATCTTTTGCAGCAACAAGCTGCGGTTGATTCCTGGCTATACAACCGCTTGCAAAGTGCGGAGCAAGCCGGACTGGACAGTGAGCGCAGCATTGCCATCTGGGCTTTGCTCAGTCTTGAGCAAGGCGACGACTTCTTCAGTGTCACGACCAGCGCCTACAGCCAATGGCTAGCCAGCACGCCAGCAGCTCAAGGCCTACCTGCTGAAGTGAATCTACAGACCTTTTTCAATGAACATGCCTGACGACGCGAAGGATTCGCCATGACTGACTCAAACAGGCAAGCGGCCAAAGACAGCCTGCGCGCCACATTTCCTAATAGTTCAGCGACAAGTACTGGCCATTGCCCGATGAAGCAAGGACAGGTGGCTATCTTCCCCGTACGCTACGCAATCGATGAGTCACCCAAGAAAGCTGGACAGCCAGGTCCGAACCCTTTGCCGAAGGACTGGTTAGGTCTCGACGAGATGCCACGGCTGCAAACTCGCACCTATACCCTTCGCCAGCTCCGCGACGGCTGGGTATACGTATTCGACCGCACGGCAAATACCTTCCACGAATACCGACTCAAGGGCCACCAATTCATCCGTATTGCATGGGGTGACCAACAACTCAACCAAGACACGCGCACCGGCTCGGGCGACAGCAAGCCTTATTTGCTGTACCCCAAGGCCAGCTCACTGCTCATTGCCTACTCACCCGCGCAATGGACATGGCGCACCTGTGAACGTATGCGTTCCAACCCCAAGCTGCAGCGCCAGTGGATGCGCGAGATCGATCTGTCTCGATACTGCAAGAGTCTGGCCGCCCCTCACGCTGCTCGTTTGCCACGTCTCGCCGAGCTGGTTGCCGACGTCGACGCTGGCGCAGCCTGCAACGATAGCCGCTTCATGTCCTCGACCCTACCGACCCAGGCAAAAACTGCAGAGCAGTCATGCAAACCAGCCATAGGCAGCGACCAGATTATCGGCAGCGTACCCGACAAGGACGCGGCCTTACTCCTGGCCCTACAAGATCCGCTGGCCGTAGTCGACGATCTGGCCATGCAGCTCACCGGGCGTCACATCGAGCAACACCTGTTCGAGGAGAAGCACCATCACCGTCTTGATGTTGCCGGCCATATCGAGATGTTCGCCGGTCTTCCGCTCGACCCGTTCAACGAAAGCGACTGGCCGACCGGCGTGCTCAAGGATGAAGCCAAAAGACAGGTGTTCATCCGAGACGCCCAGAAGTACCTGGAACGTTACCAGGAACTGGTCAGACCCAGCCTCCCGGTGCTGGACGCCAGCGGCAGCTTCGGGCGCTCCAAAGCCCTGAGCATGGAGGGAGAAGCGCTCGACGCCCAGTACGGCAAAGGCACCGCCGCCAAGCTGGAAAAAAAAGCCCGGTTATGGATGGATCGCGCACCACTGCGTAAGCAGGTCAAATATCAGGAAGCACTCGACTATCGCCGTGATCGTCACGTCGAACTGGTTGCGCTAATGCGCCATATCGACAGAGCCCGCAATGACCTGATCCCTTGGCTGGAGTACATCCACACCGACCCCGGCAAAGTCTTCCTCGACCCCTGTTCTGAACAACAATCGTCATTGCTCATACATACCGCTCAGGGATTGTTCGACGTGCTCGGCCAGACCGAGGCCGGCAAGAACTGGCTATGCCAGGATTACGCCAAGCCCAAGACTCTGCTGGGCCTGGCCATGTACAACTTCAACAGCGAACTGGCAAGCGCGCTCGAAGGGATCGCGACGAACTTTGCCGAAAGCGGCAACCTCGACCCAGGCTTGGCTACCAGCGTAGTCACCCGCGGCAATGAAACTTTCAGCGTGCTGGACGACAATAGTGTACGTAACAGCAAGCTGTTCCAGGCTATGAGCCAACCGGCGCGCCAGGCGTATGACACGCTACAGAAGGTTGCCCGCACCATCGCTAGCGAAGCCTGGCAGCTCCTGGCCTACCAACTGCTGCCTTCACTCAGCCCGAAGTTCGCCCCCACCTGGAAGCCCATCGCCTATTCGCTAGTAATCGTGGTCACCCACATAGACACCGAAGTGATCAGACCCTACGTAGTCTATGACCACGGTTACCGTGCCAAGAAGCAGGCCTGGGACATGAAGTTCGCCCAACTGCAGAAAAAGATTCGCGCACAGACCCGTACGGCCACCTTCGGCGCCCGCCATGAACAAGCGGCCGCGAACCGCCAGTTGAGCCTACTCTATGAAGAGCAACAGCTACTGAAAGCTGCAGAGCCCGACGCCATCCTGGCCAGAGGCGAAGTCCGTGTACAGCAACGCACCACCTTGATCGAGCAACGAGTGGAGTTTCTGCACACCCTCGGCAAATCCGAAGCCATCGCACAGATGGAACTCAAGGGGCGCAACTATGCCGCCTACCTGGAGCGCGTGAAGAAGTGGATGGCCAACGGCCTGGGCACTGGTTTGGCCAGCTTGGTGGCCGCTCTGAATATGTGGAACTTCAAGAACACCATGGATCAGGCACGGTCCGATGGACACTGGAGCCAAGATGACCTTAAAGCCCTAAGTGGCGCTGGCGCCCAGCTTGGCAACGCTATAATGGCACTGGCCTTGATGCCACGCTGGGCTGACATCAGCAAGCTGAGCGTGGAAGCCATTGTCAATAGAACCCCCGTTACAGCCAAGCTAGCCGAAGTCTCCATCCAGAGCTGGGTCAGCGCCAACGCCGAACTCTCTGCAATGGTACGTGCCTTTGCACTGCGCGCCGCTGGCATGGCAACGCTGGGCGTCATTGCCAACGGTGTTGATGTATGGCTATTACAAAGCTCTGCTGAAAAAGCAAGCGGAAGCGATGAAAGGCTTGCACTGAGAACAAAACAATTCGCAGCTTTTTCCATGGGGCTTTTGTCGGTTTACCAGTTGGGGGCTGGACTATTTAGCGCATTTGGGTTTGGTGCCGTAGGTCTTGTTTTCGCTCCCTGGCTGCTTTTGGCTCTCTTTATCGCCGGAGTTACCTATCTGGTCGCAACCTTTATTGCCAACAATCTCAAACGAGAAGGCTTGAAGCTCTGGCTCTGGCGTTGCTGCTGGACTAAGGACAAGGCGCCGTACTGGCCAGATACTTCTCAAGGCCGCAGCGACGAGCTAAAGGCACTACACGAAATACTACTGCGCCCAACTATCTGCGCCAAAACGGCCAAAAGCTCCTACGGCACTAGCAGCGTTCAGCTGCAGATCGCCCTGCCCGCAGAGCTGGCGGGCAAACAAATACGCCTGCACCCAATCATGATCGAGAACGGCCTGCTCTGGATGCCCGATAAGCAGAGTGGATACCGCGCTGGCATGTACGGCAGTTATATCGCTGGAGGCCAATGGATCCCCACGGCTGCACTTGGAGACTTCGAGCGCAAAACTACCGCCTTTGCGCCCTATCAGGCCGGTGAGGCTCGAGTCTGGGAAGTCAGCCTTCCCCACTCCAAGGGTATGGATCGCTTAGAACTGGAGATTCACTACCCAAATGACTTAGTGTCACGCCGGGACGGACGCGGCTACCGATTCAGTATCGAGTTGGATGATATCACTGTCGGTAACTTGCAGGAAAACGGTCTGGAGAAAAGCCATATTTGCGAGCCTATCGACAGCGACAGCTTGATGCTAGTGGAGAAAGTTCCGGAGAATCAGCGTAATTATTATTATTTAAGAATAACTTAATATGAATATCTTCAGAATTTCGACACTCTGGGTACCCAGTTATCACCTAAAAATGGACTGGAAGCACCCAAAAAGACCTGCACTCAAAGAATGGACTATTAAGGCCTTTGACGGAAGGCTTCTGTTAGCATGCCTAGGCGGATTAGGCGCAATACCTTGCCTACTATTTGCTTACTTTGCATTAACTATGGGGTGGGTGGTAAATCTGATGCTCACCATATTTGCTTTATTTATATTTATTAATACATTCCTCCTAAAGCAATTTTATGCAATACGCTTAACTGATACTGGAGGAGAAATATGTCATTGGAAAGCTTTACCCGATTTTTTATTTTCTAGCATGCCATGGCTTATGCTATTATATATTTTATTTATTATTTGGGGATTATCACAATCACCGGAAATGGCTTTAGGAGCTCTAGCCAGCGGCGCTGGGCTTGGTATCGTATATGCTTTAATTGCTACATCCAAAGGATATAAGGAGTCTCAGCTTCGCTTTCAACAGTGGGACTTTGAGTGGAATGAAATATATGAAGCCATATATGACCGCAAAAGCCACGCAATAGGCTTTAATGTAATCGAGTCAAAACCTTACATAGCTCGCTTCAAGGAAGAAAATGAGAACTTCTACAGCTGCCGTATATACTTTCACCCCAAAATGGCCGAACAAATCCTCCAGATATTTAAAGAAAAATTAGGTCCAAACATCCCAATAAAAGAAGGACGTATACATTACAGGACAATTGATTAGAGCTTAGGAAACCACTGAAATGAGCGGGCCTCTTGATCGTTTCTGATCAATCATGAATGGCGAGTGCGCGCACCATTGCGCCTGGCACTGGATACCGGCGAAAAAGACTGCCTCCCTGGCGCACTCGTCTGGCTATTCCCGGCACCGCCGATCGGCCTGGGCACGGGCTTGGCCGGCCTGGCTGCCGCTCTGAATATGTAGAACTTCAAGAACACCATGGATCAGGCACGAGCAGATGGTCATTGGAGCCAGGATGATGTGAAGGCATTCAGCAACGCGGGCGTGCCTGCCGGGCTCCATTACTAAATTCAGTGAAATACCATGCGTGCCACATGGCCTAATTTCACAAATAAAGAGAGATTCAACAAATATATGAGCCAATTGGATGAAAAGTTCGATATCGGTTTTCGTGCCGCCGTATTGTTAGTCGGCGGCTTGGCGGGTTTTGTTTTTAGCGCATACAAAGCTCATGAAGAATTTGCCTGGGGAGATGATGCTGCCTGGGGATATGTCCTTATCGGTATAGGTGCTGCCATGCTGGCCGGGATAGGGCTTCGCCAAGCCTTGGGTCTTTACAGGTTGCTAATGAGCAAGGATATCTCTGGTAACTAGTTAAGAGGAATATAGGAGCGAATCGGGGACAGACCACGATTTAAAGCGTATCTTCCAGCATCTGACGGTGGAAAAGATCATCGCCCAAGTGCTCGAAGAACACGGTATCCAGAGCGATGCTATGATTTTCAGCTCGGCTCGATTGGGTTTGTACCAAGTGGCAAGCGCACCCGGTACTGCTGCAATCCAAGCGTTTGAAAATGGTGCTCAGAAGATCTCCCTTTGGTGTAGAAGGCGTAGCGCCTCCATGGTCGAGGCAGAAAACCCAGCCCGCTACCTTCTAACTAATCGCGCCGTACTGATAAATGGCAAGCGCTTACCTCGGGACAAACTGCCACCGCAAACCGTCGGTCCGATGTTGTATGTACTTAGTGAGCATTATGTAGAAAGCTTTCATGAGCATCAGGAAAAGGCAATCGTTCTGCTACTTAGCCACCTTTATCGCCGCTGGCGTCACTTTATTGAAGCCTTGGAACACTGTTCGCCGAATGGCGCCAAGGTTAATGCGATGGAAAGCCTTAATCGCCTTAACCGCCTGCTCGATAGACAGCAGGAGTTCAATCGATTTATCGAGCAACTGGCCGTACGCGGCCTACCGGACGCCGTGGATGCCGTGGATGCCGTGGATGCCAGCTCGAGTGTGGTGCTGGCCTGGACACCGACGGAAGCATGGCGCAAGCGCGACGTTCTGATCGCGGCGAGATCCAGTGGGCAGTTCGACGGGCTAGCCAAAAAAAGCAAGGGTTCCCAACAGGGAACCCTTATCTCTTAAAGTTTCTGGTCGAGCTGAATAGCGCAGCGGAAACTGGTTCCAGGATAATATCCATCCTGTTCTGGCTTATCTGCCCAGCGTCGAACTGTATTGGCGGACTGCCAACCTGACTCAAAGTAGTTTGATCCTCGACGAATCTTCTGGGTACCTGCAGTTGGCCCTTGTGGATTATCAACAGGCGAATCCCTGTAATAATCAGGGCCATACCAGTCATTGACCCAGTCGGTGGCGTTACCTGCCATATCATATAGGCCCAATGGATTCGGGGCGAACTGCCCAACGGGATGTATTTCAGTATCTTCATCACGAGGGATATTACGCCCATAGTCCAGGCTTCCCGTATCCGTAGGGAACTGCACGTACTGCCCACGATTGCGGGCGGCATATTCCCATTGTGCCTCGGTCGGCAAGTCAATTGGATAGCCACTGAGCTGACCTAGCCACAGACAATAGTCTTTGGCCTCCTGCCATTCTTTGGGTGGAGCGGGCTTGTTCGAATCAAATTCACCAGCTAAGTCTTTTCTTTTTCGGTACTCCGCATCAAATAACGGCAATCCCTGGCTAGTACGGAACAAATCGAAAGCCCCCAACCGAGTCTGATAACTCGCCAGGTAGTAGCTACTCAAACGTACCTTGTGCAGGTGATCATCGTCGTAACTGCCGGTGATGGGGCACAGCTCATCCGGCTCGTAGCCATAGGGCCAGGTGCCCATATTGGTCTGGTCGAAATCGCAGGGCGCGCCAAAATCCCCCATTTCGAACTCACCACCCTCGATAAACACCATCTCATCCAGCGAACGCACCACCGTATCGAGCATCTGGCTACGCAATTCAGACAAGAGCTTGGGATACTGTGAGTCGATACGTTCGGCGATAGCCGCAACCTTTTCCGGGCCAAGCCTTTCGCTTTTCGGCAAAGGCTGCGACTGTGCCTGACAGCCGGCCACCAGCAGCGGCGTGAGAAAAAAAGATAACAATCGGTTATTCATCGGCAACGTCCCTATTCAATCCGCTTGGCGGCTCTGGCTCAGAGGCTTGCCAGAGAAAAATCTGCGTCCTGTCATGGCAAAACTCTGGTGAGTGACTGACTGCGTCTTCGACAGCTAGTTCTATGCAAGCTGAGCCACCACGCGCGTGTGCATCAGCACGAGGCCCAACACCAGCATCCCCAACACCCCCGCCCCGACGAACAACCCCTCATAGCCCAACACCTTGGCCAGCACCCCGCTGCTGGCTCCGACGAAGCCGGACAGCAACACCTGTGCCGAGGCCTGCAGGGTGAAGTCGGCGCCTTCATGTTCGGGGCGGCACATGCGCATCATCGCGGCGAACAGGGCGACGGTGGACATGCCGTCGGCCACCTGCTCGAACAGGGCCACGGCATAGACCAGCCCGACATTGCCGCCCTGCCCCACCAGCAGCGCCATTGCGGCGATGCCGATGGCCTGCAGGGCGCCGAACAGGATCAGTGCGCGCAGTACGCCGATGCGGGCGTAGAGCAGGCCGCCGAGCACCGCGCCAGCGATGCCGGCCAGGCTGCTGATCAGAGTCAGTTGGCCGAGCGCTGCACTGCTCCAGCCCTGGTCCACCAGCATCGGCTTGATCATCGGCGAGCCCAGCGAATCGCCCAGCTTGAAGGTCAGCACCACCGCCAGCCACAGGAGCATGCCGGGCTGCGCCAACAGGCCGCGATAGTGGTTCAGCAGCAGGCGCGGGCCGAGGGCGGTTTCGGCCAGGGCGGGCTGGAAGGGCATAACGCGGCGTTCGGGAAATAGCCAGATCGGCACGGTCATCAGCAGGATCAGGCCGGCCAGCAGGCCAAGCGCCAGGTTCCAGCCCAGCGGGTCGATCACCAGCAGCAGGCCGCTGCCGCTGACGATCATACCGACCTTGTAGCCGCCGACCTGCAGACTGTTGCCGAGGCCGCGCCAGCGCTCGGGCAGCAGGCGCACGGTAAGGCCATCAGTGGCGATGTCCTGGGTCGATGCCAGCAGATTGATCAGCAGCAGCAGGCCAAGCAGCAGCCACAGGCCAGAGCCGAACAGGGTCTGCGGCGCCAGCATCGCCAGCACGGCCACGCAGACGATCACGCTCGTCTGCAGCGGCAGGATCCAGCCACGGTGGTGACCCAGTCGCGGCGAGGCCAGGCGGTCGACCCAGGGCGCCCAGAGCACCTTGAGCAGCCAGGGCAGCGCCAGCAGTTTGAGCAGGCCGATCAATGCCAGATCGACGCCATGCTGACGCAGAAGCACCGGAAACGAGTGGGCGATCAGCCCGGACGGCAGGCCTTGCGCGCAATAGAGCGAGGCCAGCAGCACCAGCGTGGCGTTGGATGGGCGAGGTGCGGTTGGCGACATGGCAGGCGCTCGCGGCAAAAGCGCAAGCCTAGTGGTTTGCGCCGGTCAGCGGCAATGCGGGGACGGTTACGGTTCGTAGGGTGCGCCGTGCGCACCGGCTTTCGCACCATCCATGGTGCGCACAACCTAGGCGGTGCCGCGACGCCCTACAAACTGCCCAGACACTCGGCCAGGCCACCCGCCAGGTTTTCCAGCAGTTGTTCGTAAGCGGTGGCAGTGACCGGCAGGTCGCCTCCCAGGGCATCGAGCTCGGCCAGCTTGACCGGCAGGCCAGCGGTAAGGGTTTCGGCCAGACGCGGGCGCAGAGGCGGCTCGCTGAACACGCAGCTGGGCCCGGCCTGCTGCAGGCGCTTGCGCATGGCAGCGACGTGGCGGGCGCCGGGTTGCACTTCGGTGAGCACGCTGAACACGCCGGCATGCTTGAGGCCATAGGCGGCCTCGAAGTAGTCGTAGGCCTCGTGGAAGACGAAGTAGGGTTTGCCCTGCAGCGCCACCAGAGTTGGACGAATGCGGCCGTCCAGGGCATCCAGGCGCGCCTCGAAGGCTTGCAGGTTGGCGGCGTAGCGCGCGGCGTTGGCAGCGTCGAGCTTGGCCAGGTCGGCGGCCATGCGCGCAGCGATCAGCTTGGCATTGGCCGGCAGCAGCCAGAGATGGGCATCCAGGCTGCCGGGGCGATGGTCATGATCGTGCCCCAGACCGTCGTCCGCGTGCTCGTACTCGTGGTCATGGTCATGGTCATGGTCATGGTCATGGTCATGGTCATGGTCATGGTCATCATGATGAGCCTCGGCATGGCTGTCGCCGAAACGCCGCAGAGTCATGCCGGGCAGCTCCTGCACCGCCACGTTCGGTTTGCTGCGCCCCTCCAGCACCCGTGGCAGGAAGGCTTCCATGTCCGGGCCGATCCAGTACAGCAGGTCGGCATTGCGTACCCGGCGCACGTCCGACGGACGCAGCGCGTAATGGTGCGGCGAGGCGCCCGGGGGCAGCAGCACATCGGGGGAACCGACGCCGTCCTGCACCGCCGCGGCGATCAGTTGCAGCGGCTTGATGCTGGTAAGCAGGCGCACCTCGGCCTGGGCATTGGCGACGAACAGCAAGGTAATGAGGCAGAAAAGACGCGACACGGGGCATACTCGGGCGGGATTGAACGGGTAATATAATAACGTCTCTCACCTGCGCCGTCCTTGCCCATGACCGACACGCCCCTGGCCTCGCGCCCCCACGACCATTCCCGCTGCGTCAGCCATGCCCTGGCCGAGGCCGAAGCCATCTGCGCCCGTCAGGGCCTGCGCCTGACCGCCCTGCGCAAGCGGGTGCTGGAGCTGGTCTGGGCCAGCCACAAGCCGCTCGGCGCCTACGACATCCTCGGCGTGCTGAGCGAGGCAGACGGCCGCCGTGCGGCGCCGCCGACCGTCTATCGCGCGCTGGATTTCCTTCTGGAAAACGGCCTGGTGCACCGCATCGCCTCGCTCAACGCCTTCGTCGGCTGCAGCCATCCGGAGCACGCGCACCAGGGCCAGTTCCTGATCTGCCGGAGCTGCCACGCCGCCACCGAACTGGAACAGCCGGCCATCAGCCAGGCCATCGTCGACGGGGCGGCCGGCGTTGGTTTCGCCGTGGAAAGCCAGACCGTGGAAGTGGTCGGCCTGTGCGCAGGCTGCAAGGGCAAGGCATGAACGACGCCCTGATCCGTCTCGACGGGGTCGCGGTTAGCTTCAACGGCCAGGCCGTGCTGGACGACGTGCAGCTCAGCGTGCGGCCCGGCGAGATCGTCACCCTGATCGGCCCCAATGGCGCCGGCAAGACCACCCTGGTGCGCGTGGTACTCGGCCTGCTCCAGCCCGAGCGTGGCAACGTGCGCCGCGCGCCACGCCTGCGTATCGGCTACATGCCGCAGAAACTGCATGTCGACGCCACCCTGCCGCTATCGGTGCTGCGCTTTCTGCGCCTGGTACCGGGGGTGGATCGCAACCGCGCATTGGCGGCGCTGGCCGAAGTGGGCGCCGAGCAGGTGATCGACAGCCCGCTGCAGAGCATTTCCGGCGGCGAGATGCAGCGCGTGCTGCTGGCCCGCGCGCTGTTGCGCGAGCCGCAGCTGCTGGTGCTCGACGAACCGGTGCAGGGCGTCGACGTCGCCGGCCAGGCCGAGCTGTACCGGCTGATCTCGCGCCTGCGCGAGCGTCACGGCTGCGGCGTGCTGATGGTGTCGCACGACCTGCACCTGGTGATGAGTGCCACCGATCAGGTGGTCTGTCTCAACCGCCACGTGTGCTGCTCCGGGCATCCGGAACAGGTCAGCGGCGATCCGGCCTTCATCGAGCTGTTCGGCCAGGACGCCAAGAGCCTGGCCGTCTATCACCACCATCATGACCACGCTCACGACCTGCATGGCGGCGTGGTCAAGGCCGGCCTGACCATTCACGGCCCGGCCCACGTTCACGGACCCGGTTGCAAGCACTGATGCCCGACTTTTTGATCAACGCCCTGCTCGCCGGCCTGGCGCTGGCCCTGGTGGCCGGCCCGCTCGGCTCCTTCGTGGTGTGGCGGCGCATGGCCTACTTCGGCGACACCCTGTCCCACGCCGCCCTGCTCGGCGTGGCGCTGGGCCTGATGCTGGACGTCAACCCGACGCTGGCGGTGACCGTCGGCTGCGTGCTGCTCGCCGTGCTGCTGGTGACCCTGCAGCAGCGCCAGCCGCTGGCCTCCGACACGCTGCTGGGCATACTCGCGCACAGCACCCTGTCGCTTGGCCTGGTGGTGCTGAGCTTCATGCAGGAAGTGCGCATCGACCTGATGGGCTACCTGTTTGGCGACCTGCTCGCCGTCAGCCCCAGCGACCTGGCCTGGATCATCGGCGGCAGCGCGCTGGTGCTGGCCCTGCTGACCTGGCTGTGGCGACCGCTGCTGGCGATCACCGTACACGAGGAGCTGGCGCGGGTCGAAGGCCTGCCGGTGGCGGCGATTCGCCTGGCCCTGATGCTGCTGATCGCGGTGGTGATCGCGGTGGCGATGAAGATCGTCGGCGTGCTGCTGATCACCTCGCTGCTGATCATCCCTGCCGCCGCCGCCCAGCGCCACGCGCGCACGCCGGAGCAGATGGCCGTGGGCGCCAGCCTGCTCGGCCTGGTGGCGGTGTGCGCGGGCCTCGCCATGTCCTGGTACCAGGACACGCCGGCCGGGCCGTCCATCGTGGTCAGCGCCGCAGCGCTATTTCTGGCCAGCTTTGCCCTGCCCAAACGCAGCGGCTGACGGCGCGTCGCGCGTAGTCCGGATGCAATCCGGGAAAGCTGCGCCACGTTGTTCCCGGATGGCATCCGGGCTACGGCTCATCTTTCTCCCCAGCCCTTTCCGGTTAGTGGCGAGAGCCCCGAGCAGCGTGAAATCGCTGCCGCAACCCTGTATGATTGCGCGTTTTTTGCACAACTCGAGACGCACTGTAATGAAGTCGTTCGTTTTTCGTGGTCTTCCGCTTTTTCTGGTTCTGCTTCTGGCCGGCTGCCAGAGCAGCCAGCAGCAAAGCCTTCCGCCGGTGGACGAGCTGGTCGTCGCCTTCCGCCAGCTCGACCTGAGCCTGGCCGAGGAGCGCCTGGACGAAGCCAGCCGCCAGCTCGGCGTCCTGCAACAGCAGGCCCGCGGCGATACGCGCCTGGAGCAGTATCAGCGCCAGCTGGCCGAGGCCTATATGGAGCAGGGCCGCGAGGCGCTGCAGCAGGGCGATCTGGATCGCGCCGCGCAGGCGCTGGGCCACGCCCGCAGCCTGATGCCGCAGGCGCCCGCCCTGAGCCACGATCTCAATCAGGCCATCGACAGCGCCCGCGCCGCCCGCCAGGCCGCCGCCGCACAGCAGGTGCGCGAGGCCGCAGCCAGAGCGGATGCCGAACGCGAGGCGCAATTGCGCCAGCAGCGCGCGGCCAGCGAGCGTCAGGCCAGTGCCAGCGTTGCCAGCCCGGTCGTCAGCCAACCGGCGCCCGCCGTGCAGAGCACGCCCAAGGCCCGGGTGATCGACCCCAACGCGGCGAGCAGCGCGGTGGCCATGCCGATGCTGGACAATCAGGACAACGAGAATCTGCGCCGCCTGCTCGACAGCGTGGCCGCGGATGTCGTGACCTTTCGCTGCGCCGTGCGCATCGAAGTGCGCGAGGCCAAGGACTATCCCTGGGTCGCCGCGTTGCTGTCGGCGCGGATCAAGAAGCTCGACCCGAGCTTCCGCCCGCAACTGAGCCAGAAGATCGCACCCCAGCAGACGCCGCGCCTGCTGCTGAGCCCGCAGCGCAGCTGAGTCAGCGCTGCGCGCCGGGCGCTTATCCGTAATGCGATTTTGTAATAACCATAGGCCAACAAAGATTTTCTCGGCCTAAACAACGCCGGGTAGACTAGCGCCCCTTTGCGCCCATCCGGCGCCCAACGGCGAGCTCGACTACCGTGAAGCTCGCCCCTGAACATACCCAAAAGGTCGTTCGCGTGATCCAGTTTCAATCCGTCCACAAGGCCTACCGCGTCGCCGGCCGCGAGATTCCGGCGCTGCAGCCCACCACGCTGCAGATCGGCAGCGGTCAGGTGTTCGGCATCATCGGCCACTCCGGTGCCGGCAAGAGTACCCTGCTGCGCCTGATCAACCGCCTGGAGGAGCCCTCCGGCGGACGCATCGAGATCGACGGCATCGACGTCACCGCCCTCGACGCCACGGGCCTGCGCCGCTTCCGCCAGCAGGTCGGGATGATCTTCCAGCACTTCAACCTGCTGTCGTCGAAAACCGTCGCCGACAACATCGCCATGCCGCTGCGCCTGGCCGGTGAGTTGAGCCGCGCCGAGATCGAGGCCCGCGTCGCCGAGCTGCTGGTCCGCGTCGGCCTGCAGGATCATGCGAAGAAGTACCCCGCGCAGCTCTCCGGCGGGCAGAAGCAGCGCGTCGGCATCGCCCGGGCGCTGAGCACGCGGCCGAAGATCCTGCTGTGCGACGAGGCCACCAGCGCCCTCGACCCGCAGACCACCGGCCAGGTGCTGCAGCTGCTGGCCGAGATCAACCGCGAACTGGGCCTGACCATCGTGCTGATCACCCACGAGATGGATGTGATCCGCCGCGTCTGCGACCGCGTGGCGGTAATGGATGCCGGCGTCATCGTCGAGGAAGGCCAGGTGGCCGACGTCTTCCTGCATCCGCAGCACCCGACCACACGGCGCTTCGTGCTGGAGTCCGAGCACGTCGACGAGGACGAGCAGCGCGACGACTTCGCCCACGTCTCGGGGCGCATCCTGCGCCTGACCTTCCAGGGCGAGGCCACCTACGCCCCGCTGCTGGGCACCGTGGCCCGTGAGACCGGAGTGGACTACAGCATCCTCGCCGGGCGCATCGACCGCATCAAGGACACCCCCTACGGCCAGCTCACCCTGGCCCTGACCGGTGGCGACATCGACGCCGCGCTGGCGCGCTTCGGCGCCGCCGACGTGCATCTGGAGGTACTGCGCTGATGCTCGAACAACTGCTGCCCAACGTGTTCTGGCCGGAAATCTGGCAGGCCAGCCTCGACACCCTGAACATGCTGCTCGGCTCGATGCTGTTCACCGTGCTGCTTGGCCTGCCGCTCGGCGTGCTGCTGTTCCTCACCGGCCCGCGTCAGCTGTTCGAACAGAGGGCGCTGTACGGCGCGCTGTCGCTGGTGGTGAACATCCTGCGCTCGGTGCCCTTCGTCATCCTCTTGATCCTGATGATCCCGCTCACCGAGCTGCTGGTCGGCACCTCGCTGGGCGTCGCCGGGGCCATCCCGCCGCTGGTGGTGGGCGCCACGCCGTTCTTCGCGCGCCTGGTGGAAACCGCCCTGCGCGAAGTGGAGCGCGGCATCATCGAGGCGACCCAGGCCATGGGCGCCAGCACCTGGCAGATCATCACCCGCGCGCTGCTGCCCGAGGCCCTGCCCGGCCTGCTGGCGGCGGCCACCGTCACCGCCATCACCCTGGTCTCCTACACCGCCATGAGCGGCCTGATCGGCGGCGGCGGCCTCGGCGACCTGGCGGTGCGCTACGGCTACCAGCGCTACCAGCCAGACGTGATGGCCGTGACCGTGATCCTGCTGCTGATCCTGGTGCAGGTGCTGCAGATGGTCGGTGATCGGCTGGTGGTGCATTTTTCCCGTAAATGAAAGCGGCGACCCGCCACCCGCGGGACCCGCGCCAACCTTCCCAAAAGGAACCTTGAAATGAAGAAACTGCTGACTGCCCTGGCCGCCTTCGCGGCCTTCTCGGCCCAGGCCGAAACCCTCAACATCGCCGCTACTCCGGTACCGCACGCGGAGATCCTGGAAGTGGTCAAGCCGCTGCTGGCCAAAGAAGGCGTGGAGCTGAAGGTGCGCGTGTTCACCGACTACGTGCAGCCCAACCTGCAGGTGCAGCAGAAGAACCTCGACGCCAACTTCTTCCAGCACCAGCCGTACCTGGACGAGTTCAACGCCAGCCGCAAGACCGAGCTGGTCAGCGTGATCGGTGTGCACGTCGAGCCCTTCGGCGCCTACTCCAGCAAGCACAAGAACCTGAGCGAGCTGCCGCAGGGCGCCACCGTGGCCATCCCCAACGACGCCACCAACGGCGGCCGTGCCCTGCTGCTGCTGCAGCAGGCCGGGGTGATCAAGCTCAAGCCGGAAGCCGGCATCCTCGCCACGCCCAAGGACATCGCCGAGAACCCCAAGGCGATCAAGGTGCGTGAACTGGAAGCGGCCACCCTGCCGCGCGTGCTGAGCCAGGTCGACGCTGCCCTGATCAACACCAACTATGCCCTCGAGGCCAAGCTGAACCCGACCCAGGACGCCCTGGCCATCGAGGGCAGCGACTCGCCGTACGTCAACCTGCTGGTCGCCCGTCCGGACAACAAGGACAGCGACGCCATGCAGAAGCTGGCCAAGGCGCTGAACAGCGCCGAGGTGAAGCAGTTCATCGAAGAGAAGTACAAAGGCGCCGTCGTCCCGGCGTTCTGATCGCCGCTGACACCCCGAGCTGCACCCGATGCCGCGCCGCTGCAAAGCCGCGCGGCATTTTTATGCGTGGAATGCGTCGGCTAGTTCGCGGTCGTAGGGTGCGCCATGCGCACCGCGACTACCTCGGCATTTGGCGGTGCGCACAGCGCACCCTACGCAGCCGTAATCGCCGGGAACAATCTTTGACGCCGCTTAGGGCGGCCCTGACCTTGGATTGCCCGGAGTGAGCATGCTCTTTCCGTAGGGTGCGCCGTGCGCACCAGGCCCAACCTCGCCACAGCCCCGGATTGCATCCGGGCTACGCTCATCCGAACTCGTCGGTGCGCACGGCGCGCCCTACCTGACTCTGGGCTTCTCCGGCCGCGTCCAGATAAAGAGCGCACCGCAGCTCATGCCGGCGGCGGCGAACAGCACCGAAGGCAGGTGATCGACGGTCAGCAGCAGAATGCTCAAGGCCAGCAGCATGCTCAGGCTGGCCGCCCACTTGGTGCGCCGCAGCACCACGCCGTGCAGCCGCCAGTCACGCAGCAGCGGGCCGAACAGGCGATGGTTCTCCAGCCAGGCGGCCAGGCGCGGCGAACTGCGCGAGGCCGCCCAGGCCGCCAGCAGAACGAACTCGGTGGTAGGTAGCCCCGGCAGCACCACACCGAGCATGGCAATGCCGATACACAGGTAGGCCAGCAGCAACCACAGCCAGCGCTGCCAGGCCGCGCGCGCCAGCCGGGTTTCAGGCAAAACAGCGCTCCAGATGCTCGGTGAAGCGCTCGAAGGCAGCGATGGCCGCCGCTTCGGCCAGGCGCTCCTGCTCGGCATCCAGTTCGACGCTGTCGAGTACCGCGGTAAAGGCTTTCCAGCCCTGAGCCCGGCCGCCCTCCGGCTCGCCCAAGTGACGTGCGCCGAAGGTCTCGCTCAGCCCCAGCGCCGGCATGCGCTTGAGCAGGAAGGCGGCGCCGAGCTTGGAGCCCTCGGAGACGAACAGCCAGGCCAGTGCCTCGCCAAGCCCCATCTGACGATTGCGAATACGCTCGTCGCCCTCGGGCAGCCCGCGCTTCAGGTCGGCCAGGTCCAGCACGGTGTGCTGCACGCGGCAGCGCTGCGGCAGGTCCGGCACCAGCTCGATCAGCGCGGGATCGTTGTAGAGGTTCTGCAGGTCGCGCTGAAACAGGTACTGGGCCGCGACGAAATGGGCGAAGCGCTCCGGGCTGGCGAAGGGGTCGTGGCTTTTCACCAGATTGTCGAGGCGGCTGTGCGGCTCGTGGGTGATCTGGTTCAGACGCTGCGAGCGCAGCGGATGGGAAAGCTGGGAAGAGGCGCTCATGAAGGGCTCGCTTGTGACTGACATGGATTGAGGCAGCCTGCACCTGACACCCCGAGACGAAGGCAGAGCGATCGACCACCACTGCCTTATACAGACGAACGAACCCGCCAGACGCCGTAAAAATAGCCGCGCCCCCAAGCGACCGGCCATGACGCATGGCAGGAACAAGGCCGTGCGCTAGCCACCTCAATTAAAACTGATTATCATTTGCGGCGTAGTCGGCGAAGCGGAATTGCCAGTGACCCTCTCCCATCTAGACAGTGTGTTCATCAGCCAGCGCACCCCGCTGCTGCGCACGCTGGTGAAAATCGTGAAGAACACCAGCATCGCCGAGGAGCTGGTGCAGGAGACCTACCTGCGGGTCGCCCGCAGCCTGCGGGAAAAACCCGTCGACCACCTCGAACCCTTTCTCTTCCAGACCGGCCGCAATCTCGCGCTCGACCACCTGCGCCGCGAGCGCATGCAGTCGCGCACCATGCTCGACGACGTGCCGGAGGACGTCATGCAGGCCGTCCCGGCGCCCGGCTCCTCCAGCGAGGACAGCCTGCACGCCGAGCGTCTGCTGCAGCGCCTGGGCAGTGCCCTGCAACAGCTGAGCGAGCGCCAGCAGCGCATCTTCATTCTCAGCCGCCTGCATGGTCAGGGCTATGCACAGATCGCCGCGGAACTGGGCGTGTCGCCCAGCACGGTGCAGAAGGAACTCAAGCTGATCATGGCCTTGTGCATGACCCTGCTCGACCGCCTCACCCCGCCGACATGAGCGACTATCGCCTACCGGCGCGTTCGGCCAGAATGAGCGTCCCACGCCTCGAGACCAGCCCCATGCAGCAGCAGCCGGCCCCCACTCCGGACAGCGATACGCCGCTCGAGCAGGCGCTGGACTGGCTGATCCTGCTGGAGGATGCCGACGAGGCCTGCCAGGCGCGCTTCGCCCAGTGGCTGGCCGCCTCGCCGGCCAACGCCGAAGCCTTTGCGCGCGCCCAGCGCTGCTGGCAATCGCCTGCCCTGGTGAGCGCCGCAGCGCGCCTGGAGCAGCGCCGGCAGCCGGCGCCGAAGCGCGCCCGACGCCTCGGCCCAGGCCTGGCCATTGCCGCTTCGTTGCTGCTGGTGGTCGGTATCACCCTGCACAGCGACCTGCTGCTGCGCCTGCGTGCCGACCACGTCACCGCGGTCGGCCAGCGCCAGAGCCTGCAGCTGGCCGACGGCTCGCGCGTGCTGCTCAACACCGACAGCGCCTTCACCAGCCGCATCGACGAGCGCCAGCGGGTCACCCAGCTGCTGCGCGGCGAAGCCTACTTCGACGTCGCCAAGGACAGCAGCCGGCCTTTCGAAGTCAGCGCCGGCCCGGTGCGGGTGTCGGTGCGCGGCACCGCCTTCGCCGTGCGCTACCTGGGCGACGCCGCCGAAGTCAGCGTCGAACACGGCGAGATCGAAGTGCATGCGCGCGGCAACGACACGCGCATCCATCTGCGCGGCGGCGACAGCATCCGCGTCGGCCCGGACGGGGTCGGCCAGCGCACCCGCGCCAACAGCGCCAGTCAGCTGGCCTGGGTGCAGGGGCGGCTGGTGTTCGACGACCGGCCGCTGCACGAAGTGCTGGATGAACTGCGCCGCTACTACCCGGGCTGGATCATCAACGGCAATGCCCGCCTGAACGACCTGCGCATTACCGGCAACTACCGCCTGAGCGAGCCGGCCAGCATCATGCGCTCGCTGGCCCAGGTGACCTCGGCGCAACTGCACGAGTACCCGGCGCTGCTGATCCTCAACTGAGAAAACAGAATTTTTACGCTCTCGCAGGGCCTCGTTCGTCCCGTCAGAACAATGCAAATAATTCGCATTAACTGACCTTCCGACGACACCGCAGAGAGCACACCGATGCCCCTTCACACCAGGCGCCCGCATTTCCCGCGACTGTCCACCGCCAGCCTGTCGCTGCTGGCACTCTCTATCGCCTGCGCCGGCCTGCCGCTGGCCCATGCCACCGAGCCGACGCCGGCGACGCAGCAGCACAACCAGGGCGGCTACCACTTCGCAATCGAGCGCCAGCCACTGGTCTCGGCGCTGAACAGCTTCAGCGACATCACCGGCTGGCAGGTGGGCCTGCCGGCGCAACTGGCCGATGGAGTCTCTTCGCCCGGTACCAGCGGGCGCCTTTCCGCCGAGCTGGCCCTGGCACGTCTGCTCGAAGGCACCGGCCTGAGCTACCGCAGCGTCGGCGAGCGCAGCGTGATTCTGGTACGCAACCCCACCCAGTCCATCGCCCTGCAGCCGATGACGGTCACCGCCACGCGCCGCGAACAGAGCGTCAGCGAGGTGCCCAGCTCGGTCAGCGTGTTCGGCCGCGAGCAGCTCGACCGGCAGAACGTGGAGAACATCCAGGACCTGGTGCGCTACGAACCCGGCGTCTCCGTCGGCGGCAGCGGCCAGCGCGCCGGCCTCACCGGCTACAACATCCGCGGCATCGACGGTAACCGCGTGCTGACGCAGATCGACGGCGTGGAAATACCGGCCAGCTTCTTCTATGGCCCCTACGCCCAGACCCATCGCAACTATGTCGACCCGGAAATCGTCAAGCGCGTGGAAATCCTCCGCGGCCCGGCCTCGGCCCTATATGGCAGCAGCGCCATCGGCGGTGCGGTGAGCTACTTCACCCTGGATGCCGACGACATCATCAAGAGCGGCAGGGAGGTCGGCGCGCGCCTGAAGACCGGCTACAGCTCGGCCGACGACAGCTGGCTCAAGTCGGCGACGCTGGCCGGCCGTCACGAACAGTTCGACGCCCTGCTGCACCTGTCCCGGCGCGACGGCCATGAGACCGAATCCTACGGCGACACCGGCGGCAGCGGCCTGAATCGCACACGGGCCAACCCCGAAGACGTGCGCACCACCAACCTGCTGGCCAAGCTGGGCTGGAACTACAACGACAGCGACCGCCTGCAACTGACCTACGAGAAATACAAGGACGACCGCGACAGCAACCAGCTGAGCGCCGTCGGCGGGCCGTTCAATGCCGGCAGCGGCTTCGGCTACTACCGCTCGCGCAACGCCAACGACACCATCACCCGCGAGCGTTTCGGCCTGGAACATCGCCTGGCGCTGCACAACCCGGTGGCCGACACGCTGAAATGGAGCCTGAACTACCAGCTGGCCAAGACCGACCAGAGCACGGTGGAAAACTACGTTCCCACCAACTTCTTCACCGGCGCGGTGACCCGCGACGTCATGCGCTATCGGGACACCTACTACAAGGATCGTCAGTGGCTATTCGACGCGCAGCTGGACAAGGCCTTTGCCCTGGGCGCCACCGACCACCTGCTGACCTATGGTCTGACCCTCAAGCATCAGGAGGTGCGCGGCCTGCGCACCGGCTACGGCATCTGCAACGCCGCCATTGGCGCCGCCTGCAGCGGCGGCGTCGGCTCGCCGAGCAGCAACGCCAGCGACAACCTGACGCCGCAGAGCGATTTCCCCGACCCGACCGTCACCACCTACGCCCTGTTCCTGCAGGACGAGATCCGCTGGGCGCAGTGGACCTTCCTGCCGGGCCTGCGCTACGACCGCACCCACCTCGATCCGACGATCACCGAGCGCTACCAGGCCACCGCCATCGGCGGCGGCAGCGAACCCAGCGGCGCCAGCCGAACCTGGCAGCGCGTCTCGCCCAAGCTCGGCGTCACCTATGCCTTCGATGATCACTACACCTGGTTCGGCCAGTACGCCGAGGGCTTCCGCACGCCGACGGCCAAGGAAATGTACGGGCGTTTCCAGAACTCGAACCCGTCCTACATCGTCGAGCCCAACCCGGATCTCGACCCGGAGAAGAGCCGCGGCCTGGAGACCGGCCTGCGCGGCAACTTCGCCAGTGGCAGCTTCGACCTGGCGCTGTTCTACAACCGCTACCGCGACTTCCTCGACGAAGATGCCGCTGGCAGCCGCGGCGCCATCCCCGTGTTCCAGAGCCGGAACGTCAGCCGTGCCAGCATCCGCGGCGTCGAACTGAAAGGCCGTCTCGATCTGGACAGCTTCGGCGCCATGGACGGCCTGTACACCCAGGGCTCCATCGCCTACGCCCGCGGTCGCAACGAGGAAACCGGCGAAGCGCTCAACAGCATCAACCCGCTGACCGGCGTGTTCGGCCTGGGCTACGAGCAGGAACGGTTCGGCGCCCTGCTGAGCTGGACCCTGGTCAAGCGCAAGACGCGTATCGACGACAGCAGCTTCAACAGCCCCGACGGCAGCGGCAGCCAGTTCGCCAGCCCTGGCTACGGCATCCTCGATCTGACCGGCCATTACCGACTGAGCGACGACCTGACCGTCAACGCCGGCCTGTACAACCTGACCGACAAGAAATACTGGCTGTGGGATGACGTGCGCGGCTACGACGACGTTGGCGAAGCGGGCGTGACCAGCCCAGCCAACCTCGACCGCCTGACCCAACCGGGGCGCAACGTCTCGATCAACCTGGTCTGGGACATCTGAGCCTGTCGCTGGCAGCGGCCGCAACGGCCGCTTCCGGGGCGAGGTCGTTGCGCGGTCCTACAGCGCCAGGGCGTCCTGCAGACGCTCTGGCAGCAACTCGCGCAGCGCCTGGTTGGCCTCCAGCAGCAGCGGCAGCAGTTCACGCAGCACCGCCGGCGCGAGATGGGCGCAGACGTCCGCCTGGCGCGGCAGCGCCAGGCCGGCCAGCACACGGGCGGCAATGGCGACGTTGCGGTCGGCGGCGGCGGCCTCGGTGAGCCTGCACAGGTAACCGGTAGAAAAGCTGCGCAGGCTCTGCACGATCAGCTCGATATCGACGATATGCCGGGCGATCTGCAGCACGTGGTCGGCATCGTTGATGCCATAGATCAGCACCTTCACCTGCCTGGGCGACAGGCATTCGGCGTAGCGCGCGGCGGTGGCGAAGGCGCCGATCACGCACAGCCGGCGCGCCACCTGCAGATGCAGCTCATCCGGCAGGGCCAGGTAGGTGTCGAGGATCAGGCGTGGGTCGAGATGGGTGGTGACCTGGGCAAGGAACGCGATGGGCAGCTCGAGAATCAGCTCGCGCAGTTGCGCCGGCGCCATGTGCGGCGACAGCTGCGCCGCCTGCTCGGCGCCGAGCCGCTGCACCAGCGCCGCCTTCACCGCCACGGGCGCCATGCTTTGCGAGGCCAGCAACAGGCGCTGGGCCATGCTCAGGGATGGGGCTTTGGCCATCGGATACTCCTTGTCGTGACCGAGGCCTGCAGCATCCCGTAGTGCCCGTGATGGCACAGCCATCTTTGCGCCGGTCACGCCGGCGCATCGCGGATCGCCCTGGGTAGAGAGGAAACGCCGCTCAGTCCAGCGGATCGTCGCGCTGCGCACGCAACAGCTCGGCGAAGGCCCAGGCCTCCACCGGCCGGCTGATCAGGTAGCCCTGGATCTCGTCGCAGTTCTGACTCTTGAGAAAATCCATCTGCGCCTGGGTTTCCACGCCCTCGGCCACCACCTTCAACTCCAGGCTGTGCGCCATGGCGATGATGGCGCGGGTGATCGCCGCATCCTCGCCGCCCGGCGACAGGTCGCGGATGAAGGTCTGGTCGATCTTCACGTAGTGCACCGGGAAACGCTTGAGGTAGCTGAGCGAGCTGTAGCCGGTGCCGAAATCGTCGATGGCCAGCTTCACTCCCAGTTCGCGCAGCTGGCGGAAGGTGACGACGACGCTGTCGACGTTGTCCAGCAGCTGGCTCTCGGTCAGCTCCAGCTCCAGGTACTGCGGGGCCAGGCCGGTTTCTTCCAGCACCTGGCGCACCAGGCTGGTGAGGTTGCCCTGGCGCAGCTGATACACCGAGATGTTCACCGATACGCGGATCTCCGCCAGCCCCTGCTGCTGCCACTGGCGCGCCTGGCGACAGGCCTGGCGCAGGACGAACTCGCCGATCGGCGCGATCAGCCCGGTTTCCTCGGCCAGGCCGATGAACTCGCCCGGCGCCACCAGCCCCTGCTGCGGATGGCGCCAGCGCACCAGGGCTTCGGCGGCATTGAGCTGGTCGTCGGCGAGGTTCAGCTTGGGCTGGTAGAACACCTCCAGCTGGCCCTCCTCGATAGCCTTGCGCAACTGGTTTTCCAGTTGCAGGCGCTCCAGGGTGCAGGCCTGCAGGTTGTCGGTGAAGAACTGGAAGGTGTTGCCGCCCAGGTGCTTGGCATGCTGCACGGCCATGTTGGCCTGGCTGATCAGCGCGCCGATCTCGCGCGCATAGTCCGGCAGCAGGCTGATGCCCAGCGAGGCGCTGACCACCAGCTCGTGACCGCCGACGTCCATCGGTAGTCGCAGCTTGGCCAGCAGCCGGCTGGCCACCCGCGCCAGGCTGGAGAGGCTGCCGTAGGCATCGAGAAGGATGGCGAATTCGTCGCCCGACAGCCGCGCGATGCAGTCGGCTTCCGGCACGGCCTGGGTCAGGCGGCGGCTCATCTGGCGCAGCAGCTGGTCGGCCACCTCATGGCCGAGGCTGTCGTTGAGCAGCTTGAAGCGGTCCAGGTCGATATGCACCAGGGCGATGCTGCGCCCGCTCTGCCGGGCGCGCTGGCTGGCCTCGTGCAGGCGCTCCTTGAACAGGCTGCGGTTGGCCAGGCCGGTGAGTTCGTCGTAATGCGACAGGTAGCGCAGGCGCTCTTCGGCCTCGCGCCGCGCGGTCAGGTCGGCGAAGAAGCCGACGATATGGCTGGGCCGCCCGCTGGCATCGCGCACCAGATTCAGCTGCAGCCACTGCGGGTAGAGTTCGCCGCTCTTGCGCGTCTCGATCAGCTCGCCCTGCCAGCTGCCGCTGCCGTCCAGCTCCTGGCGGATCATCTGGTACTGCCTGCGTATCTCGCGGCTGCCGATCAGGCTGGTCACCGTGCGCCCCACCACTTCCTCGCGGCTGTAGCCGGTCACTGCACTGAACGCACGGTTGACCGCCAGCACGCGGTAATCGGGGTCGAGAATGAAGATGCCCTCGCTGGCGGCCTCGAACACCGTCGCCGCCAGGCGCTGTTCCTGCTCCTGCTGGCGCCGCGCGCTGACGTCGCGGCGGGTGCCGAGCATGCGTCGCACGCGGCCGGCGGCATCGCGCTCGACCGCACGGCCACGGTCCTCGACCCAGACCCAGTGGCCGTCGACGTGGCGCACGCGGTATTCGATCTGATAGTCCTCGCTGCGCCCCTTCATGTGCTCCACCAGCGCCCGGCGCAGGCGCGGCAGGTCATCCGGATGCAGGCGCGGGGTCAGGTCGCGCAACATCACCTGAACCTGCTCCGGCTCCAGGCCGAACAGCTCGCGCAGGTGCGAATGGTGCACCTGGTCGCTCTCCAGGTCCCAGTCCCACAGCCCCAGCTCGCTGGCCTCCAGCGCCAGCGCCAGACGCGCCTGGCTCTTGCCCAGGGCGTGGGTCGCCTCGTCCAGCTCCAGGGTGCGCTCGGCCACGCGCATCTCCAGTTCGCCATGGGCGCCGCGCAACTCGCGCTCGGCCCGGCGGCGCTGCTCCACCTCGCGCGCCAGCTCCTCGTTGAGGCCTTCGGCACGCTGCTTGGCATGTTCCAGGTTGGCGATCAGCGCCTGGTTGTGAAAGCGCTGCAGCAGGCTGCGCTGCACCAGACGGTTGACCTGCCAGGCCACCACCAGCAGGGCGAGAAAGAGGATGACGCTGAGCAGCCCCCAGCCGCGCTGCAGGCTGTTGTCACTGAGCAGCAGAAAGGCTGCCGAGGGCAACAGACAGGGCAGGGCGAAGGTGAGAAAGGCCGACAGGCTGACGGCATAGGCGACGCTGGCCGAGAGGATCGCCGCGGCGATCAGGCCATAGACCAGGGCCTGCTGATAGAACACGTCCGGCGGCACCAGCACGATCACCGCGAAGGCCAGGGTCAGCCCCGAAGCGCCGGCGCCGAAGAGAAAGTTGCGCCGCCAATAGGATTCGACCTGGCGACTGGGCAGCGCCGCATTGAAGGCATTCACCTGAGTCAGGCGCAGCAGCACCAGCAACAGCACCCAGGCCAGCCAGCCGGCGAGCAGCGGCGCGCTGCCCTCGCGCCACAGCAGCAGGCTGCAGGCCAGGCCGACCAGCAACATCAACAGGGTGGGCAGGCGCGAGCCCTGATAGAGCAGACGGGTGCGCTCGACGGCGATGTCCGCGGCGAACTGGCGTTCGGCCTGATGCGGGTCCGGCGTCACCTCGTGTACTACGGCGCTGGTGGTGGCGGTCATAGGCGCTTTTCTTGTAATGGTTGCCTAAGGGTCTGCGGCGCTGCGGTCGCGGGCCACGGAGCGTGGCCAAAGCCCTGACGTCGCCGGAGAATACCCGAGACAGACGCGCTGCCCAACCAAGATGTGGGCAATTTCACAGATTGACGCCCAACTTTCGGCGGGTACCGGCCGGCCATGCTGGCCATTGGCCGCCTGGCCACGCAGATCGGCGCTCTGACCTGCCGGTCGTCGGTTGCGACCAGCCAGTTTCCCCTCACCTGGCCGACGGTTTGCCCTCCCCTGCCGCGCCCCCTAGAATGCCGCGATGCAAAACGACCCCGAACTCCTCCTCGCTTCGCTCAACGACGCCCAGGTCCAGGCCGTGGCCGCCCCGCTCGGCCGCCAGCTGGTGCTGGCCGGCGCCGGCTCGGGCAAGACCCGCGTGCTGGTGCACCGCATCGCCTTCCTGATCCAGGCGATGGGCGCCTCGCCTCACTCGATCCTGTCGGTGACCTTTACTAACAAGGCCGCCGCCGAGATGCGCCACCGCATCGAGCAGATGCTCGGCCACAACCCGGCCGGCATGTGGGTCGGCACCTTCCACGGCCTGGCCCATCGCCTGCTGCGCGCGCACTGGCAGGAGGCCGGGCTGGCCGAGAACTTCCAGATTCTCGACTCCGACGATCAGCAGCGCCTGATCAAGCGGGTGATCCGCGAACTGGGCCTGGACGAACAGCGCTGGCCGGCCAAGCAGGCGCAGTGGTTCATCAACGGGCAGAAAGATGAGGGGTTCAGACCCCAGCACATCCAGGCCGGCGGTGACCTGTTCCTGGCCACCATGCGCGGCATCTACGAGGCCTACGAGGCGGCCTGCGCACGCACCGGGGTGATCGACTTCTCCGAGCTGCTGCTGCGCGCCCTCGACCTGTGGCGCGACAAGCCGGGCCTGCTCGAGCATTACCAGCGGCGTTTCCGTCATATCCTGGTGGACGAGTTCCAGGACACCAACGCCGTGCAGTACGCCTGGCTGCGTCTGCTGGCCAAGGGCGGCGACAGCCTGATGGTGGTGGGCGACGACGACCAGTCGATCTACGGCTGGCGCGGCGCGCGCATCGAGAACATCCAGCAGTTCTCCAGCGACTTCCCCGACACCCAGCTGATCCGCCTGGAGCAGAACTACCGCTCCACCGCCGGCATCCTGAAAGCTGCCAACGCGCTGATCGCCAACAACAACGGGCGCCTCGGCAAGGAGCTGTGGACCGACGGCGGCGAGGGCGAGCCGCTGGCCCTGTACGCCGCCTTCAACGAACACGACGAAGCGCGCTACGTGGTCGAGAGCATCGAGGACGCCCTGCGCAAGGACGGCCTCAAGCGCAGCGAGATCGCCATTCTGTATCGCTCCAACGCCCAGTCTCGAGTGCTGGAAGAGGCGCTGCTGCGCGAGCGCATCCCCTACCGCATCTACGGCGGCCAGCGCTTCTTCGAGCGCGCCGAGATCAAGAACGCCATGGCCTATCTGCGCCTGCTCGACGGGCGCGGCAACGACGCGGCGCTGGAGCGCATCGTCAACGTGCCGGCACGCGGCATCGGCGAGAAGACGGTCGAGAGCATCCGCGAGTTCGCCCGCGCCCAGGACCTCTCCATGTGGGAGGCGATCCGCCGCATGCTCGCCGTCAAGGCGCTGCCCGGCCGTGCCGCCGGCGCGCTGGGCGGCTTCATCGAGCTGATCGAAGGCCTGGCCGAGCAGGTCATGGCCATGCCCCTGCACCAGATGACCCAGGTGGTCATCGAGCAGAGCGGCCTGCTCGCCTACCACGAGGCGGAAAAGGGCGAGAAGGGCCAGGCACGGGTGGAGAACCTGGAGGAACTGGTCAGCGCCGCGCGCGCCTTCGAGAACGACGAAGACGACGAGCTGACCCCGCTGCAGGCCTTCCTCACTCACGCCTCGCTGGAGGCCGGGGACACCCAGGCCGCCGAGAACGAGGACAGCATTCAACTGATGACCCTGCACAGCGCCAAGGGCCTGGAATTCCCGCTGGTATTCCTGGTTGGCATGGAAGAGGGTCTGTTCCCGCACAAGATGAGCCTGGAAGAACCGGGCCGACTGGAAGAAGAACGCCGCCTGGCCTATGTCGGCATTACCCGTGCCATGCAGAAGCTGGTGATCAGCTACGCCGAAACCCGGCGTCTCTACGGTAGCGAGACCTACAACAAGGTGTCGCGCTTCGTCCGCGAAATCCCCGCACCGCTGATTCAGGAAGTGCGTCTGAGCAACAGCGTCAGCCGTCCGGTGAGCACCAGCTCGATGAGCGGTGGCAGCCTGTTCGCCGGCAGCGCCGTGCCGCAGACACCCTTCAACCTGGGTCAACGGGTACGCCACAGCCTGTTCGGCGAGGGCACCATTCTCAACTTCGAGGGTGCCGGCGCCCAGGCACGGGTGCAGGTGAATTTTGAAAACGAAGGCAGCAAGTGGCTGATGTTGGCGTACGCCAAGCTGGAAGCCTGTTAGCACACCGTATCTGGAGAGAATCGATGAATCGCCGCAATCTGTTCGGCGCCGCTCTGGCGCTGTTCGCCGCCATCGGCCTGGTTGGCTGCAAGGACGACAAGGCCGGTAGCGAGCAAGCCGCCGCCAAAACCGCAGAAACCTTCCATTGGAAGATGGTCACTTCCTGGCCGAAGAACTTCCCCGGCCTGGGCACCGCTGCCGAGCGCCTGGCCGAGCGTATCAACGCCATGAGCGCCGGACGTCTGACCGTCAAGGTCTACGCCGCCGGTGAGCTGGTGCCGGCGCTGGAAGTGTTCGACGCCGTCTCCCGCGGCACCGCCGAGATGGGCCACGGCACCCCGTACTACTGGAAGGGCAAGGTCCCGGCCGCGCAGTTCTTCAGCAGCGTGCCGTTCGGCTTCTCCACCCTGGAAATGAACGCCTGGCTCAGCCACGGCGGCGGTCAGGCGCTGTGGGACGAAACCTATGCCCCCTACGGCGTGAAACCGCTGTCGGCGGGCAACACCACCATGCAGATGGGCGGCTGGTTCAACAAGGAAATCAACAGCCTGGCCGACATCAAGGGCCTGAAGATCCGCATGCCGGGTCTTGGCGGCGAAGTCTGGAGCAAGCTCGGCGCGATCACCGTCAACCTGCCCGGCGGCGAGATCTTCACCTCCCTGCAGACCGGCGCCATCGATGCCACCGACTGGGTCGGCCCCTACAACGACCTGGCCTTCGGCCTGCACAAGGCAGCCAAGTACTACTACTTCCCGGGCTGGCAGGAGCCGCAGGCCGTGGTCGAATCCATGGTCAACCAGAAGGCCTTCGACGCGCTGCCGGCCGATCTGCAGGCCATCGTCGTCGAGGCCGCGCGCGCCGCCACCCTGGACATGATGAACGACTACGTGTTCAACAACGCCAAGGCGCTGCAAAGCCTGAAGAGCGAAGGCGTGCAGTTCAAGCGTCTGCCGGACGAAGTGCTGCAGGCCATGCGCGAGCAGTCCGGCGTGGTGCTCGAGTCCCTGGCCGCCGAGAACGACCTCAACGGCCGCATCTGGGCCTCGCAGAAGGCCTTCCTCGAAGAGGCCAGCGCCATGCAGTCGCTGACCGAGAAAGAGCTGTACAACTGGCGATGAGCCAACTGAACGGGGCCGAAAAGCCCCGTTTTTCTTAGGGATAACTGCCGATGCGTCTTCGTTCGCTGCTTCTACTGCCCCTGCTCACCCTCGGCCTGATCGGCTGCAAGGACGACTCCGCGCCGGCCGACCAGACCGCCGCGCCCGCCCAGACCTTCCACTGGAAGATGGTCACCACCTGGCCGAAGAACGCGCCTGGCACCGGTACCGCGGCCGAGCGCCTGGCCGAGCGCGTCAACGCCATGAGTGCCGGGCGCCTGACCATCAAGGTCTACGCCGCCGGCGAGCTGGTACCGGCGCTGGAAGTGTTCGATGCGGTGTCGCGCGGCACCGCCGAACTCGGCCACGGCACGCCCTATTACTGGAAGGGCAAGGTGCCGGCCGCGCAGTTCTTCGGTGCGGTGCCCTTCGGCCTGTCCACCCAGGAAATGAACGCCTGGCTGAGCAAGGGCGGCGGCCAGGCGCTGTGGGACGAAGCCTACGCGCCATTCGGCCTCAAGCCACTGACCGCCGGCAACAGCACCATGCAGATGGGCGGCTGGTTCAACAAGGAAATCAACAGCCTGGCCGACATCAGGGGCCTGAAGATCCGCATGCCGGGCCTTGGCGGCGAAGTCTGGAACCGCCTCGGCGCCACCACCGTGGTGATGCCGGGGGGCGAGATCTTCACCGCGCTGCAGACCGGCGCCATCGATGCCACCGACTGGGTCAGCCCCTACAACGACCTGGCCTTCGGCCTGCAGAAGGCGGCCAAGTACTACTACTACCCGGGCTGGCAGGAGCCGCAGTCGGTGCTCGAACTGCTGATCAACCAGAAGGCCTTCGATGCGCTGCCGGCCGACCTGCAGGCCATCGTCACCGAAGCGGCACGCGCCTCGACCCAGGACATGATGGACGACTACGTCTACCACAACGCCCTGGCCCTGGACGAGCTGAAGAAGAGCGGCACGCTGCTCAAGCGCTTCCCCGACGAGGTGCTGCAGGCCATGCAACGCGAGACCGAACAGGTGCTCGGCGAGCTGGCTGCGCAGAGCGACCTCAATGGCCGCATCTGGGCCTCGATGCAGGCCTTCCAGGCGCTCGCCACCTCGATGCATGCGCTGTCGGAAAAGGAGCTGTACGACTGGCGCTGAGCACGGCGATTGGCGCCGGCGGTGCGCATGGCGCACCCTACCCGTGGCAGCCTCACCACGGAGGGTGCGCCGCACGCCCCGGCCGCTGAAGGCTCCGTTTGTCGTTCCAGACGCCAGCTCAAGCGCCGGCGGCCATACTTCAGGGATGAAGAAAAAGCCGACCGACCCCGCCCAGATCCTCGATACCGCCCTGCAACTGGCCGACGTCTGCGGCTGGGAGCGTCTGCACCTGTTCGAAGTGGCCGCCGCGCTCGACATTGGCCTGGACGATATCGCCCGCCATTACCGCGACAAGGATGCCCTGGTCGAAACCTGGTTCGACCGCGCCGACCAGGCCATGCTGGCCCGTGCCCGCCAGGCCGATCTGGCGCCACTGAACGCCGAGCAGCGCCTGGAAATCTGCCTGCTGGCCTGGCTCGACAGCCTGGCCGCGCACCGTTCGGTCACCGGGCAGATGCTGCTGTACAAGCTCGAACCCGGGCACATCCACCTGCAGATACTCGGCCTGATGCGCGTCAGCCGCACCGTGCAATGGTGGCGCGAAGCGGCCGGGCGACAAACCCAGCACCTGTGCCGCATCGCCGAGGAAAGCCTGCTCACCGGCGCCTACCTGCGCAGCTTCGTGCACTGGCTGCGCCATCCCGAGGAAGACGCGGCCGAGTTTCGCGCCTTCCTGCGCCGCCAGCTGCGCTGCGGCCCGCTGACCATGCTGCTGCGGCGCCCGTGAAATCCGGGCTGCCATAGGGTGCGCCGTGCGCACCAGGTTTCCATGTCAGCGGCCCGCGGTACGCACGGCGCCCCTTACCCTCCACGCTCGGCGGGCAAAAGCCGGAAACATTCTGTCACTGGCCATTGCCGGCTACGGCGGGCAAGATGCCGCCCACGCACTTACTTCAGAGAGAAGACCCTGATGCAGCGTTTCCTCAGTATCGCCATGGTCCTGTGCCTGGCGCTGACCTTCAGCTTCGAAGCCCACGCCAAGCGTTTCGGCGGTGGCAAGTCCTTCGGCTCCGCCCCCAGCCACCAGACCCGTCAGGCCACTCCGCCAGCTCAACAGGCAGCCCCGGCCCCTGGCCGTCAGCAACCTGCCGCTGCCGCCAGCGGCGCTTCGCGCTGGCTCGGCCCGCTGGCCGGTCTGGCCGCCGGCGGCCTGCTGGCCGCGATGTTCATGGGTGACGGCTTCGAAGGCCTGCAGATCATGGACTTTCTGATCTTCGGCCTGATCGCCTTCCTGCTCTTCCGCTTCCTCGCCGCCCGTCGCGCCCAGCAGCAGCCGCAAGCGGCCACCGCCGGCGCGCCGTACCAGCGTGAAATGCCGAACGCCAGCAACGCTCCGGCAGCCGGTAGCAATATCTTCGGCGCGCGCCTGGCCTCGGCCGCTCCGGTGATCAACGCCCCGGCCTGGTTCAACGAGCAGAACTTCATCGCCGCCGGTCGTGAGCACTTCATGAACCTGCAGCAGCACTGGGACGCCGACGAGATGGACAAGATCGCCGAATTCGTCACCCCGCAGCTGCTGGAATTCCTCAAGCGCGAGCGCGCCGAACTGGGTGACGGCTTCCAGTCCACCTACATCGACGAGCTTCAGGTCCAGCTCGATGGCGTCGACGACAACGCCGAGAAGACCATCGCCACCCTGACCTTCAGCGGCGTGTCGAAGACCTCGCGCTTCGACCAGGGCGAGCCGTTCAGCGAAAGCTGGCGCCTGGAGCGCGCCCAGGGCGACAACCAGCCCTGGCTGATTGCCGGCATCCGCCAGAACTGATCGCGCGGTACCCATAAAAAACCCGGGCTAGCCCGGGTTTTTTCATTTGCAGCCGAGGCCAGCGTTTCAGCTGCGGCGCATGCCGATATGCGGGATGTCGTCCTCCAGGTAGACCTCGGTCACCGCCGCGAAGCCATAACGCCCGTAATAGCCCTGCAGGTGCGCCTGCGCCGACAGATACACCGCCACGCCCGGCCAGCGCTGGCTGCACTCGGCCAGGGCCTGCTCCATCAGCCTGTGGCCCAGGCCGGTGCCACGCGCCTGCTCGGCAATCACCACCCGGCCGATGACCACCTCGCCGCCCATGCGCTGCGGATCGAGCAGGCGCAGATAGCCCACCAGCGCATTCCCCTCACGCGCCAGCAGGTGGCAGGTATCGCCGACCAAGTCCTGCCCATCGGTTTCCAGATAGGGGCATTTCTGCTCGACCACGAACACCTGGGTGCGCAGCGCCAGCAGCTCGTAGAGCGTGGCGGCATCGAGTTCGCGGTGATGCAGGCAGTGCCAGGTGACAGACGACATTGGAGAACTCCGCAAAAGCGCCATTATGGGGTGATGGCGACATGTTTTCATTCTGCCAGCCGGCTACTGTATAAAGCCGATCCCCCATGATGAGGAGCCGACGCCGTGGAAGAAGTCATCGAACAGCTGCGCGAACTCAACGAGCCCGTCCCGGTACCGCTGGAGCTGCCGGACGAGGAAACCCTGGTGGAGATTCAGGAGCAGATCCTCATCCACCTGCCCTTCGAGCTGCGCGAGTTCCTGCTCAAGGTCAGCGACGTGGTCTATGGCCGCCTGGAGCCGGTGACCGCCAGCGATCCGCATTCGCACACCTACCTGCCGGAAGTCGCCGCCGAAGCCTGGAGCCTGGGCCTGCCGCGCGACCTGGTGCCGCTGTGCCAGGACGGCCGCGACTACTACGCAGTGGACGTCGAGGGCCAGGTGTGGCTGTGGGACGGCGACGAGGGCGAGCTCACCGACGAGAGCTGGGACTCGGTCTGGCACTGGTGCCGCGACGTCTGGCTGGAGAGCTGAGCCCGCCTTCGCCGTAGGGGGCGCCATGCGCACCCGCCTCGCGCAATCCAGCAGCATGCGCGGTGCGCGCGGCGCACCCTACGGCGTTGCGCAGGGCCGGGGCACGGCGCACCCGCCGCGGGTGTCCGGTACGTCATCTATCGTCCTTCTGCGCCGGCTTGTACCCAGGCTACGGCGCACCGCCTCATCCCTCGCCCTGCTCCAGCGCCAGCAGGTTGAGCAAAAAGCGCGCGAAGTAGATCAGGTCCTGTTCCATGGCCTGCCGCGCGGCCTTGGCGTCGCCAGCCTCGATGGCGGCGAAGGCCTCTTCGTGGAAGTCGTTGAGCCGTAGCGACAGGTCGGCGCCGGTGAACAGGCGGTTGAAGAACGGCCCGATCTGCAGCCACAGCGACTCGATCGAACGCACCAGCACCGGGTTGCCGCAGGCGCCATACAGCTGCAGATGGAACTGGCTGTTGGCACTCAGGTAGTCCTGCACCTGACGCTGTTCGATGGCCACTTCCATACGCTGCACGCAGTCGCGCAGCAGGGCCAGGTCGTCGCGGCTCAGGCGTGGCGTGGCCAGCTCCACCGCCAGGCCTTCCAGGCCCAGGCGTACCTGGAAGATATGTTCGTAGCGCTCGCGCGTCATCGCCGGCACGCGCACCGAGCGCTGCTGCTCGCCCTCCAGCGCGCCCTCGGCCACCAGCCGCTGCAGCGCCGCGCGCACCGGCATCGGGCTGGTGCCCCACTGCGCGGCGAGGTCGCGGATCTTCAGGGCCTGCCCCGGTTGAAAGCGTCCGGCCAGCAGACCCTCGCGAATACGTTGATAAAGCTGCTCCTGCAGATTGTCGCTCATGCTGTCAGCGTCCTCGTGGCGGAGCAGGAAGCTGGCTCAGGGTCAGCAGGCAGTTGCGCATGGTGTTCTCCAATCGATAAGCGTCAATGCTATTTGTGATCACATAATCAGGCCGATGCTACCTCAAATCAACGCTTACGGGATAACTTGCCATTTTTGTGATCACAAAATACCATGTGTGGAAATTCGAACGAGGTGTTCAACATGACTGCCAGCGGTATCAGCCCAAGCGCCGTGGAAACTTTCGTCGCCCGGGAGCGCGCGCGCTTTCTCGAGCGCAATCCTAAGTCCGTGGCCCTGGCCGAGCGCGCCCGCCACTCGCTGTACGGCGGCGTACCGATGCACTGGATGGCCGACTGGTCGACGCCGGTGCCGCTGTTCGTCGAACGCGCCAAGGGCGCACGCTTCTTCGACGTGGACGGTCACGAGTACATCGACTTCTGCCTGGGCGACACCGGCACCATGTTCGGCCACTCGCCGGACCCGGTGGCCCGCGCCCTCGCCGAGCAGGCCAATAACGGCCTGACCACCATGCTGCCCGGCGAGGACGCCGTGGTCTGCGGCGAGCTGCTGGCCCGGCGCTTCGGTCTGCCGTACTGGCAGGTGACCGCCACGGCAACCGACTCGAATCGCTATGTGCTGCGCTGGGCGCGCGCCATCACACAGCGCAAGACCCTGCTGGTGTTCGACGGCTGCTACCACGGCACCGTCGACGACGTGATGGTGCGCCATAGAGACGGCGAGACCGTGCACCGCTCGGGCCTGGTCGGCCAGGCCTACGACCTGACCGAGCACAGCCGCGCCATTCCCTTCAACGATGTCGCAGCGCTGGAAGCGGCGCTGGCCCAAGGCGACGTCTGCGCCCTGCTCTGCGAGCCGGCGATGACCAACATCGGCATGGTGCTGCCCGATCCGGGCTTCATGCAGAAATGCCGCGAGCTGACGCGCCAGTACGGCAGCCTGCTGATCATCGACGAAACCCACACCATCTCCACCGATATCGGCGGCTGCACCAGGCTGTGGAACCTCGACCCGGACTTCTTCGTGGTCGGCAAGCCCATCGCCGGTGGCGTGCCGTGCGGCATCTTCGGTTGCAGCGCAGAGATGGCAGGCGCCATGACCAAGGCGCGCCAGCGCGCCAGCGAAGACAGCCACGGTCACGGCCACAGCGGCATGGGCACCACCCTGTCGGCCAACGCCCTGGCCATGCACTGCATGCGCGCCAACCTGGAGCAGGTGATGACCCAGGCGGCCTACGACCATATGCTGCCGCTGGCCGCACGCCTGGCCGAAGGCTTCCGCCGGCTGATCGGCAAGCACGAGCTGAAATGGTCGGTGACCGAACTGGGCGCGCGCTGCGAATTCCAGTTCTGCGCCACCCCGCCGCGCACCGGCGCCGAGGCCGAGGCGGCGTTCCATGACGAGCTGCAGATGGCCCTGCACCTGTACCTGATCAACCGCGGCATCCTGATCACCCCGTTCCACAATATGACCCTGTGCTGCCCAAGCACCACGGCCGAAGATGTGGACAAGCTGATCGCCACCCTGGATCAGGGCCTGAGCGAGCTGCTGGCCATTCCCGGCGCCCGCGAATAGTCCCGAAAAATCCTGGGCCGTGCGCACCGTTCCCCTTTTGGTGCGCACGGCGCACCCTACTAGAGACCGCACCATGCAATTCGCCCATCCCCAGGAAGCCCGCGATTTCCTCGCCAAGCACCCCGAGGTGCGCAGCATCGAGCTGATGCTGATCGACGCCAATGGCATCCCGCGCGGCAAGCTGCTGCATCGCGACGAGCTGCTGGCCATGTACGAGAACGGCCGGCCACTGCCCAGCTCCATCCTCTCGCTGACCATTCAGGGCGAGGACGTCGAGGAGAGCGGCCTGGTCTGGGAAGTGGCCGACGCCGACTGCTGGACCTATCCCCTGCCCGGCTCGCTGTGCCTGCAACCCTGGCGCGCAGTGCCCACCGGCCAGGTGCAGGTGAGCATGCACCCGACCCAAGGCCTGCCCGCCACGCCCGGCGATCCGCGCCACGTGCTGGCGCGCACCATCGACGCGCTCAAGGCCGACGGCTATCACCCGGTGATGGCGGTGGAGCTGGAGTTCTACCTGCTGGACAAACAGCGCGACGCCAATGGCTGGCCGCAGCCCGCCGTGCAGATGAATGGCGTACGCCCGCAGGCGCCGCAGGTCTACGGCGTGTACGAGCTGGAGCAGGTGCAGCCGTTTCTCGACGATCTCTACGCCGCCTGCGAAGCCCAGGGCCTGCCAGTGCGCACGGCGATTTCCGAATACGCCCCCGGCCAGCTCGAGCTGACCCTGGAACACCGCTTCGACGCCTTGCAGGCGGTGGACGAAGGCGTGCGCTACAAGCGTCTGGTCAAGGGCGTGGCGAACAAGCACGGGCTGCAGGCCTGCTTCATGGCCAAGCCGTTCGGCGACCAGGCCGGCAGCGGCCTGCATATGCACGTGTCGCTGGCCGACGCCGACGGCAATAACCTGATGGCCTCGGAAGACCCGCAGGGCACGCCGCTGTTGAAATATGCGATCGGCGGGATGATGGCCACCCTCGACGACGCCCTGGCGATCTTCTGCCCCAACGCCAACTCCTTCCGCCGCTTCCAGGCCAACAGCTACGCGCCGCTGGCCAAGAGCTGGGGGGTGAACAACCGCACCGTGTCCTTCCGCGTGCCGGGCGGGCCGGCCATGAGCCGTCACGTCGAACATCGCATCTGCGGCGCCGACGCCAACCCCTATCTGGCCGCAGCGGCGATCCTGGCCGGTATCCACAAGGGCATCCGCGAGCAGATCGACCCCGGCACGGCCATCGTCGGCAACGGCTACGAGCAGGCCCGCGAAACCCTGCCCACCGACTGGCTGACCGCCCTGCGCAGCCTGGAAGGTTCGAGCTGGGCGCGCGAGGCGCTGGGCGAGGAGTTCCTCAAGGTGTTCCTGGCGATCAAGTGGGCCGAGTATCGCCAGTTCATGGGCGAGGTCGGCGAGCAGGACTGGCGCTGGTACCTGAGCCACGCCTGAGCCGCGCTCAGAGCAGCAGGCAGGGGTCTTCCTGCAGACGCGGCCCGACGAAGCACAGGCGGCCCTGCTCGTCGAGCACGGCCGGCTGCCCGGGGAAGTAGGGATTGTCCAGGCCCGCCAGTGCCTCCAGCTTCGCCGCCTCCAGCGGGCCGGGCGGCAGCGCGCCGACCAGCAGCAACAGCCGTCGCCGGGCCTCAAGATCCTGCAGGCGCGCGGCATAGAGGCGCAGATCCGGCCCGCCGATGCTCAGCAGGATATCGCCGACACGGTTGCGCCAGCCGATGCTCGGCTTCATCGGCGCCGCGTGCGGCAGCGCCTCGACGAAGGCGTCCGGCTCCAGCTGCGACAACTCGGCCACCCGCAGATAGGGCGGCAAGGCGGCGTTGATGGTCATCTGCGGCTTGAACCACAACCGGAGTTGCAGGCGCTCGCCCCAGTCTGCCTGCGGATCGTCGCGCAGCCCGGCGAACATCTGCGCCACACCGGCGAACTCGTGCTGCAGGGGTTGCAGCAACGAGCGCTCGGCCAGCTCGACGGGCGCGCTCTCGCCGACCGCCGGCAGCAGGCCGTGGCGGTAGAGCAGCGCCTGCCACTGCAGGTTGCGCTCCACCAGGCGCGCCAGGCTGATCTTCACGATCAGGTTGTCGGCACGCCGCAGGTGCTGGCGCAGCCCGCGCAGTTCGGTTGCCAGCAGCTGCCCCGCCGCCTGGCCGTCGCCCTGCTGCGCGACGTGCAGAACGTGCAGATCGAACAGCTGCTGCCCCTTGAGCAGATAGGCAAGCGGCAGCGTCGGCGCGCTGATGTCCGCCCCGTGCAGGGTGCGGTAATCGTCCAGTGCGAGAAACTGCTCATAGCGCTGACGCAGCAGGCCATGGGCATCATCGAATGCCTGCAACTGCCCGGCGGCGGCGAGCACGCGGGCGAAGCAGCCCGGCGTCTCGATCGGGCAGAGCAGGTCCCCCTCCGGCAGGGGCAGCACGTCCCTGGTTGCCGGCGGCGGCTGGTCCGCGGCCCGCTGCGTCAGCCAGTCCTGATAGGCGGCCAGACGCAACGCTCCCAGCTGCTGCGGCGCCTGCTCGGCAGGCGCATCCAGCCCGGCCAGGTACAGGTAGGCGGCGCTTTGCCGGGCCCCGCCCTGCACCTGCGTTAGCCAGTTGCGCACTTCGGCTGTCGGCGCCTCGTCGCGCAGCCAGGCACCGGCAGCGGCCAGGAGCGCCAGCCCGAGAAAGGCGCCCGCCAGCCACACGCTGCGCCGCAGCTTCAAGGCCGCACCTGCGTGGCGACCTTGAGGTAGCGGCCCGCCACGCTGATGCCCATGCCGCCATAGTCCTGACAGCCATCGCCAAACACCTCGAGCACGCGCAGCTCGATGCCTTCACGCAGCAGCTGCACCGCACAATCGGCGCCCAGGCCGGCATCCTCCAGCGTCATCTGTATGCCGTCGCCGACCAGCTTGCCCTCCAGCTCGCCGATGGCCGCCGGGCCGTACTCCTCGACCCGCGCGCCCGCCCGCAGGGGCGAGAAGCTGGCCCGATAGCCACCGCCAGGCTGGGCACTGATCTGCAGTTCGCTCCACACCGCCTGGCCGCCATAGCGCAGGTAGCGCCCGACCGGGCTGGCGCCCAGTGCCGGATAATCCAGCGCGGCCGCCACCTTGCCCAGGTGCAGGCGGGTCGACGGGCCGCTGAGGTGGTTGTCCAGCGCCACGCCCAGCCAGGCGCGCGCCATGCCAGGGTCCCCAGCACGCAGATGGGTGAGGATCAGGTTGTTCAGGGCCAGCTCCAGTTGTGCCGTATCCCCCTCCTCGACACGTCGTACCTGACGTTCGAACGCCTCGATGGCCTGCGCATAACGGCCGGCCTGATAGGCCGCGCTGCCAAGCTGATTGCACTGCGCCGCGCTGGTGCAGTCAGCGTCAGCCTGCGCCGTGGTCGCGACCAGAAGCAGCAGAGCGGAAAGTTTCGAGCGAATGGACATGGATGGCATCCTTGCAACAGGGAAGTGTTGATCTTACGCCGAGATTGCGGGCTTCTTGCATCGCAGGCCTACTCTTAGCCACCTCACTTGATTTTCGGAGCAGCGATGGAAGCCGGAACCGCGCAACTGACGATGACCGTACTGATGACACCGGACATGGCCAATTTCTCCGGCAATGTCCACGGCGGCACCCTGCTCAAATACCTCGACGAGGTCGCCTACGCCTGCGCCAGCCGCTATGCCGGGCGCTACGTGGTGACCCTGTCGGTGGACCAGGTGATCTTCCGCGAGCCGGTGCACGTCGGCGAGATGGTCACCTTCCTGGCCTCGGTGAACTACTGCGGGCGCACCTCGATGGAGGTCGGCATCAAGGTGATCACCGAGAACATCCGCGAACGCTCGGTGCGCCACACCAACAGCTGCTTCTTCACCATGGTGGCGATGGACGAACACGGCCGCCCGGCGCCGGTACCGGAACTGCACCCGGACACTCCCGATGGCCTGCGCCGTCAGCGCCAGGCCGAGCAGCGCCGGCAGATCCGCGCCGAGCTGCAGCAGCGCTATCAGGCCCTGAGCGAGGAGAAGGCCTGAGGGGCGCAGGGCGGATACGACCCGCCGGCATATCTGCCGGCGTGCACCCGCACTACCTGAAGCCGGGAGCGCCCGCTCAGTCGTGACCGATGTAGAACAGCAGCTCGCGGCGCTGCGGATGATCCTTGAGCCAGGCGCGGACTTCGTCGGCGCGGGCGATGGCATCTGCGCCGGCGATACGGGTGAAGCGCTCGCGACGCGCCTCTTCGCTGGCCTGCTGGCGCACCTGACGCTGCCAGGCGTCGGTGAAGATCGCCGGCACCTTGTGGCTCAGCTCCAGCGCCTTGAGCAGTTGCCATTCGCCGTTGTCCAGCCAGGCCTCGTCACAGCTGCCGCAGAGGTCGAGGCGATTGGCGCGGGTACCGCTGATCTGGTACTTGCTCATCAGCTTGGCGCACTTGGGGCAGCTCAGGGCGTGACGGGTGTCGTCGGCCTGCTCTTCGGCGGCGAACTCGCCGCTGACGTCCGTCGCCGGCTGACGCTCGACCCAGTCACGGTAGTGCAGCAGGCCGACCAGGGTGCCGGCGCACTGGCTGCAGCCGTAGCCATGCAGGCCGGCGTCGAGTTGGGTGGGTTGCAAACGTGGGGTACGGCAGGCGGGGCACTGCATGGTGACGTCCTTTTCCAGTGAAGTGCGCGCACGCTAGTGCAGAGTGGCGTCAACGGCAAGACCTGGTGCTGAGAACTGCCTGGCAGATAGGCTAAGCTCTGTCTCCCCGCGTCGGAGTCACCATGATCAACCTGTTCGATGTCTTCCTGCTGATGCTCTTCGCTGCCGTCTGCGCCTGGCTGTGGCGCGGTCACGGCATTCGCGAACGCGCCCTGACACTGGCCAAGCAGCACTGCGCCCGGCTCGATGTGGAGCTGCTCGATGGCGCCGTCGCCCTGCGCCGCCTGGCCATCGAGCGCGATGCCCGCGGCCACCGGCGCCTGGCGCGCCTCTACGATTTCGAATTCACCGTTACCGGCGAGCAGCGCCTGCGCGGGCAGATCAGCATGTTCGGCCAACAGCTGGGGCGTATCCAGCTGGAGCCCCACCCGGTGCTGGAGCCACAGCCCGAGCCGGTTTCGGTACAGAGCCGCGACAAGGTGATCCGCCTGGAAGACTGGCGACGCAAGGCCGACTGAGGCCTCAGCGCGGCTCCTCATCGAGCAGCGCCAGCACCTGCCGCCATTCGGCGCGGCAACCATAGGTCATCGGCCGGCGCAGCAGCCGGCAGACGAGACGATGCCAGCCGCCACGCAGCTGGTTGCGCCGACAGCCCTCGAGCAGCCAGTCGCGATCGAAGGCGCTCCACACCCCGGCCGTGCTCCAGTGATTGAGCCAGACCAGCGGCGCCACCTCTTAGTGGAAGATGCGCTCCAGTTCGGCGCGGCCCAGGCCGCTGTTGCGCAGCACCGCGGCGATACTGCGCAGCCAGGGCTCGTCCAGCTCGATGTCCAGCCACAGATCGGCCAGCGCCAGCCAGACCTCCTCCCGGCCTGCCTGCATCGCCTAGCTCCGCTGCAGCAGAAAATCGGCCGCCTGCGCCGCGCTGTCGGCCGGCCGCTCCTGCATGAAGCAATGCCCGCCGGGCACCACCTGGCTGCGCACATGGGCGTTGCTCGCACACCAGCGCGCCACCGACCTGGCGACGAAGGGATAAGTGTGCACGCCGTGAATCACTTCGGTCGGGGTGCTCACCTTGGCCAGCGACGGCCACAGGCGACGCGGGTAGGACCCGAAGATCTCGGCCTCGCGGCTCGGCCGGCACTTGAGCTCGACGCCGCCCTCCACGTCCTTCAAGGCGTGTTCGATGTAGGCGGCGAAGGCCGCCTCGTCCCAGCCACGGAACATGCCGCGGCCGTGCAGCGCAGCGTGGGCGGCGGCACGATCGGGCCACTGCCGGCGGCGCTTGCGCGCCTTGCTCGCCAGGGTGTTGCGCTGGGCCAGGCCGACCACGTCGGACAACGCCATGACGCCGATCATCGCCGGGCTGAACAGCACCGGATCGAGCAGCACGGCGCGCCGGAACAGCTCGGGATGGCGAGCCAGGATCAGGCTGGTCAGTACGCCGCCGAAGCTGTGCCCGAGGGCGAAGCGCGGCACCTCGCCGAACGGCGCGCGCAACGCCTCGAAGGCCTCCACCGCCAGCTCGGCGCTGCGGTTCCAGCCGTGGAAACGACCACCGTGATCGCTGTCGCCATGGCCCTGCACGTCGCACAGCCAGAGGTCGAAGTCCTCGGCCAGCAGCGCCAGCATCGGCGTGTAGACCCGCCCGCAGTAGCCATTGCCGTGCAGAAAATGCAGCAGCGGCTTGCCCGAGGGCGGGCTGTGCCAGCCGCGCAGGGTGAAGCCGGCAGAGCAGGAGTGGGACCAGGGAAGCAGTTGCATGAAGGACCAGCCGCAGCCAATGACGGCGGCCAGTGTAGCGACGTGACGACGCCGCGTCAGGCCGGTACGGGCGGCGAATGTTCGGCGATAAAGGCCTGCAGCAGCTGGTTGAGGCGCTGCGGCTGGTCCAGCGGGGTGGCGTGGCCGGAGTCTTCGATCACCTCCAGACGGGCGTTGCGCAGCTGGCCGACATAGGCGCGCTTGTAGGCCAACGGCGTGTAGTCGCGGTCACCAGCTACTACCAGCAGCGGGATATCCGCCCGCGCTGCCCGCGGCAGCGCGCTCCAACCGGGAATGGCACGCATCGCGTGCAGGTAGGAGGTGCGGTCATTGCCGGCGATGCGCTCGATCAGTTGCTCGCGCAACGCCTGCTGCTCGGCCTTGGGAAACAGCTTGCCGGCCAGCAGCCGCGCCAGCGTCGGCAGACCCAGTGCGCGTACCAGTACCAGGCGCAGCCAGACCTGGGCGCGGATCTTCCAGCTATCGAGGGGAAAGCTCGGCGCGCTGTTGACCACCGCCGCGGCGCGCAGCAGCTCGGGGTGATCGGCGAGCAGCTGAAAGGTGAGCATGCCGCCCATGGAAATGCCCACCAGCACGCACGGCTCGATATCCAGGGCGCGGATGAAGTCGGCCACATCCCCCGCCAGCTCGGCCATGCTCACCGGTGCGCGCAATGGCGCGCTCTGGCCATGGCCGCGCAGATCCAGGGCGTAGACCCGAAAGTGCCGGGCCAGATGCTCGATCTGTGGCTGCCAGTCGAGCGACGAGGAGCCCAGCCCGTGCAGCAGCAGAACCGCAGGGCCCTGGCCGCGGCAAACATAGGCGATACGGCCAGAGGGTAAATGCAGATAGTCCATCACGGGTCGACTCCTTACATTAACGACAAACAATAAAGTGCCCTGACTCGCAATAAACGAATCAATCCACAGGGCGTTAATCCATCAACTTTCCAGACAACTTTCTAATTATCGAGTGGTTATTTGCCTTGACTTGCCAAACCCCCTAGAATCGGCCCGTGCCGGTTCGAGAATTGATCATGTACAGCATCGCCAGCCCTACCCAGGCACGCAGCAAAAAGGCTCTGGAACGCTTCCTCAACGTCGCCGCCGAGCTGCTCGCCAACGACAGCTTCGAAGACACCGGCATTTCCCAGATCGCCCAACTGGCCGAATCCTCGGTGGGCACCTTCTATCGCCTGCTGGGCGACAAGGACGTGCTGCTGTACGCCGTGCACGAACGCTTCATCGAGCAGAGCGGCAGCGCCATCGATGCCCTCGCCGATCAGCTGGCACATGCCGAAACACCTTTGCAGGCGCGCGTCACGGCCTTTATCCAGGGCCTGGTACGCCAGTTCGAAGGCAGCGAGGGCCTGCTCCGCGCACTGATCCGGCGCAGCTCGGCAGATCTGCATTTCCGCCAGCGCTTCCATCAGCTCAATGCCCATATCGGTCAGACCTTCTGCCGCATCGCCCTGGCCAACCCGGCCGAACTCGGCCACCCACAACCGGCCCGGGCGGCCGATCTCTGCGCCCATATGCTGCTGGCCGGGATGAACTACTTCACCATGGTCGGCAGCCTCGGCACGACGCCCAGAGAAGTTGTGCCAGAGGAACTTTCTCGGCTTATCTGCAATTATCTGAAAGTTGCCGATAATTAACGCACGCTGTCCCTTCTAAGTTGTGCCGGTGTGAAATCGGTGGGTTTCAGGGCAATATCGAACTGATCCGCCGGTTCTTCGTTGGATAGAATACCGATGACATAACGGCCACCGATCAGGTCGTATATCGCGTCGCCCTTGGTCCATACCAGCGGCTGGTCGTAATAGTTGATGGTGTAGGACTCACCGAGACGCCAGAGGTTGTCGCGGTTGTCATAGTGATCGACCAGCAGGATCTGGTAGCTGTCCTCGTCGAAATAGAAGTCGCGCTGCTTGTACTGGTGGCGTTGGCCGGCCTTCAGCGTGGCGCGCACATGCCAGACGCGGTGCAGCTCGTAACGCAGCAGCTCGGGATTGACGTGGCCGCGCTGGACGATGTCGCTGTACTTGTTGCTCCGGGCGGCGAGGCGGTAGCTGTTGTAGGGCACGATCATTTCCCGCTTGCCCATCAGTTGCCAGTCGTACTTGTCCGGCGCACCGGAGAACATGTCGAAGTTGTCGGTGGTGCGCATGCCCTCGGAGGCGGTGCCGGGGGAGTCGTAGGCCACGTTCGGCGTACGTCGCACGCGGCGCTGGCCGGCGGCGTAGAGCCAGGCCAGACGCGGCTCCTTGACCTGGTTGACGGTCTCGTGAACCAGCAGCTCAGTGCCGGCCAGGCGCGCCGGCGCCAGCACCGACTGGCGGAAGTAGAACAGCACGTTGCCGTTGTTCTTGCTGTGGTCGCCGGCGTCCTGGTTGAACAGGAACAGATCCGCGATGCGGGTCATGAAGTAATCGCCGCTGGCATGCGGCACGGCCTGGGCGTAGTAGCGCTTGACGCTCTCGCCGCGGTAGCGCACCAGGTGGTTCCACAGCACTTCCAGGCCCGATTGGGGAATGGGAAAGGGCGTGGCCAGCTGGAAGTCGGCAATGCCATTGCCGTTCTCGATCAGCTTGGCCGTCGTGGCGTTGGCCTTGACCGCGGCGTATACCTTGTCCGGGTAGGACGCCGAGCGCCGCGTCGGGTAGACCTTGAGCTTCCAGCTGTCATGGTAGCGCTGCAGCATGGCCAGTTGGCCGGGGCTGAGCTGCTCGCGGTACTGCTGGGCATTGGCGTGGGTCACGGTGAACAGCGGCTGATCGGCGGCGAAGGGGTCCCTGTAGCCGAGTGCCGGATCGAAAGCGCCGCTGTCCTGGGCCAGGCCGCCGTCCCAGGCGGGAATGCTGCCGCTGGCGTTGCCGGCACGCTCGGCGCCCATCGGGGTGAGGTCCTGGCCGAGCCGCGCGGCCTGCTCGGCGCCGACCTGGGCCTGGGCCAACGAACTGGTCAGCAGGGCCGCCAGCAGAAATCCTGATCGAATCATGCGTTGCATCCCCTTCAAAAGCTGTACTTGACGTTGAAGCTGAGGAAATCCCGGTCGGTGCGCTTGTTCGACAAGCCGCCACCGCTGTAGCCGACGTAACGGGCGCCTACGGTGAGGGATTCCTTGTAGATGGCGTCGAGGCCCAGCGACCAGCTCTGTGCCTCCTCGTCGAGGCCGTTGGTAAGCTGGGGAGCCACGCCGTTGATGCTGTACTGGTAGCTGGCGCTGGGTGCCAGGGTGACCAGGTTGAACACGTTGCTGTAGGTCAGCTGCAGGCTGGCCTGGGCGCCGTAGGCGCTGCTGGTGGCCTCGTAGTAATCGACGTCCGACTCCAGCCCCTGCACCCGGCTGGCCACCACCTCGCCGAACAGGGTGGCGGAGTTGGCGCCGAGCAGCCCGGTGAAGTTGTAGATGGCTGACAGCGAGGCCTGAACCATGTCCTTCTCGCGGTAGCCGTCCAGCCGCGTGCCAACCGGCAGGCCGTCGGGGTTGAGCAGGGCGTTCGGCAGGTATTCGCCCAGGCCCAGGGCGATCGGCGTGTTCGGCCGGTAGCTCAGCTCGCCGGCCAGCGACAGGCCGTTGAAGATGCTGTCGCCGCCGATCGAGGTGTTGAAGCTGACCCCGAACAGGTCGCGCTTCTCCAGGTACTCGGCGTAGTAGCGCGAGCTGCTGGCATCGGGCAACGGGCCGACCACCGGCAGCACGATCGGCTGGCCGACGGTCAGGCCGATCATCGGCACCTGCATGTTGTAACGCAGGTAGTAGAAGCCCAGCTCGGTGTCGTTCAGCTGCGGCACGAACCAGCGCAGGGCCACGCCGTACTGCGGCGAGTCATCGCCGTCGATGTCCTGGGCGCGCGGCATGAAGGTGGTGGGCACGTAGGCATTCAGCAGGGTGCTGATCAGCCCGGGCGGCAGGCCGGCGAGCCAGGCCCGCGCGGCGGCCGGGCTGTCGAATGCCTGCGAGCTGCCGGCGAGGGCAGTGGCCTGCTCCTGCAGCGGCGCCACCGACAGGTAGTTGCAGCCCTCACCGAGGACGTCGAGTGTGGAGTAGTAGGTGCCGCAGGGGTCGATGCGCGAGGCTTCCCAGGCCTTGCCCGGCTGCCAGTAGCCTTCGATGCTGAGGTTGTCACGCAGCTCGAAGGAGGCATAGGCCATGAAGGTCGGCATATAGGCTTCCTTGATCTCCGAACCCGGGGCGCGCAGCGCGTTGATGTCCACCGGGTTGGTCGCGCCGATGCCGTTCTGGTAGAACAGCCCTTCGCCCCAGTTGATCACCTGCCGTCCGAGACGGGCATTCAGTGCGCGCTCGCCGACTGTCCAGCTGCCGTAGACGAAGGCATCGAGCAGGTCCACGCTGGAGCCGGCCTCGTCCAGGCCGGCGTTGCTGATCTGGCGGTGGCGGCGCTCGTCGTCCTCGAGCTCGAAGTCGTAGAAGGCGCGACCGCGAACGAACAGGCCGTATTGCTCCTGGTAACGCAGGTCCAGTTCGGAAACCGCCTTGGCGACCTCGGAGAACAACTCGCCCTTCTTGAAGTTGAGGTTGCCGTCGTCGGAGTTGATCAGCGCCGTGTTGTCGCCCTTGCCGCCGTTGGCGCGGGCAATCAGCTTGCTGTCCTGGCCCTCCATGCGATAGCTGACGCCGTAGGACAGTGTGGTGTCCAACGATACGTCCCAGTCGCCATGACGGGTTTGAAACCCCTGCGCCGCGCCGAACGGCAACGCCCCGAGCAAAGCCAGGCCGGCTGCCGCCAGGCCCCTTCCTTGATGTGCCACGATGACCTCCAGCTGTTGTTTTTATCGGAATCGGAACATCGGTTCCGAATAAGCTAGTACTGCAGTCTCATCCTGGCAAGCCCCCAGTTCGATTTTTTCTCCTCAGCGCGGCGCTCAAGTCCGCCCTATCCGGCTACAGGCCAGGATTGGCGGGACCTGCGACACTTGACGGAATCGGAATTCCTGTTTCTATTTGATGCGCGATACCCATAAAAACAACGGAGAATTCCGCCATGTCCCTTTTTCGCACCGCCTGTCTCTGCCTGCTGTTGCTGTCCTTGTCCACTCTCGAGGCCCAGGCCGCCTCGCGCTGCACTGAACGCGCCAAGAGCCTGCTGCTACCGGCCAAGGTCAGCTGCAGCTACCAGTCCACCTGGATCGACTCCGGCCTGGTCGGTCAGCGCAAGGTGATCTACCAGACCCCGCTGGGTACGCCACCGGCCGCCGGCTGGCCGGTGGTACTGATCTATCAGGGCTCGTTCTTCCCGCTCAACGACTTCACCTACTACGGCAACATGCCGTTCGGCGGCTTCTACGAAGGCAAGCTGATCCAGCGCCTGCTCGACAACGGCTTCGCGGTGGTCGCCCCGAGCGCCCCGGCCGATCTGTTCTGGCAGACCAATATCCCGGGCCTGGCGCAGAACTACGAACTGAGCACCGACTACGACTTTCTCGGGAATGTGTTGAACGCTATCGCCGCCGGACACTTCGGGCCGCTCGACGCTGGCCGCCAGTACGCCACCGGCATCTCCAGCGGCGGCTACAACAGCAGCCGCATGGCGGTGTCCTTCCCCGGCCGGTTCAAGGCACTGGCGATCCAGTCCGGCTCCTACGCGACCTGCTCCGGGCCACTGTGCAGCGTGCCGGCACTGCCGGCCGACCATCCTCCGACCCTGTTCGTGCACGGCTTCGTCGACCTCACCGTACCCTGGTGGAGCATGGACCTGTATTACGACCGCCTGCTCTACCAGGGCATCCCGACGGCACGCCATACCGAAGCGCTGGGCGGTCACGAGTGGTTCGCCAGCTCGCCGGGCAAGATCCTCGCCTGGTTCCAGGGTTATCCCTGACCGGAGAATGGGTGGCCGGCCGCGCGGGCCTATGACGCGCGGCAGGCCGCCAGGCCGGCGCGCAGGGCCTCGGCGTTCTGCGCGGCATCGAAGATCAGCTCCAGGCGCGAGTCCTTGCGCCATTCGCTGGCGCGCCATGGCTCGAGGGTCTGGCCATGCAGGGCATTGAGCGAGCGCCAGCCGTCTGCGCCGTGCAGCACCGCCTTGGCCCGGCGCCAATCCAGGCCGGCCAGCCAGCGCTGCACCTGCGCCAGGTCGAAACACTGGCTCGGATGCCAGCGCCAACCGATGCTCCAGCCTTCGGCCTGATCCTGGATCAGGCAGATGGGTTCGTCCGGCGTGCGCCACAGCTGTGGCAGGGGCGCTGCGGCCGCGGGAAGATCGGCCGCTTCGGCTTCAGCTGCGCGCGCGCCGAAACCTGGCAGCGCAGCCAGGTCGAGGCGGCCCTGGCTGGTCCAGTGCAACGGCAGCGGCGGCAATGCTGCGGCGATGCGAGCACGATCCTCTGCGCTCAGATGCTCGCTCTTGTTCAGCAGCAGCAGACCGGCCTCGCCCAGCGCCTGATGCTGCACCTGCGGCAGCGCCTGACCGGCCGCCAGGGCGGCGGCATCCAGCACCAGCAGCGCCGGCTGCACGGCCAGCACGCCACGCCAGGGCGGCTGGCGCAGTTGCGCCAGCAGCTGCGCGGGGTGGCCCAGACCGGACGGTTCGATCAGCAGGCGGTCCGGTCGCGCCTGACGCAGCAGGCGGCCGAGACCGACCTGAAACGGCGCGCCATTGACGCAGCACACACAGCCGCCAGCCACCTCGGCCAGGGCAATACCGTCCTCGCCGCGCTCCAGCAGCGCGGCATCCAGGCCGATCTGGCCGAACTCGTTGATCAGTACCGCCCAGCGTTCGGCCGCCGGCTTCTGCGCCAACAGGTGGCGGATCAAGCTGGTCTTGCCCGCGCCCAGAGGGCCGGCAATCAGGTGGGTGGGGATTTGGCTGAGCATGGGCCTATGGTCGATGGTTTGCGCTGCAAGTGCCAGCACAGACTATGCCGCGACAGCGTGCTAGATTCGCCGGCAGTTTTTCTGGAGCCGATACGATGCGTGCGTGGTTTTTGCTGTTCTCTCTGTTACCCGGCCTGGCGCTGGCCGAGGCCTGCGTGGTGCACAGCCAGGGCGAGCGCCTGGACGTGCAGATCTGCCAGGAGAATCGCAACATCCCCGATACGCTGTTTCGCGAGGGCTTCTGCCAGCCGCAGCTGCAGGGCCAGACGGTGGAAGTCGAGTTCGTCGAGCAGTGCCCGAAAGGCGCCTATGGTGTGTGCCAGGGCGCACGCGCCGGCAGCGGCCTGTATCTGCAGGATATCCACTACTACGGCGTGGCCAGCGACGCGCTGTACCTGGAGCCGGCCTGCAAGACGCAGTATCAGGGCCAGTGGATCAAACCCTGACATCAAAGCGTCACCCAAAAAGCGCCTAATGACTGCGGGTACCTCACGTAACCCTCATGTCGAGTCACGCGTCGACATGATCTCTTGGTGCTTAAGGCTGGGGCAGTCGCTCCGGCCTATTTTTTTGATTTCCGCGTTGGGTCCGCCAAATACCGCGGTATACGCGGTGCGCACGGCGCACCCCACGGCAGCCGACAGTTTCGTTCAGGCCAGCCAATCCAGGGTCAGCAGCAAACGCCGCTGGCCGGCCGGCGGCTGCGGTGAACGGTGGATCAGTCCGCGGCCTTCGTTACCCTGCCACTTCTCGCCCTTGGCCAGGGCGACATGGCCGGCGTCCAAACGTTGGATCAACGCCTCGTCCGTAGGCTCTGCCTCCGGCTGACCGAGCCTGTTGCGCGGCATCGCGCCCTCTTCCAGCCACTCGCTGCCGACCCCGGCATAGCTGGTGATCAGCCGCAGCGGCACATGGTCGACGTGAAAGCGCGGGCACATGGCCTTGTCCAGCGCGCGCAGGCGCAGACCGATGCGCTCGGCATCGAGCAGGCAGGCGTAGGCGCGCACCAGCCAGGCCACGTCGGCGAGAAAGGCGGCCTGGCCCGGCAGGTCGGCATACTGCGCGACCAGGCCGGTCAGGTTCGGCTCGCTGTCGGCACGCGGCAGCTCCAGGGTCATGGAGTGCGCCAGGGGCTCGCCCTGGGCCAGCAGCGCGTCGGCGAAGTCGGCGATCTGCGCCGGCAGGCGGCGCTGCCAGACGGCCAGGTTGACGCCGTCACGCAGCACCTCGCCAAGCACCTGAATATCCTCGCCCAGCACCTGCCGGGAGAGCTTCGGCAACTGCAGGGCGAACATCAGGCTGCCTCCTGCTGCCAGGCGCCGAACGGGTCGGGCAGCAGACTCCACGCCTCCGGGCCGCCGGCCATTTCCTCATCGGTGAGCAGGCAGGCATCCAGCTCGTCGCTCAGGCGGGCAAAGTCGATGTTCTGGCCGATGAACACCAGTTCCTGGCGGCAGTCACCGACCTCGGCACTCCAGTGCTTCATGATCGCCTGCAGACCTTCCTCGTCCTGCGGCCAGTGCTGCTTGGCCACGAAACGCCACCAGCGCCCGGCCAGACCGTGGCGCATCAGGCCGCCGGCCTGCGACCAGCTGCCGGCTTCCTGATACTTGCTGGCCAGCCAGAAGAACCCCTTGGAGCGCAGCAGGCGTCCATTGGTCCACTCACGGGCGATGAAGTCGTAGAAACGCTGTGGATGGAACGGGCGGCGCGCGCGGTAGGCGCTGGAGGCGATGCCGTATTCCTCGGTTTCCGGCACGTGCTCGCCGCGCAGCTCCTTGAGCCAGCCCGGCGCCTGCGAGGCGCGGTCGAAGTCGAAGCGGCCGGTGTCGAGGATCTGGTCCAGGGCGATCTGGCCCATGCTCATGGCCTGGATGTCGGCGTGGGTGTTGAGGCCACGGAGGATGGCCATCAGCTCTTCGCGCTCGGCCTGGCTGATCAGGTCGATCTTGCTGATGAGGATGACGTCGGCGAACTCCACCTGTTCGATCAGCAGATCGGTGATCGAGCGCTCGTCCTCCTCGCCCAGGGTTTCGCCACGGCTGGCCAGGCTGTCGGCGGCGTGGAAGTCGCGCAGGAAGTTCACCCCGTCGACCACCGTGACCATGGTGTCCAGCCGCGCCAGGTCGGACAGGCTGCGCCCCTGCTCGTCGCGGAAGGTGAAGGTCTCGGCCACCGGCAGCGGCTCGCTGATGCCGGTGGACTCGATCAGCAGGTAGTCGAAGCGGCCGTCGCGGGCCAGGCGGCTGACCTCCTCGAGCAAGTCCTCGCGCAGGGTGCAGCAGATGCAGCCGTTGCTCATCTCCACAAGCTTCTCTTCGGCGCGGTTGAGGCTGACGTCCTGCTGGACGGTGGCGCCGTCGATATTGATTTCGCTCATGTCGTTGACGATCACCGCGACCTTGCGGCCTTCGCGGTTCTTCAGCACGTGGTTGAGCAGGGTGCTCTTGCCGGCACCGAGAAAGCCGGACAGCACGGTAACGGGTAGACGCTGATTCATGGGGGTGTTCCTCGTTCAGTCACGGTCACGCTGATGTTTTTCGCGCTGCTCCTGACGCTCCTTGGCTTCGATGCACAGGGTCGCGGTGGGACGCAGCAGCAGGCGTTTCAGGCCGATGGGTTCGCCGGTCTCGGCGCACCAGCCGTATTCGCCACGCGCCAGGCGTTCGAGCGCCTGGTCGATCTTGTCCAGCAGCTTCTTCTCCCGCTCCAGCAGGCGCAGCTGCCACTGACGCTGCTCCTCGGCGGCGCCGATGTCGGCAACGTCGCTGCTGATCTCAGGCTGGCGCAGCTCGGTGAATTCGTCGTCGATGCGCGCCTGCAACTCGGCACGCTGAGCCAGCAGCAATTCGCGGAAGAACCGCTGCTGGGCATCGTTCATGTAGTCGTCGGCTGGCTGGGCCAGCAGTTCGGCTTCGGTAGGCACGGTCAGGGTCATGGCAAATCGGCTGGCTTGTTTCAATTGTTATAACATAACATTTATTTCTGACAGCAACCCACGGATTTGCGATGAACGAACAGCTTCTGCCGGATATTGCCGCCCAAGCCACCCACCACGACCTGCCGTTGCACTGGGTCGGCATGGCCGGCATCGCCCTGCCCATCCAGCTGGCGGGCCAGGCGCTGAATGCCAGCGTGGACATCGGTGTCAGCCTCGATGATGCCGGTGCGCGCGGCATCCACATGTCGCGCCTGTACTTGGCTCTGCAGGGCCTGGCGGGCAAACCGCTGACCCTGGCTGCGCTGCAGCATCTGCTGGACGACTGCCTGAGCAGCCACCACGAGCTGTCCGACAGCGCCTCGCTGACGGTGCGCGGCGCGCTGCCGCTGCAGCGCCCGGCACTGGTCAGCCAGCTGAGCGGCTGGAAGCACTACCCCTTCGAGATTCACGCCCGCCAGGATGGCCGCGGCCTGCACATGGAACTGCAGGTCGAACTGGACTACTCCTCGACCTGCCCCTGCTCGGCAGCCCTGGCCCGCCAGCTGATCCAGCAGCGCTTCGCCGAAAGTTTCGCGCAGCAGCCACTGAACTACCTGGATGTGCTCGACTGGCTCGGCTCGACCCAGGGCATAGTCGCCACGCCGCACAGCCAGCGCAGCACGGCCACGCTGCAACTGCGCCTGGCTGCCGACTGCATCGACCTGCCCCTGCTGGCGCTGCTCGAGGCCGCCGAACGCGCGCTCGGCACGCCGGTGCAAACCGCGGTGAAGCGCGCTGACGAGCAGGCCTTCGCCCTGGCCAACGGGCAGAACCTGATGTTCTGCGAAGACGCCGCCCGCCGCCTGCACCGGGCACTGCGCCAGCTGCCACAGGCCAGCGCCTTCCGCGTGCGGGTGGTGCACGCGGAAAGCCTGCACGCCCACGACGCGGTGGCGGAAAGCCGCTGGAACTGGAGCTGAGCCATGAGCGCCAGTGCTCTCTGGTTGCAGCTGGAATCGGCAGACGCCGACCACTCCGTGGCGCTCGGCCCAGCTCTGGAGGCCATTGCCTGGAACGAGGCCGGACTGATCCCGGTGATTGCCCAGCGTTACGACAGCGGCGAGGTGCTGATGCTGGCCTGGATGAATCGCAGCGCGCTGGAAGAAACCCTGCACAGCGGCCAGGTCTGCTACTGGTCACGCTCGCGCCAGCAGCTGTGGCGCAAGGGCGAGACCAGCGGGCACCGCCAGCGCCTGCTCAGCGCCCATCTCGATTGCGATGGCGACGCTCTGTTGCTCAGGGTCGAGCAGCAGGGCCCGGCGTGCCACACCGGGCGGCCCAGCTGTTTCTACAACGAGCTGGACGAAGAGCGCCTGCGCGTGGCCGTGAGCCGACCGACATGAGACGCCTGGCCATCACCCTGGTGCGCCTCTACCAGTACCTGATCAGCCCCCTGCTCGGGCCACGCTGCCGCTTTCACCCGAGCTGCTCGCACTACGCCATCGAGGCACTGGAAAAACATGGCCTGCTGCGCGGCCTGTGGCTGAGCCTGCGCCGCCTGCTGCGCTGTCATCCCTGGCATCCGGGCGGCTACGACCCGGTGCCACCCGCCCCTCACCGCTCCCAGGAACATCGCCATGACTGACCTGCTGATTCGCAATGCCCGCCTGGTTAACGAAGGCCGGGAGTTCGAGGCCGATATCCGGGTGCACAATGGCCGTATCGAAAAGATCGCCAGCAGCATCGACGGCCTCAACGCCAGCCTGGAGATCGACGCCGCCGGCCAATACCTGCTGCCCGGGATGATCGACGACCAGGTGCACTTCCGCGACCCCGGCGCGCCACACAAGGGCAGCTTCGCCAGCGAGTCGCGGGCGGCAGTGGCTGGCGGCATCACCAGCGTGATGGACATGCCCAACACCAACCCGCCGACCCTGACCCTGGAAGCGCTAGTGGCCAAAGAGCAACGCGCCGCCGCTTGCTCGCGGGTCAACTACGGCTTTCACTTCGGCGTCAGCCACGACAACCTCGACACCGTCGCCGCACTCGACCCCAGCCGCGTTGCAGCGGTGAAGGTGTTCATGGGCGCCAGCACCGGCAATATGCTGGTCGACGACCTGGCGGCGCTGGAGCGGCTGTTCCGCGATTGCCCGACGGTGCTGCTGACACATTGCGAGCACACCCCGCGCATCCGCGAGCGTGAGGCGCAGTGGCGGGCGCGCTTCGGCGACGATATTCCCGCCAGCGAGCACCCTGCGATCCGCGACGCCGAGGCCTGTTACCAGTCCTCCAGTCTGGCGGTGAGCCTGGCGCAGCGTTATGGCACACGCCTGCACGTGCTGCATCTGACCACCGCGCGCGAACTGAGCCTGTTCCAGCGAGGCCCGCTGGCCGGTAAACAAATCACCGCCGAGGTCTGCGCCCATCACCTGTACTTCGATGACCGCGACTACGCCGCGCTCGGCCACCTGATCAAATGCAACCCGGCGATCAAGAGCCAGGCCGACCGCCACGCCCTGCGTCAGGCCCTGCTGTGCGGACGGCTGGACATCATCGGCACCGACCACGCGCCGCATACCCTGGAAGAAAAGCAGCGTCCCTATCTGCAAGCCCCATCCGGCCTGCCGCTGGTGCAGCACGCCCTGCCATCGTTGCTGGAGCTGGTGGCCGACGACCTGTTGCCACTGCCCCTGCTGGTGGAAAAGACCAGCCACGCCGTGGCCGAGCGCTTCGCCATCGAGCAGCGCGGCTACCTGCGCGAAGGCTACTGGGCCGACCTGACCCTGGTCGAACGCCTGACCGAACCACGCCCGGTGGCAGCCGACCCGATCCTCGCCCACTGCAGCTGGACGCCGTTCCAGGGCCGCGCCTTCCGCCACGCAGTACGCAGCACTATCGTCTCCGGCCAACTGGCCTGGCACGCCGGCCAGGTGCAGGACGATTGCCAAGGCTTGCCGCTGCGCTACCGATGCGAATAACAACCGTAGCGACGCAGATACCGGGTTATCCGGGCACCGCGCGCCCCACAGACTTCATCCTCAACCGCCCCTGATCCGAGAACCCCTATGCCCAATATCACCCTGCCCGACGGCAGTCAGCGTCACTATGCCCGGCCTCCGAGCGTGGCCGAGGTGGCCGCCGACATCGGCCCCGGCCTGGCCAAGGCCGCCCTGGCCGGCCGCCTGGATGGCCGCCTGGTGGACACCAGCGCGCTGATCGAAAACGACGCCCAGCTCAGCCTGATCACCGCCCGCGATCCGGAGGGTCTGGAACTGCTGCGCCACTCCTGCGCGCACCTGCTGGCCATGGCGGTCAAGCAGCTGTACCCGAGCGCCCAGGTGACCATTGGCCCGGTGATCGAAGACGGCTTCTATTACGACTTTGCCTTCGAGCGCCCCTTCACCCCCGACGACCTCGAACGCATCGAGGCGCGCATGCGCGAGCTGGCCGCTGCCGATCTGCCGGTCAACCGCCGCGAGTTACCGCGCGACGCCGCCATCGCCCATTTCGCGGCGCAGGGCGAGCACTACAAGGCCGAGCTGATCCGCGACATTGCCGAGGGCGAAGTGCTGTCGCTCTATCGCCAGGGTGACTTCGAAGACCTCTGCCGCGGCCCGCACATTCCGCGCACCGGCCATCTGCAGGCCTTCAAGCTGACCAAGGTGGCCGGTGCCTACTGGCGTGGCGATGCCAAGAACGCCGCGCTGCAGCGCATCTACGGCACCTGCTGGGCCACGCCGAAGGAACTCAAGGCCCATCTCACCCGCCTGGAGGAAGCGGGCAAACGCGATCACCGCAAGCTCGGCGCCCAGCTCGACCTGTTCCACTTCGACGACTGCGCCCCCGGCTCGGTGTTCTGGCACCCCAAGGGCTGGACGCTGTTCCAGCAGCTGATCGGCTACATGCGCCAGCAGCAGGACGCCGCCGGCTACGTCGAGGTCAACACCCCGGACGTGATGGACCGCAGCCTGTGGGAAACCTCCGGGCACTGGTTCAACTACCGCGACGCCATGTTCACCACTACCACTGAGGACGAACGCGTGTTTGCCCTCAAGCCGATGAACTGCCCCGGCGCCGTGGCGTTGTATGCCCGTGGCCTGAAAAGCTACCGCGACCTGCCGCTGCGCATGGCCGAGTTCGGCAAGGTGCACCGCTACGAACCCTCCGGTGCACTGCACGGCCTGCTGCGCGTGCGCCACTTCACCCAGGACGACGCGCATATCTTCTGCACCGCCGCACAGATGGAGCAGGAATGCGCCGACACCATCGCCCTGGTGTTCGCCATCTACCGCGACTTCGGCTTCAACGAGGTGGCGGTGAAACTCTCCACCCGCCCGGCCAACCGCATCGGCAGCGACGCCACCTGGGACCAGCTCGAAGGCGCACTGTCCGGCGCGCTGCAACGGATGAACATCGACTATCAGCTCAACCCGGGCGAAGGCGCCTTCTACGGGCCCAAGCTGGAGTTCGTCCTGCGTGACGCCATCGGCCGCGACTGGCAGTGCGGCACCTTGCAGGTTGACCTCAACCTGCCGGAGCGCTTCGATATCAGCTACGTCAACGAACAGGGCGAGCGCGAGCGCCCGGTGATGCTGCACCGCGCCCTGTTCGGCTCGCTGGAGCGCTTCACCGGCATCCTCATCGAGCACTACAGCGGCCTGTTCCCGCTGTGGCTCGCGCCGCAGCAGGCCGCCGTGCTGACCATCAGCGAAGGGCAAAACGACTACGCCCGCCAGGTGCTGGCCCGCCTCAAGCGCGCCGGCCTGCGTGCCACTGTCGACCTGCGCAACGAGAAGATCGGCTACAAGATCCGCGAAGCCACGCTGCAGAAGGTGCCCTACCTGCTGGTGATCGGCGAGCAGGAAAAAGCCGAAGGCCGCGTCACCCTGCGCAGCCGCGCCGGCGACAATCTCGGCAGTCTGCTCCTGGATGAACTGGTCGCACGCCTTAGCCTGGAAGCCCGCATGCCCGGCCTCGACGACACCTGAGCCAGGACGCTGCCGCCTGCGCAGTGGCCCCTGGGTTGCCCTTGCGCAGGCTGATGTACGGCCACCGGCGTTCGACAGCCCATTGCCTCGCCGCGACATGCGGGGGGACATGCCTCGGGCATGCCCGTATCCTGTAGTGCCAGCCAGTCAGCGAGGCCCACATGCAGATCGAGCTGATCGAGATCCGCGACCACCTGAATCGCTTCGCCCCCTTCGACACGCTGCCGGAGCAGACTCTCGACGAGATCGCCCGTCAGGTGCAAGTGGGCTACTTCAAGGCAGGTAGCGAAATCCTCGCCGTCGGTGCGCCGATCCACGAGTTGCACTACGTGCGCAGCGGCGCGGTGGAGATCCATCGGCGTGGCGGCGAGCTGCACAACCGCCTGGCCGAGGGCGACATCTTCGGCCAGGCCGGCCTGCTGCGCGGCAACAAGGTGCGCCTGGGCGCCACGGCGCTGGAAGACTGCCTGATCTACTTCATCCCCGGCGCGCTGTTCCACCAGCTCTGCGAGCAGTTCGACAACTTCGCCGACTTCGTCGAGGCCGAAGGTCAGTCGCGGCTGAAATCCGCCCTGGAAGACAGCCACGGCAAGGCCAGCGAGCTGATGAAGATCAAGGTACGCAAGCTGATCTCGCGCGGCGCGGTGAGCGTGCCGCTGGATACGCCGATCCAGCAGGTGGCACAGGTGATGACCGAACACGGCGTGTCCTCGGTGATCGTCGTCGACCCCGGCACGCGCTGGCCCGACCCGCAGCAGGTGGACGTGGCCGAGCAGCAGAATCAGGTGATGGCCGGCATCCTCACCGACCGCGACCTGCGTACCCGCGTGGTCGCCGCCGGCCTGCCCAGCAGCACCCCGGTGAGCCAGGTAATGACGCCCAACCCCGTCACCCTGCAGGCCGACGACTCGGTGTTCGAGGCCATGCTGTGCATGCTGCGCAACAACATCCACCATCTGCCGATCCTCCATCGGCGGCGCCCGGTGGGGGTGGTGGCGCTGGCCGACATCGTCCGCTACGAGTCGCGCAGCAGCCTGTATCTGGTCAACGGCATCTTCAACAAGACGTCGGTGGAAGGGCTCAAGAGCCTGCTGCCGGACCTGCGCGCCACCTTCGTGCGCATGGTCGCCGACGACGCCAGCGCACACATGGTCGGCAGCGCCATGAGCGGTATCGGCCGCGCCTTCAGCCAGCGCCTGCTGGAGCTGGCCGAACAGAAACTCGGCCCGCCGCCGGTGCCCTACTGCTTCATGGTCGCCGGCTCCATGGCCCGCGACGAACAGTTGCTGCTCACCGACCAGGACAACGCCCTGGTGCTCGACGACCGCTTCGATGCCGACGAGCACGACGCCTACTTCGCCGAACTGGCGCAGTTCGTCAGCGACGGCCTGGCCGCCTGCGGTTACAGCTACTGCAAGGGCGGCATCATGGCCACCAACCCCAGGTGGCGGCAGCCGCTGAAGGTGTGGCGGCAGTACTTCAGCGAGTGGATCGAGCGGCCCAACCCGGAAACCCTGCTCAACGCCAGCATCTTCTTCGACCTCGACGGCCTCTACGGCGAAACCGAGCTGGTGGAGAACCTCAAGGACCTGCTGGCACAGAAGGCCAGCGCCAGCCCCGCCTTCCTCGCCGCGCTGGCGCGCAATGCCCTCAACCGCACGCCGCCGCTGGGCTTCTTCCGCACCTTCGTGATGGAAACCGACGGCCGCCAGAAGAACATCATCAATCTCAAGGGGCGCGGTACCGCGCCGCTTACCGACCTGATCCGCGTGCATGCCCTGGCCTGCGGCTCCAAGGCGCAGAATTCGCTGGATCGCCTCGACGCCATCGCCGCCACCAAGCTGCTGCCCAGGGAAGCGCTGGAGCACCTGCGCTATGCCTTCGAATTCCTCAGCCTGGTGCGCGTGCGCCACCAGGCCCGCGAAGTCGAGGCCGGCAACGCGCCGAGCAACTACATCGAGCCGGAACAGTTCAGCGCCAGCGAACGCCAGCACCTCAAGGAAGCCTTCCAGGTGATCAGCAACGCGCAGAAGTTCCTGCGCTTTCGCTACCCGGCCCAGCCGGCGAGCCGCCCGCAATGAGCGAGCACGCGGCCCAGGACTGGCCGCAACTCTTCGCCAGCCTCGCCGAAAGCAGCCGCGATCCACGCCTGCGCGCCTACTACGGCGCCGGCTGCGTCGCCGCCGATACGCCCCTGGCCGAGGTGCCGCTGGTGGCGCTGGACGTGGAAACCACCGGGCTCGACCCGCGTGAGCACGCCATCGTCAGCCTCGGCCTGGTGCCGCTCAACCTGCAACGCATCCGCTGCAGCGAGGCGCGCTACTGGGTGGTCAAACCCGCTGGCGAACTGAGCGCCGAATCGGTGACCTTCCACCACATCACCCACAGCGATATCCGCCACGCCCCGCGCCTGGCCAGCGTACTGGACGAACTGCTCGAAGCACTGGCCGGCAAGGTGGTGGTGGCGCACTACCGCCACATCGAACGCAGCTTCCTCGACCAGGCCCTGCGCCGGCACCTGGGCGAAGGACTGATCTTCCCCATCATCGATACCATGGAGCTGGAAGCCCGCCTGCATCCCAAACGCAGGGTCAACTGGTGGAATCGTCTGCGGGGCCGCCGCCCGCTCTCCATCCGCCTGGCCGACAGCCGCCTGCGCTACGGCCTGCCGCTATACTCGGCGCACCATGCGCTGACCGATGCCCTGGCCTGTGGCGAGCTGCTGCAGGCGCAAGTGGCGAAGCACTACCCAGCGCATACGCCGGTCGGGGCGCTCTGGAGCTGAGTCCCCGCCCACCCTGGAGGAGCGAATTTGCCATGCGCGGCTTGCTGTTGTTGCTGCTGTTCACCATCCCGCCTGTCATTGCCCTGTCACTGGAAGCTTCCAACACGGTGACCCTGATAGCGGCCGCTCCGTTGCTGGTGACGTCGTTCGTGCAGCGCATGGGCAGACCGCAGCAGCTGAGCCCCATGGCGATAGGCGTCATGGGTGTACTGGTGGTGGCCTGTGCCCTGGTGTTTCTGCTGCTGTGGTATGTGCTGGTGCCACGCAGCTAGTGGCCGCCATACGGGCGGCGGTGAACCCTCGCGCCCGCCGCAGTCACCGGCAGGGTGAATCCCAGGGTTTGGTGCAGCAACAAGCCGGCAAAGCCTTTTCTCCCGCTGCTGCTTCGCGAATCCATGCGCTCGGCTAACCCAGCACCCTGTCAGCCGTATACACCGCCTCGTCGAGAAACACGTTCACCGCCGGGTGATCGCGCTCGCCCTTGCGGTAGGCGAGGAACACGCCGCGCTGGATATCGGGTAGCAGCGGCACGGCGGTGACGCCAGGCAGCGGGCGCACCAGGCGCAGGCCGGAGACGATGGAGATGGAATTGCCCGAGGCGACCATGGCCGCGACCATCTCGAAGCCCGCGCAGTGGGCGTTGATGCGCGGCGCAAAGCCCGAGCGGCGGCACAGGTTGGTGATGAATTCGCCAAACGAGCTGCCGGTGGAATCCAGCGCCCAGGCTTCGTCGCGCAGGTCGCCGATGGTCAGGCTGTCGCGCCGGGCCAGGGCATGGTCGATGGGCAGCAGCACATGTAGCAGGTCCTGGGTCAGGGGAATCAGCGCGTAGTGCTCGCGGTTCTCGTCCGGGGTCACGGCCAGGTCGTCGATCACCGCCACGTCGATCTGCCAGGAGCCCAGGGCGCTGAGGCTTTCCTGCGGCTCAAGGTCCAGCACCACCACGTTCAGCCGCGGGTAGGCGCTGCGCAATGCGCGCACGGTTTCCGCGATCACCGCCACGGCAATCGACGGAAAGGCCGCCACGCGCAGTTCGCCGGCGATTTCCCCGCGCAACTGCGCCAGCTCGGAGCGCGCCTCGTCGAGCACCATGAGGATGCGCTCGGCATGCGCCACCAGGCGTTCACCGGCCGGCGTCAGTACCACACCGCGACCACGCCGTTCGATCAGCGCCATGTCGGCCTCGCGCTCGAGCTGGGCGACCTGCTGCGAGACGGCCGAGGGCGTCAGGTGCAACGACTCGGCGGCGGCCGCCATGGTGCGGCAGCGAGCCAGTTCGCGCAGGGTGCGCAGGCGGGTGATGTCCATGGCGCGATCTAAATAGTTAAGGGTCGCTAACGAATACATTAAAAATAAATCAGTATACATAATGATATGGCCGTTCTTAGATAGGGATATCCGCACGCGCGTAACCGGGCGCGTGTCCATTTAATCGACAAGAAGAACCTCGCCATGGCTATCAGCGTTTTCGACCTGTTCAAAGTCGGCATAGGCCCGTCCAGTTCCCACACCGTCGGCCCGATGCGCGCGGCCGCCCTGTTCACCCACGCTCTGGAGAACCACGGCCATATGCCGCAGGTGACCCGCGTCGCCGCCGAGCTGTATGGCTCGCTGGGCGCCACCGGCAAGGGCCACGGCAGTGACAAGGCGGTGCTGCTCGGCCTCAGCGGCCATGAGCCGGACACCGTGGACGTGGATCAGGTGCCGGCCTACATCGACACCATCCGTCGCGACAAGCGCATCGTCCTGGCCGGCAAGCATGCCGTGCGCTTCGACGAGAAGACCGATCTGAAGATGTTCCGCAAGGCGCTGCCGCTGCACGCCAACGGCCTGCGTTTCGCCGCCTTCGACGCCGCCGGGATTCAGGTACACGAAGCCACCTACTACTCGGTGGGCGGCGGCTTCGTGGTCAGCGAGGCGATTCTCGCCGACGGCTCCAAGCACAAGGTCATCGCCCCGGACGCCACGGCCCTGCCGCTGCCGTTTCGCAGCGGTGCCGACCTGCTGCGCCTGAGCCGCGAACACGGTATCGGCATCGCCGAAATCATGCGCCGCAACGAGCGTCACTGGCGCAGCGACGAAGAGACCGACGCCGGCCTGCTGGAAATCTGGAAGGTGATGCAGGCCTGCGTCGAGCGTGGCTGCCGCACCGAGGGCATCCTCCCGGGCGGTTTCAAGGTGCGTCGCCGCGCCGCGATCCTGGCACGCAAGCTGGGCGGCTTCCAGCGCAGCTACCTGGAGGATCCGCTGCGCATGCTCGACTGGGTCAACCTCTGGGCCCTGGCGGTGAACGAGGAGAATGCCGCCGGTGGCCGCGTGGTCACCGCGCCGACCAACGGCGCCGCCGGCATCATCCCGGCCGTGCTGCACTACTACGCCAACGCCATTTCCGGCGCCAGCGAGCGCGGCATCATCGACTTCCTGCTCACCGCCGGTGCCATCGGCATTCTGTACAAGGAAAACGCCTCGATCAGCGGCGCCGAAGTGGGCTGCCAGGGCGAGGTCGGCGTGGCCTGTTCGATGGCCGCTGGCGCGCTGTGCGCGGTACTCGGCGGCACCCCGGAGCAGGTCGAGAATGCCGCCGAGATCGGTATGGAGCATCACCTGGGCCTGACCTGCGACCCGGTCGGCGGTCTGGTGCAGATCCCCTGCATCGAACGCAACGCCATCGCCTCGGTGAAGGCCATCAACGCCGCGCGCATGGCGCTGTACGGTGACGGCGCGCACTACGTGAGCCTGGACAAGGTGATCAAGACCATGCGCGAGACCGGCGCCGACATGCTGACCAAGTACAAGGAAACCGCTCGCGGCGGCCTGGCGGTGAATATCATCGAGTGCTGATGCGCGCCCTGCCCGCCCAACGCCCCGGTTGATCCGGGGCGTTTTCGTTTTCGGCGCTCGCCCGTGCAGTGCGCTCAGGGGGCGCAGCCGCGGCCGCCACCCTGCAATGGCCTGCCAGCCGCAGCCAAACGGCTCGCTAGCCTCATGAGAATATGGCGCTGGTGCCTGGGTAGCTGGCCGCCCCCCCGACCCGGACGCAGCGGCCTTGCAGCGATTACGGAACGGGCGCCGGCGCACCAGACCATAAACGACGACGCCCCGGTCGATCGACCGGGGCGTCATGCTGGCAAGCCGTCAGCGCCTCACGGGCGCTGAAGGCTCATAGGAAGGCTCAGCGCGGCTCGCTCATCAGTCCCTTGATGATGGACACGCAACCCACCAGCAGCACCAGGGTGAAAGGCAGGCCGGTGGATACCGCCATGGCCTGCAGCGCCACCAGGCCGCCGCCCAGCAGCAATGCCACGGCCAGCGCGCCCTCGAGCAGCACCCAGAACGCCCGCTGCGGCATCGGCGCATTGACCTTGCCGCCGGCGGTGATGGTGTCGATCACCAGCGAGCCGGAGTCCGACGAGGTGATGAAGAACAGCACCACCAGCACGATGGCGACGAACGAGCTGATCGCGCTGATCGGCAGTTGCTCGAGCATGACGAACATCTTCAGCTCCAGCGCCGCCTGCTGCAGTTCGCTCAGGCCGCCCAGGGCCTGATGCAGCGCGGTGCCGCCGAAAGCGCTCATCCACAGCACCGATACCAGCGACGGCACCAGCAGCACGGCGATAAGGAACTCGCGCACGGTGCGGCCGCGGCTGACCCGGGCGATGAACATGCCCACGAACGGCGACCAGCTGATCCACCAGGCCCAGTAGAAGGCGGTCCAGCCCTGGCTGAAGTTGGCGTCTTCGCGGCCGATGGGGTTGGACAGCGCCGGCAGGTACTGCAGGTAGGCGCCAAGGTTGTCCAGCACGCCACTCAGCAGCAGCGCGGTGGGTCCGGCGATCAGGACGAACAGCAGCAGCACCAGGGCCAGGCCCAGGTTGATCTCGGACAGGCGCTTGACGCCCTTGTCCACGCCGGCCAGCACCGAACACAGCGCGATCAGGGTGATGACGGTGATCAGCAGCACCTTGGTGGTGGGATCGGCCGGCAGGCCGAACAGGCTGTGCAGGCCGGCGGTGGCCTGCTCGGCGCCCAGACCCAGCGAGGTGACCAGGCCGAACAGGGTGGCGAACACGGCGAGAATATCGATCACGTGACCCGGCCAGCCCCAGACCCGCTCGCCCAGCAGCGGGAAGAAGATCGAACGGAACGACAGCGGCAGGCCCTTGTTGAAGGCGAACAGGGCCAACGCCAGGGCGACGATGGCGTAGATCGCCCAAGGGTGCAGGCCCCAGTGGAAGATGGTGGTGGCCATGCTCAGGCGCGCCGCTTCTTCGGAATCGCCAACCGCCGCGCCCAGCGGCGCCCAGTCGCTGCGCACACCGTTCTCGCCGACGGCGACGCCGGCCAGGGACGAGTCGTAGTGCGACATGGGTTCGGCCACGCCATAGAACATCAGGCCGATGCCCATACCGGCGGCGAACAGCATGGCGAACCAGGAGGTGTAGGAATAGTCGGGACGCGCCAGCGTGCCGCCGAGACGCACCCGGCCCAGCGGCGAGACGATCAGGCCCAGGCACAGCAGCACGAAGATATTGGCCGAACCGAGGAAGAACCACGCCAGGTTCTGCGTGAGCCAGTCGCGAACGGCCTTGAACAGCGGCTCCACCTCGTTGTGCAGGGCCAGCGCCAGCACCACGAAGATCAGCGCACTGAGCGCGGAGACGAGAAATACCTTGCCGTGGATATCGAGGTTGACCAGGTAGCGACCGCGGATGTTGTCCTGGCCGACCACGTAGTCGGTGTCTATCAGACTGACGGCTCCACTCGGGGCCGGAATACCGTCGTCGTTGGCTTTGCTGGGCCCTGGAGGCACAGGGGCTTGGCTCATGGGCTGCTCCTTCTTGTTATGGCGCTGAACGCAGCGAGCGGCGCCATGCCGCACGCGGTGGCTGACGCTAACAGAAGGAAAAACCGGCAAGAGCGGCGCAAACGGCGTGGGGCTATCCATTAGCGACCAGGGGCGTATCGATGAGCCCATGCCCGCCGCCCGGCGCTTCGCAGTCATGAAGCCTGCACGAAAAAGCGCGCCCGCAGGCGCGCTCTCCGAGGTGGCGGCAGCGGCGCTCAGCGCGGCTCGCTCATCAGCCCCTTGACGATGGACACGCAGCCCACCAGCAGCACCAGGGTGAACGGCAGGCCTGTCGACACGGCCATGGCCTGCAGCGCCACCAGACCGCCACCGAGCAGCAGGGCGATGGCAATCACCCCTTCGATGCTGGCCCAGAACACCCGCTGCGGCACCGGCGCGTTGACCTTGCCGCCGGCGGTGATGGTGTCGATCACCAGCGAGCCGGAGTCCGACGAGGTGATGAAGAACACCACCACCAGCACGATGCCGATGAACGAGGTGATGGCGGTCAGCGGCATTTCACCGAGCATGCTGAACAGCTTCAGTTCCAGACCGGCGTCCTGCGCACCGGTGAAACCGTCCACCAGCAGCTGGTTGATCGCGGTGCCGCCGAAGGCGGTCATCCACAGCACCGAGACCAGCGACGGCACCAGCAGCACGGCGATAAGGAACTCGCGCACGCTGCGGCCACGACTGACGCGGGCGATGAACATGCCTACGAACGGCGACCAGCTGATCCACCAGGCCCAGTAGAACGCGGTCCAGCCCTGGCTGAAGTTGGCATCCTCACGGCCGACCGGGTTGGCCAGCGCCGGCAGGTATTGCAGGTAGGCGCCCAGGTTCTTGAAGAAGCCGGTGAAGATGGCCAGGGTCGGCCCGGCGATGATGACGAACAGCAGCAGCGCCATGGCCAGGGCCATGTTCACTTCCGACAGGCGCTTGACCCCCTTCTCCAGCCCGGCGACCACCGACACCAGGGCGATGAGGGTGATGGCCACGATCAGCAGCACCTTGCTGGTGTCGGTGGCGCTGATGCCGAACAGGTATTCCATGCCGGCCGCCGCCTGCTCGGCGCCGAGGCCCAGCGAAGTGACCAGGCCGAACAGGGTGGCGAACACCGCGAGGATGTCCACCACGTGGCCCGGCCAGCCCCACACGCGCTCACCGAGGATCGGGTAGAAGATCGAGCGGATCGACAGCGGCAGGCCCTTGTTGAAGGAGAACAGCGCCAGGGCCAGGGCGACGATGGCGTAGATCGCCCAGGGGTGCAGGCCCCAGTGGAAGATGGTCGCGGCCATGCCCAGGCGCACCGCTTCCTCGGTGTTGCCGGCGGCGCCGCCGAGCGGTGCCCAGTCGGTGCGCACACCGTCCTCGCCCAGCGTGACCCCGCCCAGCGCCGCACTGTAGTGCGACATCGGCTCGGACACGCCATAGAACATCAGGCCGATGCCCATGCCCGCGGCGAAGAGCATGGAGAACCAGCCCACGTAGGTGTAGTCGGGAGTCGCCTGCTTGCCGCCGATGCGTACCCGCCCCAGCGGCGAGACGATCAGCCCGAGGCAGAGCAGAACGAAGACATTGGCGGCGCCGATGAAGAACCAGGCCATGTGATGGGTGAGCCAGTCGCGCAGACCGCTGAACAGCGGCTCGACCTGGTTCTGCAGGGCCAGCGCCAGCACCACGAAGACGATGGCGACCAGCGCGGAGATGGTGAAGACCTTGCCGTGAATGTCCAGTGAGAAGATGAACTGGCCTTTGATGTTGTCCTGGCCGATGACGTAGTCGGTATCGATCAGATTGGCTTCACCGGTCGGTGCCGGGATGCCGTCGTGGGTTTCCGCTGCGGATGGCGGTGTCGTTTCATGCGAAGGGACGTTTCCCATGGTTGGCGTGCTCCTTGATGCGTTGACTCGCTAGACGAGCGTGAACAGGACGGATGCCCTCCTCCAATTGATGACGACCCACCCTTGGGTCGGACGCAAAGGGTAACACATGAATTCGGCTCATTCAGAAACGGCGCGCACGTGAGCCGCCCAAATACATCTTGCCCGTAGCTGCTGCCACCGCCCTCTGCCATTGTCCTGCGGCGCATGGCAGGATGGCTGACGAACGCTCTGCAACCCCCGTGGTCAGCTGCACACAGCCTGTGCAAAGGACGCTCCTGCATGCCTGCGGATTTCGGCATTCCCCACCTGTTCGGCTACCTGATCGCTACCGTCCACGCCCTCGGCGTACTGGCGGCGATCCATGCCGTGCTGACCGTGCGCACGGCGCAGGGAGCGCTGGCCTGGGGTCTGTCGCTGTTCTTCATGCCCTATCTGACGCTGCTGCCGTATCTGGTGTTCGGCCGCAGCCGTTTCGATGCCTACGTCAAGGCGCGGCGCCAGGCCGACAAGGAAATGCGCCATGCCATGGCCGAACAGGACTGGCGCCCCTGGGTCGAGGAAGCCAAGGCGGCGCATCTGTCGCCGGTCTACGAGCGACTGGGCGCCCTGCCGCGCCTCTCGCACCTGCCGGGGCTGACCGGCAACCGCGTGGAGCTGCTGATCGACGGCGAAGCCACCTTCGCCGCGATCTTCGCGGCGCTGGCCAGCGCGCAGCAGGTGATCCTGCTGCAGTTCTTCATCATCCGTGACGACGCCCTCGGCCGGCGCCTGCTCGAGGTGCTGCTGGAGCGCGCCGCCGCCGGCGTGCGGGTGCATGTGCTGTACGACGGCGTCGGCAGCCATGCGCTGCCGCGCGCCTACATCGAGCGCCTGCGCCGAGGCGGCGCGCTGGTGCACGCCTTCCCCACCCGTGCCGGGCTGTTCAACCGCTTCCAGCTGAATTTCCGCAACCACCGCAAGATCGTCGTGGTCGATGGCGAGATCGGCTTTCTCGGCGGGCTCAACGTTGGCGTGGAATACCTCGGCCAGAAACCGCCGCTGGCGCCCTGGCGCGACACCCATGTGGAAGTGCGCGGGCCGGTGGTGGCGAGCCTGCAGGAGGCCTTCGCCGAAGACTGGTACTGGGCCTGCCAGAAGCTGCCGCCGCTGCTGATGCCGAGCAAGCAGGACGAGCCCGGCCAGCTCTGCCAGGTCATCGCCAGCGGCCCGGCGGACCCGCAGGAAACCTGCTCGCTGCTGTTCGTCGAAGCGATTCACGCGGCGCGCGAACGGGTCTGGCTGAGCAGCCCCTACTTCGTGCCCGACGAGGCGCTGTTCGCCGCCCTGCGCCTGGCGGTGATGCGCGGCGTGGACGTACGCCTGCTGCTGCCGTCGCGGCCGGACCACCATATCGTCTACGCCGCCTCCAGCCTGTATGCCTTCGAGGCGCTGCGCGCCGGGGTGCGGATCTTCCGCTACCAGCCGGGCTTCATGCACCAGAAGGCGCTGCTGATCGACCATGACGCCAGCCTGCTGGGCAGCGCCAACCTGGACAACCGCTCCTTCCGCCTGAATTTCGAAGCCAACCTGCTGATCTTCGACGAGGCCTTCAACGCCCAGGTGAGCCACATGCTGGAGGAGGATTTCAGCCGCTCGCGCGAGCTGGTCAATGCCGACCGGCGCAACTTGCATCGCCTGCAGCAACTGGGCATGCGTGTGGCGCGGCTGATCTCGCCGATCCTCTGACGCGAGGCCTCGACTCGCCACTGCCACCCGCGTCTGGCGAGACTTTGAACAGGCTCCGAAGCGCAGCTATGGTTACTGGGGTCAAGCGCTGTTAGCCGTCAGCGAGACCCGACCCGCCATGAAAATCCGCCTTGCCCTGCTGCTCTGCCTCAGCCTGCACCTCGTGCCCAGCCAGGCGCAGGAGGCCATTCGCGTGGGCGTCGAGCTGCAGCCCTATCAGCCCTATTCCGAGGTGGAGAACGGCGAATACCGCGGCTACGCCCGCGAGCTGCTGGACGCCTTCGCCGCAGAACAGGGCTACCGCTTCGTCTATACGCCGCTGCCGGTCAGGCGCCTGCTTGGCGACTTTCTCGGCGGCCGGGTCGATCTGAAGTTTCCCGACCACCCGCAATGGAACGCCGACCAGAAGGCCGGCCACCCGGTACGCTACAGCCAGCCGGCGGCGCCCTATGTCGATGGCGTGCTGGTCAAGCCGCAATACCTTGGCCAGGGCAAGGCACGCATCCGCCTGCTCGGCACGCAGAACGGTTTCACCCCCTGGCCCTACCTAGAGGACATCCGCGCCCAGCGGATCAAGCTGATCCAGGCCAACCAGATCGAATCGCTGCTGCTGATGGCCGCCAGCGACCGGGTCGATGCGGTCTACCTCAACCCCCGCGTGGTCACCCATCAGCTGCGCCAGATGCGCCTGGCGCCGGACGCCCTGGTATTCGACCCGCAGCTCGCGCACGTCGAGGATCACTACTACCTGTCGAGCATCCACCACCCCGAGCTGATAGAGGCCTTCGACCGTTTCCTCGAGCGGCGCGCCGAACTGGTCGCGGCGATCCGCTTACGTCATGGCCTGTGAAACGCCGCGCAGGCGCTGCTCGGCGAGCAGGCGCGAACGGCGCTTCTTCGCCCAGATCACCACGCCCGTCAGCGACAGCCCCGCCACCGCCAGGCCCAGCAACGACACCAGGATGCGCCCCGGCAGACCGATGATGCGCCCGGAATGCAGCGGGAACTGCGCCTGCAGGAAGATATCCCCGGCACTGCCGGTGCCCGGCACGTGCGCGCCGGCCAGTTCGCCGGTCTGGCTGTCGACGTAGATCCAGGGGTTGCCCAGCCCGGCATCGCCGTGATCGTCGCCCGGCTCGTAGAAGCCGACGCCATACACGCCGAACTCTGCCGAATGGAACAGCCCGCCGGGAGGCGCGTCCCAGCCCAGCCGCCGCGCCTCGGCATCGGCCACGGCGATGGCCTGGCGGCGGTCGATCAGCGGCACGATCTGCTCATCCAGGGTGACCGACGTGCGGCTGGCGAAGGGGCTGGGCGTCAGCGGCGAAAACAGCTCGACCAGCGGCCTGGTCACCTGCCGCTCCAGGTTCATCGACACCGAGGTGACGGCCAGCACCAGCAGCAACAGCCAGATCCATACCCCGCCGGAACGATGCAGGTCGAAATTCAGCTTGTAGCCGACCTGGCTCCAGCGAAAGGCGAACGACTTGCGCCAGCTGCGCAGGTTGGGAAACGACAACCACAGCGCCACCAGGCAGTCGATGCACCAGACGATGGCGACGATGCCGAAGAACAGCATGCCCAGCTCGATGCCGAAGCCGTCCGGGATATGCAGGCTGTAATGCAGCTTGTAGAGAAATGGCAGCAGGTTCTCCCGGCTCAGGGAGATCGCCCCCCATTCGCGCTGGCCCTGGATCTCGCCAGTGACCGGGTCGATGCCGAGCTGGTTGAAGCCGAGCTTGAAGGCCTTGCCGGTGGCCGGATCGATACGCGGATCGACGAAGATGCCCAGCGCATGGCCGGGTTCCAGCGCCAGCGACATAAAGCTCACCTGCAGGCGCGGGTCGCGCGCTTCCAGGGCGTCCACCAGTTGCAGCGGGTCCTGCGCCTGCCCTTCGGTTTGCGCATCGAACAGGTGCGGGTTGAGCCATTCGTCCAGTTCGTGATCCCAGGAAATGACAGCGCCGGTCAAGCCGGCGGTGAACAGGAACAGGGCGATGAACAGGCCGCACCAGCGGTGCAGCAAAACCAGAATCGGACGCATCGAATCCTCTCGTCGACCGGCAGGGCCGCCCGTGCGGGCGGCCCTGGCCGTCAGTATTTCCAGGTCAGGGTGGCGCTGACGTTACGTGGGGCACCGTAATAGGCCTGAGTCCAGTACAGGCTGTTCAGGTACTTCTCGTCGGTGAGGTTGTTGAGGTTGGCCGACACGCTCCAGTTGGGATCGATGTCGTAGCTGGCCATCAGGTCGACCACGGCGTAGGCGTCCTGCTCGGCGATGCCGTTGTGGATATCGTCCTGCCAACGTACGGCGGCGCCGACCTTGAGCTTGTCCAGCGCCGGAATCCGATAGGTCGCGGCGGTCTTGACCATGTGCTTGGGCGAGTAGGTGACCCCGTGCGAGCCATCGGCATTGGTGATGTCGACGAAGGTGTAGCCCGCATTCAGCTCCAGTCCCTGAATGGGCTGGCCGGAAATCTCGATCTCGTAGCCTTCGCTGGTCAGCCCCTCGACCGCGCGGTAATAGGCGCGGCCACCGATGCTGCCCGCCTGTTGGGCGAAGTTGTCCTGCTCGGTGCGAAACACCGCCAGCGCCACGTTGACCTTGTCGTCGAACAGCTCGCCCTTGATGCCCGCCTCGTAGTTCACGCCCTCTACCGGCGCCAGGCGCGAGCCCGCAGCATTGGTTTTGGTCTGCGGATCGAAGATCTCGGTATAGCTGGCGTAGACCGAATATTGATCGGTGATGTCGTAGACCACCCCCGCATAGGGCACCACCTTGCCGCTGTTCTTCGAGGTCTTCGCGACACCGTAGTTGGTACCGTCACTTTTCACATCGACGACACGTGTGCCGGTGATCAGGCTCAGCTTGTCGGTCAAGCTCCAGCGCGCGGCGCCGTACATGCTCTTCATGCGGTCGGTGAAATCGCTGCCGTTGGTAGGCCGGTCGTTCAGCGGTTTGCCGATGTTGCCATCCCACTGCTCCAGCGGCGGCAGGGCAGTGCCGGTGGTGGAGTCGTAATAGGAGATATCGTTCAGCTCCGAGCGCGACCAACTGGCCCCCAGCGCGGCTTCATGCTGACGGCCCGCCAGGCTGAACGGGCCGCTGGCCTGCACATCGACGATCAGCTGCTTGTTCTCGTCCTTGTACTCGGACGGATAGCTGAACAGGCCGAGGCCGGTATTCCTATCCGGCGTACCGTACATATAGAACAACGAGCCATCGCCCTTCTTTTCCACTCGCGTCAGTACGGTCTTGGCTTGCCAACCGTTGTCGAAGGTGTGCGCCAGCTCGGCAAAGGTGCGGTTTTCCTTGACGTCCCAATAGGCCCAATCGGAGGACGTGCTGGTGGAGCGGGAATAGTCGGTCTGCGAACCGTCGCTGTAGTTCAGCGGCAGCGCACCCCACATCGGCGAGTTGGCATCACTGGTCTGCAGGGTGTGGCCGAGGGTGAAGAGGGTGCGCTCGTCCAGATCGAACTCCAGCACCCCGTGGAAGACGTTCTTCTCGCGCGAGTAGCGGTCGAGGTAGGAGTTCTTGTTTTCGTTGGCGTACACCACGCGGCCGCGGATGTTGCCGGCATCGGACAGCGCACCGGATACGTCGGTGTCGATACGGCGCTTGTCCCAGGAGCCGGCCGTCAGGTCCACGCGCGCCTGCGGTGCCAAGGTTGGCCGCTTGCGCACGAAGTTGACGGTCGCCGAGGGATTGCCGGTGCCCGACATCAGGCCGTTGGCGCCGCGAATCACCTCCACGCGCTCGTACATCGAGGTGTCCAGATCACCCTCGACATTGCCGTAGACGAAGGGCACGGCGATGCCGTCGTACTGGAAGTTGGTGATATCGAAACCGCGGGCGGTGTAGTAGGTGCGATCGGTTTCGACTTCCTGCACCTGCACGCCCGGCACGGCCTTGAGCGCATCGTTGACGCTGGTGAGCTTGAAGTCGCGCAGCTGGGCGCCGCTCAGGGTGGAAATCGCCTGCGGCGTCTGCCGCGGGGTCAGGTCGAGCTTGGTCGCAGCACTGCTGGGGGTGGATTTGTAGCTATCGACCTCGTCCGCCGCACTGCTGCCGACCACGGTCTGAGCATCCAGCTCGAGCTGCTCCTGCTCGGCGGCCAGCGCTTGACTGAAATTGCAGGCGGCCGCAATCGCCACGGCCAGGTGGGTTTTTCTGCTGAACAAGGGACGATCTCCTGATGCGCTGTCGATAGCTGCTGGCAGTCCCTTTGCAGCAGGTTGCCTCACTGGCAGCATTTGCTAGACGCAAACGCAAATAATTAGCGACAAAATTCTCGCAACAGAAGATCCGCTCGTCAATGAGAAATATTTACACCTTTGTATAAGTATCAGTTACGTTTGAGCGAACCACAGTCCGCCCCGACCCAGCGGGCACGGCTTTCCATGCTGCTCGGCTGGCCGTTGTAGGTGCCTTTGACCTGCGTGGTGAATTCCTTGTCGCTGACGAAGCGCGTCTCCCCTTCGCCCTGAGCGTCCGGGCAGTTGAAACGGAACTTCCACAGCTTCGCGCTGCGCTCAACGATCTCGTTGCTGCAGCCGGATTCGGGATCGTGCAGGGGGATTTCCTGCGCCTTGATCTGCTCGGCGGTCAGGCACATCTGCACGCCACCAGCACCGAGCCTGATGCCCTGCTCGGCCATCATGTTTTCCATCATCTGCCGCTGTTCGGGCGGCAGGTTCTGCATCTGCGCCAGCATCTGCTCCATGCCGGGCATGGCTTGACCGCCCATCTGCATGCTGTGCGAGCTGACTTCCCAGACGCCGGGCTGGATATCCAGGGCGCTGGCCGTCAGCGGTGACAGACAGAGAGCGAGCGGGAGGGCGAAACGAAAGATCGGGCGCATGGCAGGTCTCCTGGGCAGGTGGTTAGCCAAGCCTAGCAGGCCGCAGACGAACAAAACCCCCATAGGCTCGCGCCGCATGGGGGTTCTCTTCCTTTCCGCCCGGCACTTGTGGCGCCGGAAGCCTGGGTCCGCTCTGGCGAACCTAGCCCGCGTCAGCCGCGGGGGAGCTCAGCTCGCAGCTCCAGAGTTCCAACACCGGCTGGCTCGCTTGTGGCGGGCCGAGCCAGTCGCTCATCGGGCGACAACGCTGGTCGATACACAGTTGGTAATCCCCGGCTTCGGGCGTACGCCCGACTCGCAGGGGTTGCAAAGGCGGTAGCTGACGCTGGTAGTGCCAGCTGCCATTGCGCAGTTCGGCGCCGTCGGGAATCTCCATTCCGGCGCCGGAACCCTTGACCCGCGCCTCGCCGAGCACCAGGCCGTCGGCGGTGACGCGGTAATCCTCTTCCCAGCGGATCTTTTCGATGGTGTGGGTCCAGGCCAGGGTGAAGGCCGGCGTGGGCAACTCTGCCCACACCGCGCCGGCCAACCCCAGGCACAGGCCGATCACGCCGTCGCCGCCTCGGCGCGACGGGCGCGCCACAGGTGCTGAGCGATGAAGATGGCGCTGAGGGCAAAGCCGATTTCGTCACTGATCGGCGTGGCCAGAATCAGGCTGGCACCGGCGGCCAGGCCCAGGATGCGCTCCCACCAGGCCAGCCTGGCCTGCAGGAAGCCGGTGAACACCACGCCCCAGATGCCGATGGCCAATGCCGCCTTGAACAGCACGTAGAAGGTCGCCAGCAGGCTGTCGCCCTGCAGCATCAGCGCCGGCGAGTAGACCGCCATGTAGGGCACGACGAAACCGGCCACGGCGATGCGGATCGCCCACAGGCTGATCTTCAGGCCGCGCTCCTTGGCGATAGGCGCGGCGGCGAAGCAGGCCAACGCTACCGGCGGGGTAAGGTCGGCCATGATGCCGAAGTAGAAGACGAACATGTGCGAGACGATCAGCGGCACGCCCAGTTCCAGCAGTGCCGGCGCGGCAATCGAGCTGGTGATGATGTAGTTGGGAATGGTCGGAATGCCCATGCCCAGCACCAGGCAGGTGAGCATGGTCAGCACCAGCGAGAGGAACAGGTTGTCCTGGCCGATGGCGAGGATGTAGCCGGCGAAGGTGGAGGCCACCCCGGTCAGCGACACCACACCGATGATCACCCCGACCAGGGCGCAGGCGATACCGACCGGCACCGCGTGACGCGCACCTTCGACCAGCGCGTGCAGGCACAGGATCAGGGTGTCGCGGCCGCCCTTGACGAACCAGCAGACCGCCACCAGCGCCGCGATGACGCCGAACACCACGCCGATGCCGAGCTGGAAGAAGCCGGCGCAGAGCACGCCCAGGGCGATCCAGAAGGCGAAGCGCATGGCCTTGGACGAGACCCGCAGGATGATCGCGGAGCCGAGGATGACCATGGCGGTCAGGGCCAGGCCGACGGTGCCGGAGAACAGCGGCGTACGCCCGGAGAACAGCAGGTAGATGAGGATGAACAGCGGGATCAGCAGGAACCAGCGCTCGCGCACGGCCTTCCACGGGTTCGGGCATTCCTCCTTGGGCAGGCCGCGCAGGTTGGCGCGACGGGCCTCCAGGTGGACCATCCAGAACACCGAGCCGAAGTACAGCAGCGCCGGGATCAGCGCGGCCTTGGCCACCTCGAAGAACGGCACGTTGATGGTCTCGGCCATGATGAAGGCCACCGCGCCCATGATCGGCGGCATGATCTGGCTGCCCATCGACGAGGTCGCCTCGACCCCGCCGGCGAAGGCCGGGCGGTAGCCGAAACGCTTCATCAGCGGGATGGTGAACTGCCCGGTGGTGACCACGTTGGCCACGCCGGAGCCGGTGATGGTGCCCATCAGCGCCGAGGACACCACCGACACCTTGGCCGGGCCGCCGACCTTGTGGCCGAACAGGCCCATGGCGAAGTCGGTGAACAGCTTGATCATCCCGGCCTGCTCGAGGAAGGCGCCGAACAGGATGAACAGGAAGATATAGGTGGCCGACACGTAGGTCGGCGTGCCGTACAGACCTTCGGTACCGAAGGCCAGCTGGTTGACGATCTGATCGAGGCCGTAGCCGCGGTGCATCAGATCGCCCGGCAGGTACTGGCCGAGCATGCCGTAGGCGAGAAACAGCGCGCAGATGATCGGCAGGGCGATGCCCATGACCCGCCGCGCGGCCTCGAACACCAGCACGATGAGGACCAGGCCGACGATCATGTCGCCAGTGGTCATGTCACCCGAGCGCTGGATCAGGTCCGCCTCGAAGTACCACTGGTAGATGGCCGTGGCCATGCCGGCCAGGCCCAGCAGCCAGGCCAGCGGCTGCCAGGGGCGCTTGACGCCGAAGGCGGGGATGCTGATGAACACCAGCAGCAGCAGGAAGCCGACGTGCACCGCGCGCAGCACCTGGGTGGACACCGGGTGGAAGGCGGCGGTGACGATCTGGAAGATGGAAAACAGCAGCGCGACGGCGAACAGCGCCTTCGGCCAGTCGGACGGGCTGGCGCCCATGCCCTGATTCTGCTCACTCATGGAGTGCACACCTCATGACTACTTCGATTGCGGAGACAGAGTCGCCAACAAAACCCACCGTCCATGAACGCCGGTTTTATTCGCGATTCTGGGAACTCTGTCCGTTCCGGTCTTTGCGCTGTAGGAGCGGATTTATCCGCGATGTTCGCGAGGAAATCGCGGCTGAAGCCGCTCCTACAGAAGCTTGTGCGTGAAAAGACCTAGCAGGCCGCGACTCATGTCACGGCCTGAAGCGGCATCAGAGCGCGCCGGCTTCCTTGTAGAAGCGCTCGGCACCCGGGTGCAGCGGGATAGGCAGGTTCTTGGTGGCGCTTTCCAGCTTGATGTCCTTGGCCGCGGAGTGGGCGGTGCCCAGACGCTCGAGGTTGTCGAACATCAGCTTGGTCATCTGGTAGGCCACCTCGTCGGAGACGCCTTCATGGGTAACCAGGATGTTGTTGATGGCCACGGTGGGCACGTCGGCGTCCTGACCGTCGTAGGTGCCCGCCGGGATGGTGGCGGCCTCGTAGGCGGCGTTGTCGATCTTCGCGGTCACTTCGGCCGGGATGGAGACGAAGCTGATCTTCATGGTCGAGGCCAGGTCACGAATGGCGGCCATGCCCAGACCGGAGGACTGCAGGGTGGCGTCCAGCTGGCGGTTCTTGATCAGCTCCACCGACTCGGCGTACGGCAGGAACTCGACCTTGCCCATGTCCTTGTAGCTCAGGCCGGCGGCTTCGAAGATGGCGCGGGCGTTGAGCTCGGTACCGGACTTCGGCGCGCCGACGGAGATGCGCTTGCCCTTGAGGTCTTCCAGGGTCTTGATGCCGGATTCGGCGTTGGCGACGATCTGGATGTAGTTCGGGTAGGTGCCGGCGATGGCGCGCAGCTTCTTCAGCGGCGCCTTGAAGCCGGCGTCTTCCACGCCGTTCCAGGCATCGGCCACCGAGTCGCCCAGGGCGAAGGCCAGTTCGCCGCGACCGGCCTGCAGCAGGTTGAGGTTTTCCACCGATGCCTTGGTCGCCTGTACCGAGGTCTTGGCGCCGTCGATGCCGTTGCTGTACAGCTGCGACAGGGCCACGCCGATCGGGTAGTACACCCCGCTGGTGCCGCCGGTGAGGACGTTGATGAAGGTCGGGGCAGCGAGCACCGCAGTGCTGGCAGTGATGACCGCAGCAGCGGCGAACAGGCTGAGTTTCTTGGTCAGTCGCATGGAAATATCTCCGTCGTTGTTATGGCTTTATGCAGAGTTTCACTCTAGACGACGCCCGCTGCGGCTAGGCGGCGGGCGACGTCGGCTGTGCGCGATCAGCGGCGCAGGGTGCAGCGTGGGACAAGAGCCGCGGCGAGCGCGGTCAGGAGGCGGCCCATGCACGGCGGCATGGCGCGGAAGACTGGGCAGTTCATGGGCAGACCTCTTGTCGTTGTTATGGTCGCCGCGTCGGCAGGCTGCTGCGCGGCTGAATCTGTCATAGCAGATGCCGTGCCAGGGCCTGAAAAGCCCGATTTAGAGCGGTCTTGTTACAAGACTAAAGGGTCACTGAGCGAGAAACCGCCGACACCTGTGACGGGGTCGGCAAAAATCCGCTTATCGAAGTACTCTGGGCTACGAAGGTCGATCCCCCGTAGGAAGCGCCGTGCGCACCGAGAGCATCGCGGCCCGAAATTGGCTGCGCACGACCCGGGCGGCCTACTCCTCGCCGCCGGGCAGGTAGTCACCGCGCGCCAGACCGTGGCGCTGCATCTTCTCGTTGAGGGTGCGGCGCGGCAGCTGCAGCATCTCCATCACCGCGGCGATGTTGCCCTGGCATTGCAGCAGGGCGTTGTGCAGGCACTGCGCTTCGAAGGCTTCCATCTGCTGCGCCAGTGCCTGACCGGCGAAGCGCTCGGCCGGCGGCGGGCTGGACAGCCCCAGGGCATGGCGCTCGGCGGCATTGATCAGCTCGCGTACGTTGCCCGGCCAGTCATGACCGAGCAGGCGCGCCAGCTCGCTGGGTGCCAGCGGTGGCACCTCGCGGCCGTGACGCTCGGCGGCGGCACGAGCAAAGTGCTCGAACAGCAGCGGAATGTCCTCGCGGCGCTCGCGCAGCGGCGGAATGTGCAGGGTGGCGACGTTCAGGCGATACACCAGGTCCTCGCGGAAGCGCCCGGCCTTGACCTCGTCGAGCAGATCCGGCTTGGCCGCGCTGATCACCCGCAGATCGACCTGGATGCTCTTGTTCGAACCGAGGCGCTCCAGAGTCTTCTCCTGCAGCACGCGCAGCAGCTTGACCTGCTGCGCCAGCGGCAGACTCTCGACCTCGTCGAGGAACAGGGTACCGCCGTCGGCATGCTCGATACGGCCGATGCGCCGCGCCTGGGCACCGGTGAAGGCGCCGCTCTCGTGACCGAACAGCTCGCTCTCGAAGATGGTCTCGGGAATCGCCGCGCAGTTGAGCGCGGCGAAGGCCTTGCCGGCGCGCGGGCTGAAGTCGTGCAGGCAGCGCGCCACGCGCTCCTTGCCGCTGCCGGTCTCGCCGCGAATGAGCACGTTGACCGAGGTGCCGGCCAGCTCGAGGATCTGCCGGCGCAGGCTTTCCATCGGCCGCGAAATGCCGATCAGCTGGCTTTCGATACGCCCCTTGTTCGCCACCTGCTGACGCAGCAGGCGGTTCTCGCAGACCAGGCGGCGCTTGTCCAGCGCACGGCGCACGCTGTCGAGCAGGCGCTCGGGGGTGAAGGGTTTCTCGATGAAGTCGTAGGCGCCCTGGCGCAGCGCCTGCACCGCCATGGGCACGTCGCCGTGGCCGGTCACCAGGATCACCGGCAGGTCGGCGTCCACCTGCAGCAGCTTGTCGAGCAGTTGCAGGCCATCGCTGCCGGGCATGCGCACATCGCTGACGACGATGCCGGGGAAGTCGCGGTCCACCACCGCCAGGGCTTCGGCCGCGCTGGCGCAGGTGTGCACGGTAAAACCGGACAGCTCCAGCCACTGCTGCACCGCCTCGCGAATCGCCGCTTCGTCGTCGACCACTATGACCTGAGCGCTCATGGCACCTCCTGTTGAGAACGGCGGGCAGTGTAGCCCGACGAATGCGATCCGGGGGAACGACCGGTGCGCACCGCGCACCCTACCCAGCTGCGCGGCGCTACCTGATCGTAGGGTGCGCCGTGCGCACCAAACGTAGATGCCGCCGCTAATAGGCACCCACGTTAAGGCGCGGTCGGCAAACGCAAGGTAAACACCGCGCCCAGTGCGCCGTTGTGCGCCTCCAGGCTGCCGCCGAGATCGCGCACGATGCCGTAGGACACCGCCAGACCGAGGCCCAAACCCTGACCCACGGGCTTGGTGGTGAAGAAGGGCTCGAACACCCGGCCCAGGGTTTCCTCGGCAATGCCGCCGCCGCTGTCCTCGACGCTGAGCAGGCAGGTCTCGCCCTCACGGGAGATGCCGACCTGAAGGATGCGCACCTCGCTCTCGGTCATGGCGTCGAGGGCGTTGTGCAGCAGGTTGAGGATCACCTGCTCGATGCGAATCGCATCGCCGAGCACCTCGGCGCCGGCGTCCACCTGGGTGCGCAGTTCCACCTGCTCGCTGCGCATGCGCGGCGCCAGCAGTTGCAACGCCTGCTCCAGCACGTCGGCCAGGCACAGGCGCTCGCTGAGGCCGGCCGGGGTCTTGCGGGCGAAGGTCTTGAGGTGACCGGTCAGTGCGGCCATGCGCTGCAGCAGGCCGTCGATGCGCTGCAGGCCCTCGCGCACCGCCTCGGGCCGGCCGCTATCGAGCAGCAGGCGCAGGCTGCCGAGTTGCATCTGCAAAGCGGTCAGCGGCTGGTTGATCTCGTGCGCCAGGGCCGCCGACATCTGTCCCAGCGCGGCCATCTTGGCGGCATGCACCAGGCCGTCCTGGGCTTCGCGCAGCTCGGCGGTACGCAGCTCCACCTCACGCTCCAGGCGCTCGCGGATGCCGGCCTGCAGGCGCTGGTTCTTGCGCCGCTGGATAAGGAACAGCAGAAGGAAGGCCAGGGTCATCCACACCCCGGCGGCGGCCAGGCGGTAGCTGCGCACGCTGTCGGCCAGCCCGGACGGTTCGCTGAGCAGGTGCAGGGTCCAGCCTTCCTCGGGCATGGCCAGGCGCTGCCAGAGGTAGTCGCGGCTGCCGTCGGGGCCCTCGACCCGCGCCCAGGCGGCGTCGCCATCGATGTGCCGGTGCACCTGATGGGCCAACGGCTGCAGCGCCTGCTCGGCATAGCGGCGCACCTCCACCAGCTCGGCACGGGCCTGCTCGTCGAGCGGCTGCAGGGCACGGAAGCGCCAGGCCGGCTTGTTGCTGAGGATCACCACCTGGTAGCTGTCGGCGACCAGCAGCACGCCGGGCTGACCGAGCCATTCACGCTGCAGGTCTTCCAGTTCCAGCTTGACCACCAGCACCCCGAGCAGGGTGCCGTCGTCGTCACGCACCACGTGGGACAGAAAGTAGCCGGGAATGCCGGTGGTCACGCCCACCGCGAAGTAGCGCGCGCCATCGTCGCGCAGGGCATCCTGGAAATAGGGCCGGAAGGCGTAGTTGTTGCCGACGAAGCTGCTCCAGTCGCGCCAATTGCTGGCCACCAGGGTTTCGCCCCGGGTATCGAGCAGGTACAGCACGGTGGAGCCGGCAGCGGCGTTGAGCCGTTCCAGGCGCTGGTTGAGGGCCAGACGCAGCTGGCGATCCTGCGGCGCACGCAGCAGGCTGCGGATGTCGCTGTCCAGCGCCAGCACCTCGGGCACCGAGCTGAAGCGCTCGACCAGGGTGCGGATCGACTGGGCATAGAGCAGCAGCTGGCCACGCGCCTCGACGCTGCGCTCGGCCCAGGCGCGCTGCTCGGCATACCGCCCGCCCAGCCAGAGGCTCGCCAGCAGGCCGGCGAGAATGACCAGAACGGTGAAGAGAACGCGATAACGATGCTGCAGGGGCATGGGCGGCTCGAAGACGGAGTCGAGCCGCATCTTACTCCATCACCTGTACAGGTCGGCACGCGTCCAGGGCAGGTCGTGGCTGCCGTCTTCGCGCGGCTTCACCGCCAGGATCTGGTGCAGGTTCATCCAGCCGTGCTGGAAGCCGTAGGCGCAGCCGGCCAGATACAGGCGCCAGATGCGCAGGGATTTTTCCGGCACCCACTGCGCCGCTTTCTGCAGTCGCCGCTCCAGCCCCTGGCTCCACAGCTGCAGGGTACGCGTGTAGTGCAGGCGCAGGCTCTCCACATCGACGATCTCCAGCCCGGCCTCGCTGATCGCCTTGGCCATGGTCGCCAGGTGCGGCAGCTCGCCTTGCGGGAACACGTAGCGGTCGATGAACTCGCCGGCACCACGGGCGACCGGGCGACCATCGGTGAAGCGCGAGGTGATGCCGTGATTCATCACCAGGCCGCCGGCCCTGACCGCAGCGAACAGGCGCTGACAATACAGCGGCAGGTTGGCGTGGCCGACATGCTCGAACATGCCGACGCTGACCACCTTGTCGAAGCGGCCGTCCTGCGGCAGGTCGCGGTAATCCAGCAACTCCAGGGTCACGCGATCTTCCAGACCCTCTTCGGCCACCCGCTGCAGGCCCAGTTCCAGCTGCGCCTGGCTGAGGGTGATGCCGTACACCTCGGCCTCGAATTCACGCGCGGCGAAACGCGCCAGGCCGCCCCAGCCGCAACCGACGTCAAGCAGCCTGTCACCGGGTTGCAGGCGCAACTTGCGACACAGGTGACGCAGCTTGGCCTGCTGAGCCTGATCGAGATTCTCCTGGCCGGTTTCGAAGTAGGCACAGGAATAGACCATGTCACGGTCCAGCCACAGGCGGTAGAACTCGTTGGACAGGTCGTAGTGATAGCTGATGGCCTCGGCATCGCTGCGCTTGTCGTGCGCGGCGTAAGGCTCGACAGGTGCGGATTCGTCACCGAGCAGTGCACTGCTCAGCGCATCGCCCACTTCGATGGCCTCCTCGATGGGGCCTTCCAGATCGACCCGGCCTTCGACATAGGCAGCGCCCAGCGCATCCAGACTGGGGTGGGCCAGCTGGGTGACCAGGCTGGGGTCCTTGACCACCAGCGTCACCCGCGGCTTCGGCCCCAGATCGATCTGCTTGCCGTCCCACAGTTTAAGGCGCAGCGGTAGTCGTAGATCACGAAGTGCGGTGGGCAGTTGCGCGAGCATGGTCATTCCTCCGGCCAGGTGAATGAAGCCTAGAGCAGATGACCTGAGCGGTGCGGCCAGGTTCGATCCGGACGACTAGCGGCGCCGCAGCAACGCCACGAAGAACACCCCGCCAATGGCGGCGGTGACGATGCCGATGGGCAGATCCTGCGGCGCCAGCCAGGTGCGCGCGGCGACATCGACCCAGACCAGGAACAGCGCCCCCAGCAGCGCCGCCACCGGCAGCAGGCGGCGGTGCTCGGCGCCGACCAGAAAGCGCGCCACGTGCGGCAGCATCAGGCCGACGAAGCCGATGGCGCCGGACAGCGACACCAGCACCCCGGTCAGCAGCGACGCCACCACGAATACCAGCAGGCGCACCCGGCGTGGCTCCAGGCCCAGGCTCACCGCGCTCTGCTCGCCGGCCATCAGCGCGTTCAGCGCCCGGCCCAGACCGAGCAACACCGCCAGGGCCAACGCCAGACACAGCGCCGGCAGCCAGAGCAGTTCCCAGCGCGCCAGGCCCAGGCCGCCGAGCATCCAGAACAGCACCGAGCTGGCTGCATGCGGGTTGCCCAGGTACAGCAGCAGGTTGCTCGCCGCCATCATCACGAAGGACACCGCCACCCCGGCCAGCAGCAGACGCTCACTGTGCAGACGGCCGCTGCGGCTGGCGATGGCCAGCACCAGCAGCATGCTCGCCAGCGCGCCGACGAAGGCCGCCAGCGGCAGGCTGAGCAGCCCGGCGAACTCGCCCAGGTAAAGCACCACGACCACCGCGCCGAAGGCCGCGCCGGAACTGACGCCGAGCAGATGCGGGTCGGCCAGCGGGTTGCGCGTCACCGCCTGCAGCACGCTGCCGACCAGCGCCAGCCCGGCGCCGACCAAGGCGCCGAGCAGCACCCGCGGCGCGCGCAATTGCCAGACGATGCTGTCCTGGCCGCTGCTGACCGGCACCTGCGGCGTGATGCCGAACAGGTGCTGGCCAATGATCGCCCACACGCGCTCGAGCGGCACCTGCGCCGCGCCAAAGGCCAGCGACCAGGCGCAGGACAGCGCCAGCAGCACGGCCAGCCCGAGCAATAGCAGGCGATAGCGATTCACTGGGCGAAGGCCTCGGGGTGCAGCGCGGCGGCCAGGGTTTCGATGGCGGCCGCGTTATCCAGGCTCGGCGTGACCGCCAGATAGGGCAGCACCACGAAGCGTTGTTCGCGGATCGCGGTCACCCCCTGCAGCGCCGGATGCTGCAGCAGAAAGTCGCGCTTCTGCGCCGCCGTGCGCTCGCCGTAGTCGACGATCAGGATGACCTCGGGGTCTTCCTCGACCACCGACTCCCAACCCACCTTGATCCAGCTTCCGGCCACGCCATCCATCACGTTGCGCCCACCAGCCGCCTCGATCAGCGGCTGCGGCATGCCCTGGCGGCCGGCGCTGAAAGGCAGGTCTTCACCGCTGTCGTAGACGAACACCCGTGGCCGCGTCGGCTGCTCGCCGAGGCGCGCCTGCACTGCCGCCACGCGTCGCTGCATGCCTTGCACCAGGGCATCGGCACGCGGCTCGACGGCGAAGATGCGGCCGAGGTTGCGCAGATCGGCGTAGACATCCTCGAGGCTGGCGACGCGGCCAGGCAGCACATGCGCGCAGGACTCGCTCAGCTCGTACACCGGGATGCCGAAGTGTGCCAGGCTGGCCGGGGTGACCTCGCCGCCGATGCGCATGCCGTAGTTCCATCCGGCGAAGACGAAGTCAGTGCCGGCACCCAGCAGGTTCTCCAGCGAGGGGTAGCGCGCTGCCAGTTCCGGCAGGCCGGCGAGTTGCTCGCGCATGCTCGGGTCGAGGGTCTTCCAGCCGCTGATGCCGGTGTAGCCGGCCATGCGCTCCTTCAGCCCCAGGGCCAGGAGCATGGCGGTCATGTTGACGTCATGGCTGACCGCCCGCTGCGGCGGCTGAGCGACGCTCACCTGACGATCGCAACTGGTCACGGTGACGGCCCAGGCGGGGCTGATCAGCGCCAGCAGGATTGCGCCAACGAGTGTAGGAGCGAGCTTTGCTCGCGAAGCTTTTGTCTTTTCCCAGGATTCGCGAGCAGAGCTCGCTCCTACAGGTTCAGTCGTGCGTAAACGCTTCATCAAACAATCCAGGTAATACGCGGATGCCCCGCCAGTGGATGGGTATCGACCAGCGCCCGTACGCCGAACACCTGCTGCAGCAGCTCGGCGGTCAGCACCTCGGCGGGCGTGCCGACGGCCACCAGGCGGCCCTGGTCGAGCACACAGAGGCGGTCGCAGAAGGCCGCCGCCAGGTTCAGATCATGGAAGCTGGCCAGGGTTGCCAGACCCAGTGCCTTGATCTGGCCGAGCAACTCAAGCTGGTAGCGCGGGTCGAGGTGGTTGGTCGGCTCGTCGAGGATCAGCAGTTGCGGCTGCTGCACCAGAGCGCGGGCAAGCAGGGCGCGCTGCTTCTCGCCGCCCGAGAGGCAGGCGAAGGGCTGCTGCGCCAGGCCGCTCAGGCCGACACGGACCAGCGCCTGAGCCACCAGGCGCTGGTCCTCGGCATCGTCGCCGTCGAACAGGCCCTTGTGCGGCGTACGGCCCATGGCCGCCACTTCGTGCACGCGCAGGCCGAAGTCCTGCGGAAATTCCTGCAGCACCACCGCCACGCGCTGTGCGCTCCAGCGCGGCGGGCGCTGCCACAGCGCCTCACCGTCCAGTTCGACGCTGCCGCCGCTGGGCCGCTGAAAACGATAGGCGCAGCGCAACAGGCTGGTCTTGCCACTGCCGTTGGGACCGATCAGACCGAGCAGTTCACCATCGCCGATCTGCAGATCGATGGCCTCGAGCAAGACGCGCTGGCCATCCGGCGACCAGGCCAGGTCACGGATGCGCAGGCGCGGCTCAGGCGCCGCCGTACGGCGGCTCGCGGGCGGCGAGAACAGACTGGCAGGCCAGCCTGCGGCACTATTCACTGACACACAAAGTCTCCACGCGCGGCACGCCTGCACAGGCACGCTCGCTTCAAAAGCTGTAATCCGCCGTGACGAAGAACGAACGCGGCGCGCCCAGGTACCACTGCTCGCCGTCGCTGCTGGCGCTGGTGGCGTACTGGCGGTCGAACAGGTTGTTCAGCTCCAGGCCCAGGCGCACATCCGGCAACGCCTGCCAGGCGATGTTGGCGTCGACCACGGTATAGCCGGGCACCTTGGCGGTATTGGCGCTATCGGCGTAGCGCGCATCGACATAACGCGCGCCGATGCCGGCCTCCACGCCGCCACCGAGCGCCTTGTTCAGCCACAGGTTGGCGGTGCGCCTGGGCACGTCGGTCGGGCGATTGCCGCTGCGGTCGCCGCCACCTTCGACGAAGTCGTCGTACTCGGCGCGCACCAGGGCGGCGTTGGCCGACACCTGCCAGCCCCGACCCAGCGCCAGTTCCAGGGTGGCTTCCAGGCCATCGGACGACTGCTGGCCGATCTGCTCGGTGGGCGAGGTCGGGGTTTCGCGGCTGAGCAGCTTCTGCTTGACGATGTGATAAGCCGCCAGCGTCCACTCGCCCTGCCCGCCCCAGAACACCTGCTTGAGGCCGATTTCGGTCTGTTTGGCTTCACTCAGGTCGAACTGCTGCTGGGTCGGATTGAGCGTCAGCAGGTTGCTTACGCCCTCGGTGCTGGTGGCGTACTGGCCGTACAGCGACAGATCGGGGGTCAGGGCAAAGACCAGCCCAGCGCGCCAGTTGTCGCCGCTCAGGCTGCGATCGGCGCTGCTGCCATTCACCAGGTTGTCGCGCTGGATATGCACCTGATCGCGGCGCACGCCGGTGACCAGCGCCAGGCGCTCGGTGAGCTGGGTACGGTTCTCGGCGAACAGCGAGAATTGCCGCGCCAGGTTGCGCTCGCGCGGGCCGTAACCGAGCGGATCGGTGCTCTGGTACTGCCCGCCACCGGAACCGGCCAGCGGCACGCTGTCGCTGAAACTGCTGGCGAAATCGTGCTGGCGGGCGAAGTGGATGCGGTTGTAATCCACCCCGACCACCGTGCGGCTATCGAGGCCGAACAGGGCGTGATCGAGGGTGAAGGTCTGGCGGTCGCCGACCTGCTCCTGGGTGTGCTTGATCCGGTAGAACTCGCTGCGCTCGACCGTATCACCCGGCTGCCAGCGATAGGCCTCGGCATTGCGCCAGTAGCGCTGGGTCTTGATGTAGTAGAGCTGGTTGCTGGCGCTGAGCGTGTCGTTGATGCGCCAGTCCGTCACCAGGCGGGTGATCTGGTCGTTGTAGCGGATATCCGCGTCGGCGACGTTGTAATTGCGCTCGCGGATGCTCTCGCGGTACTTGCCGGCCACCAGCGGCGTGCCGAGGTAACGCATCGGGCTCTGGTCGCCATGGTCGTGGGACAGGGTGAAGCTCAGGTCGTCATGGGCGTCCCAGCGCAGGGCGGCGCTGAGCGCGACGCTGTCCGAATCGCCCCGGTCGACCCAGCCATTGCTGGCCTGCTGGTTGACATTGAAGCGATAGCTCAATTCGTCACTCAGCGAACCACCGCTGTCCAGCGCGGCCTGACGGCGGTCGTCGCTGCCGTAGCCGAGGCGCAGCTGGTTGCGGATCTCGCCGGCGAAGGGCTTCTTCGGCACCACGTTGATCACCGCGCCGGTGGCCCCCTCGCCGTAGAGCACCGAGGCCGGGCCGCGCAGCACGTCGATACGCGCCACCGACCAGGTGTCCACCGGGAAGGTCACGGTGCCGGCACCGACGTACTGACGGGTGCCGTCGTACAGCTGCATGGTCGCCGCATGGCCGGTAAAACCACGCGCCGACAGCGCCGTGCCGCCATTGCCGGGTGAGCCGATGCTGCTAATGCCCGGTGTGCGGGTCACCGCGTCCTGCACCGTGAGGTTGTTGCGCCCGCGTACCTCGGCGCCGCTCAGGCTGCTGGTGCTGGCCGGGGTTTGCAGCGCCGACAGCTCCAGGCGCGAGCCGGACGTGGTGGGCGTATGCAGATCGCTCTCGCCCTCCTCCACGGCTTGCGCCTGGACCGTGACAGCGGGCAGATCGACAGGAGATTCGCTGGCCATGGCCACACCGCCAAGCAGCAGCGCGAATGGCAGGGGGCAGTGACGTAGAAGGTGCTGCACGTAATTGATTCCGGGGCTTCGAGGGGGTTCGTGGAGTCGCTCCAGGCCACGTGCGGGCGAGTTGCAAGCGTTCAGCTTCGACTCCTCGCCGGCACGGTCTGAGGCGATAATGTTATTGTTATAACATAACATTATCGCTTTACGCAGGCAGCAGCTGACAGGCTCGTGCCCTTCGTTCGGACGCAAGGCAAAAAGGTTCTTGTAGCGGAAATGGCGCGCCATAGGGGTTCCATCGGTAGAGGGAAGGCACGGCAATCCGATGGAAATGCGCAACAGCAGACAGGGGCACGGCGGCGCCCTACTGGAGTCAACGCCCGCCCACCGCGGGTTGCCAGACAAATGACTCCAGGCCGGTCTCCGGGCTTGCGAGGGTCATGAACGCATCGCCTTCCCATGCGCGTGGCGCACAGTGGCGTATCGATGCGGTCGCTCGCTTACCGTTGCGGGGGCAGCGTCGGACTTCAACCGACTTCCCGTTTCACCTCACGCGCGGCGGCGTGAGACACCTGAAGCGGGGCGGATATGACCACCCACACCCGCTCAAGTCAAGGCGCGAGGCTTCAAGGACGCGGGTTCGTGCCTGTCTCGCCGGCGCCGCCCGGCTCATCGATGCGCAGCTCCGGCAGCGCCCTGCCCGCCACCAGACGCTCATCGACCAGGCGGATCACCGCCGCCTCGTCCCTGATGCCGTACCACTCGCCCTGTGGATAAAGACTCGCGGTCGGGCCCAGGTCGCAGGGGAACTGGCACTGGCTGCGGGTGATATGCACACCGCCGTCGCACTCCAGCTTGCCGGCGGCCTTGAGCCGCTGACGCAGGGTTTTCCACAGGCCCAGCGCGCCCTTGCGCGTGCAGCGCGGGCCGTTGCACAGCAGCAGGCGCTGCGCATGTGGTGGGATCTGCGACCAGGCGTGCTGCGCCGGCACCGGCGGCACGTCGCTGCAGGGCAGGTGCGCCTCACGACGCGCCAGCAGCGCAGCGAGGCCATCGAGCCAGGCATCCTCCAGCGCCGCGCAGACCACGAACACGCCCGCCCCATCGCCGCGCTCGGCGATGCGTTCGCGCAGCCAGTCACGGTGCGCAGCATCGGCGCGCGGCTCCAGATCCACCACCAGCAGCGGTCGCGGCGCCGCAGCGATGGCCTGCCAGCAGCCGTCCTGCTCGCTGTCATGCAGATGCGCCTCGCCCAGCAGTGCTTCGACGCGCCGCTGCAGACGCTCGGCCGAGGCACCACGACCAAGGCCGGGGCCGATGAACAGAACGCGGGCGTAGGGGGCTTGGCTCATGACGGTCTCCAGAACGGGCCGGCAGTCTAGCAGCGCGTCGTGGTCCGGAGGCAATCCGGCAGGTGCTAGAAGCCCCGGTGCGCGCGGCGCACCCTACGGAATCAGCGCAGGCGCAGCAAGCGTAGGGCGGGTGCAACCCGCCAGGCCGGCATTGGCGGGTTTCACCCGCCCTACAAGGACAGCGCCTCGTAGAGAGCGTCCAGCTCCTCGAACTGGCGCGTTACAGCCGGCAACTGCGGGCGGCGCAATAGCAGCACCGGCAGGCCCCGTTCGCGGGCGACCTGCAGCTTGGGCTCGGTGGAGGCGCTGCCGCTGTTCTTGCTTACCAGCACATCGCAGCGGATACGGGCGAACAGCGCACGTTCCTCGTCCAAAGAGAACGGCCCGCGCGCGCCGATGATCTCGGCACGCGGCGGCGCCGGTTCGGCCTGCAGGCAGCGCACCGTCCAGTGCTGGTGCTCGGGTATCTCGTGCAGATGCGCCAGCGGCTCGCGACCGGAGGTGAAGAACGGCCGCTGGAACGGCGTCAGCGCGCGGGTCAGTTCATCCCAGCCATCCACCTCGCGCCAGTCGTCGCCTGCGCCCGGCTGCCAGCCGGGGCGGCGCAGGGCCCAGCAGGGCACACCAGCAGTCTCGGCGGCGCGGGCGGCGTTATGGCTGATCTGCGCGGCATAGGGGTGGGTCAGATCCAGCAGCAGCTCGATGTCTTCTTCGGCGATAAAGGCCGCCAGGCCTTCGGCACCGCCAAAGCCGCCGACGCGCACGCGGCAGGCCAGGTCGTCCGGCACGCGGCCGAGGCCGGCCAGGCTGTAGACGGTATCCGGCCCGAGGCGGCGGGCCAGGCGCAGGGCCTCGGTAGTGCCGCCGAGCAGCAGAAGTCGCGCGCTCACGGCTTGCGCACCGCCAGCAGGGTGATCGGCAGCGCCGCGCGCCAGGTGTCGAACCCGCCCAGCGGCTGCGCCTGGGCCACGGTGAGCCGCAGCAGCTCGCCACCCTGCCGTTCGCGAAAGGCCACCAGCGCCGCCTCGCTCTGAATGGTCACGGCATTGGCCAGCAGGCGCCCGCCGGGCTTGAGTGCGGCCCAGCAATCATCCAGCACACCGGGCACGGTGACGCCGCCGCCGATGAAAATGGCATCCGGCGCTGGCAGCCCGATCAGGGCCTCGGGCGCATGCCCGGCGACCAGTTGCAGCCCGGGGACGCCGAGGGCATCGCGATTGTGGCGGATATGGGCCTGACGCCCTTCGTTGGCCTCGACGGCGATGGCGCGGCAGGCCGGGTGCGCGCGCATCCATTCGATGCCGATGGAGCCACAACCGGCGCCCACGTCCCACAGCAGCTCACCGGGCAGCGGCGCCAGGCGCGCCAGGGTCACCGCGCGCACGTCGCGCTTGGTCAGCTGGCCGTCGTGGCGGTAGGCCTCGTCAGGCAGACCACAGGTCGGTGGCAGCAGGTGTGCTCCGGCGTCGGCCAGGCATTCCACGGCCAGCAGGTTGAGGTCGGCGCCGCGCGGCAAGTCCCAGCTCGCGGCCAGGCCCTCGATGCGGCGCTCATCCGGCCCGCCAAGGTGTTCCAGCAGGGTCAGGCGACTGGCGCCAAAACCGCGTGCGCACAGGGCTTCGGCGACCTGCGCGGGCGTGTCACCATCGGCGCTCAACACCAGCAGGCGCATGCCGGGAAACAGCCGGGCGTTGAGCGTGGCGAGCGGCCGGCCGACCAAGGAGACCACATCAATCTCCTGCAGCGGCCAGCCCAGACGCGCAGCCGCCAGCGACACCGAGGACGGCGACGGCAGTACCTGCAGCTCATCGGCCGGCAGCTGGCGCGCCAGGCTGGCGCCGACGCCGTAGAACATCGGGTCGCCGCTGGCCAGCACGCACACCGCCTCGCCACGCCGCGCCAGCAGCGGTTCAAGGTTGAAGGGGCTGGGCCAGGTTTCCCGCTCGCCACCGATGCAGGGCGGCAGCAAGGCCAGCTGACGCGGCGCACCGACGATGCGTGTAGCCGCCAGCAGCGCGCGGCGCGCGGCCTTGCCCAGGCCGGGGTAGCCGTCTTCACCGATGCCGACCAGGGTCAACCAGGGTTTCATCTACCTTCCTCGCAAGTAGCCGACAGGGCGCGTGTCGCGACGCCGGGCAAAGCGGGCATAATACAGCCTTCGTCGGTGCCCCTTATAAAACGGGCCTAAGAGGGAACACGGTAAAACCGTGGCTGCCCCCGCAACTGTAAACAGCGAGTCCAATGCAATCGGCCACTGGGTGAAAGGCCGTTGAAAAACGTAGGCGAGGTAGGCAAGACAAGGCAAAAACGGCCGAAAAAGCGCAGTTTACGTGTTGTAAATGAGCATTTTGAGGCCGTTTTTAACGCCGTATTGCCAACGTAGGTAGTTTTTCAACGGCCTGTTAACCGGGAAGGCGCAGCGGATCATGACCTGTCAGCCAGGAGACCTGCCGACGAACGCTGGTCGCGAGTGCCAACATCGGGCGGGGTGTACCGATGCCATGGAATCCCCCTGTGGGCGGATTTCGCTGGTTCGGTCGCCGCGTCGTTAGCCACAGGTGACCGCTTGCACACCTCCATTCGCCCTTCCGCCTGTCCCGGCCTGCTGCGCATCGTCCCCGCGCTGGACGGTGGCATCTGCCGTATCAAGCTGCCCGGCGGCGTGCTGCGCAGCGCCCAGGCGCGCGCGATTGCCGAGGCGGCGCGGCATGGCGCAAGCGGCGTGCTGGAGCTGACCAACCGCAGCAACCTGCAGATCCGCGGCGTGCTGCCCGGCCAGGAAAACGCGCTGATCGACGCGCTGCTGAGCGCCGGCCTAGGCCCGCGCGTGGCCGCCGCCGACGATGTGCGCAACCTGCTGCTCAGCCCCGCCGCCGGCCTCGACCCGCACATGCGGATGGACGTGCGCCCACTGGCCGGCCAGTTGCTCGACCTGCTGCAGGACACCCCGGCGCTGCATGCCCTGTCGCCCAAGTTCGCCCTGCAACTCGATGGCGGCGAAGCCTTGGCCATGCGCGAACACCCCCACGACCTGTGGCTGGCGGCCGACGACGAACACCACTTGCTGCTGGGCCTGGCCGGCTGCCCTGGCGATGCGCCCGTCGCACGCGTCGAAGCGAGCCAGGCGCTCGAGCTGGTTCGCCAGCTGCTGCTGCTGTTCCTCGAACTGGCCACGCCCGAGCAGTCGCGCATGCGCCAGTTGCTGACGCAGATCCCGGCCAACGAACTGCTGCAACGCCTGCAGGCGCGCCTGGATTCTGCCCTGCAGCCGGCCCCGGCCACCTGGCAGCCCGCCGCCACCATCGAGCGCGCGCCGGCGGGGATTTATCCACAGGCGCAGAGCGGCCTGTGCATGGTCGCCGCTGGCGCCCAGCTGGGCCGGTTGCACGCCGAACAACTGACCACGCTGGCCGAGCTGAGCGAGCGCCATGGCGATGGCGAGCTGCGCCTGACGCCCTGGCAGGGTCTGCTGCTGGGCAACGTCCCCGAAGCCCGCGCCCGCGAACTGCTGGCTGAGCTGGACCAGCTGGGCCTGCTGACCCAGGCCGACGAGCCGCTGCTCGGCCTGGTCGCCTGCACCGGTTCGGCCGCCTGCGCCCGCGGCTTGGCCGACAGCAAGCACCACGCCCTGCACCTGGCCGAGCTGCTGCGCGCAAGCCGCGCCCGCCCTCAGGTGCACCTCAGCGCCTGCCCGCGCAGTTGCGCCAGCGCCCGCGTGCAGCCCTATACCCTGCTGGCCAGCACGCCCGATCACTACCAGCTCTACCAACGCACGCCCGAGGCACCCGGTTTCGGCCGTCTGCTGGCGCCGGCCATGACCATCGACGAGGCCGGCGCCTGGTTCGCCCGCCAACACCCCGCAGGAAAACCCGATGCTTGATTACATCCGCGACGGCCAGGAAATCTACCGCCGCTCCTTCGCCACCATCCGCGCCGAGGCCAACCTCGACGGCATCCCCGCCGACCTGGAGAAACTCGCCGTACGGGTGATCCACGCCTGCGGCATGGTCGACGTGGTGGAGGATCTGCGCTTCTCCGCCGGTGCCGGCGCGGCCGGTCGTGCGGCGCTGCTAGCTGGCGCGCCGATTCTCTGCGATGCGCGCATGGTCGCCGAGGGCATCACCCGCCCGCGCCTGCCGGCGAACAACCACGTGATCTGCACCCTGCATGACGCCGGTGTGCCGGAGCTGGCCCGCGAAGTCGGCAACACCCGCTCGGCGGTGGCCCTGGAGCACTGGCGCGAGCACCTGGAGGGCAGCGTGGTGGTGATCGGCAATGCCCCCACCGCGCTGTTCTACCTGCTGGAAATGCTCGACGCCGGCGCGCCCAAGCCGGCGCTGATCATCGGCATGCCGGTGGGCTTTATCGGCGCGGCGGAATCCAAGGATGCCCTGGCCGCAGACAGCCGCGGCGTGCCCTACGTGATCATCCGTGGCCGCCGTGGCGGCAGCGCCATGGCGGTGGCCGCGGTCAACGCCCTGGCCTCGGAGGTGGAATGATGGCTGGTCGTCTGCTCGGCCTCGGCGTCGGCCCCGGCGACCCCGAGCTGCTTACCCTCAAGGCCCTGCGTCTGCTCCAGTCGGCGCCGGTGGTGGCCTACTTCGTGGCCAAGGCCAAGCACAATGCCGGCCACGGCGGGAATGCCTTCGGCATCATCGAAAAGCACCTGGACGCCGCCCAACAGCGCCTGCCGCTGGTCTACCCGGTGACCACCGAGAAGCTCGCCCCGCCGCTGTCCTACGAGGATGTGATCGCCGACTTCTACGACACCTGCGCCGAGCAGATCGCCCGGCTGCTGGACGCGGGCCAGGACGTGGCGGTGATCTGCGAGGGCGACCCGTTCTTCTACGGCTCCTACATGTACCTGCACGATCGCCTGGCCGACCGCTACGAGGTGGAGGTGGTACCCGGCGTGTGCTCCATGCTCGGCTGCGCCTCGGTGCTCGGTACACCGCTGGTGTACCGCAACCAGAGCTTGAGCGTGCTCTCCGGCGTGCTGGCGGAAGACGAGCTGGAACAGCGCCTGCGCGACGCCGAGGCCGCCGTGGTGATGAAGCTCGGGCGCAACTTCGACAAGGTACGCCGCGTGCTGCGCAAGCTGGGCCTAGATGGCCGCGCCCATTACGTCGAGCGCGCCACCATGGCCAGTCAGAAGATCGTGCCGCTGGACGAGGTGGAGCCGATGGATTCGCCGTACTTCTCGATGATTCTGGTGCCCGGGCAGAAGTGGCGGGGATAACACCGCCAACGCTGTAGGAGCCGGCTTGCCGGCGATCCATTGCAGGCGCATCGCCCGCAAGCGGGCGCCTACGAAAAATACCTCGAAGCGCGTAGCCCGGATGCAATCCGGGAAACCCATTCCCCGGCTTGCATCCGGGCTACAGGATTTACCGCATGAACATCGTCATCCTCGGCGCCAGCGCGCTGGCCACTGCACAACGCCTCAAGGCGCTTTATCCACAGGCCGTGATCCATGGCCTGCGCGGCCGTGTCGATGTCGCAGAGCGCCATTACGACGACTTCGGTGACCACCTGCGCGCCCTGTATCGCGCCGGCCAGCCGCTGCTGGCGCTATGCGCCGCCGGCATCGTCATCCGCAGCCTGGCCGCGCTACTGGCGGAAAAGGGCACCGAGCCGCCGGTGCTGGCCCTGGCCGAGGACGGCAGCGCCGTGGTGCCGCTGCTCGGCGGCCTGGCCGGGGTCAATCGTCTGGCCCGCGAGATCGCCCCGCACCTGGGCGTGGCGCCGGCCATCACCACCAGCGGCGAACTACGCTTCGGCACCTGCCTGCTGGAGCCGCCGGCCGGCTATGCGCTGGCTGACCTGCAGCAGGGCAAGCGCTTCGTCAGCGATCTGCTCGGCGGCGAGAGCGTGCGCATCGAGGGCCAGGCGCCCTGGCTGGAGGCGGCGCAGCTGCCGGTGGATCAGACCGCGTCGCGGGTGATCCATATCACCGCCGAGCAACGCCCACCGAGGGCCGACGAACTGCTGATCCACCCGCGCGTCGCTGCCGCGCTGATCGAACGCCCCGGCGCCGACCTGGCCACCCGCCTGCAGCAGGCGCTGAGCGCCGCCAAGCTGGCGCCGCAGGCACTGGCCTGCCTGCTTGCGGACAAAGGCTGGATGGCCAATGCCGAGCTGCACGCGGCCGCAAGGGAGCTCAGGCTACCGCTGCGTTTTATCCACAGCGCCTCCCAGCTGCCTGCCGAATGCCACCGGGGCGACGGCCTGCGCCTGCTGCTGGGCGAACAACCACTGGATATCGAGCGCTTCGGTCAGCGCCGCGGCCGTCTTAGCGTGGTCGGCCTCGGCCCCGGCGCAGCCGAGCATATGACCCCGGCCGTGCGCCGTGCCCTGGACGAGGCCGAAGATCTGCTCGGCTACGACACCTACGTGAAGATGGCCGGCCCGCTGCGCGCCGATCAATGCGTGCACCCCAGCGACAACCGCGAGGAACTGCAGCGCGCCGCCCATGCCTTCGAACTGGCCGCCACGGGCCGCCGCGTGGTGATGATCTCCTCCGGCGACCCCGGCGTATTCGCCATGGCTGCTGCCGTGATGGAAGCGCTGGAAAGCCCGCAGAGCGAGGCCTGGCACGGCGTCGAACTGGAGGTGCTGCCGGGCGTCTCCGCCGCCCTGGCCACCGCCGCCAAGGCCGGCGCGCCGCTGGGCCACGACTTCTGCCTGATCTCCCTGTCCGACAACCTCAAGCCCTGGGCGGTTATCGAAAAACGCCTGCAGCATGCCGCCATCGCCGATCTGGCCATGGCCTTCTACAACCCGATCTCCAAGGCCCGCCCCTGGCAACTCGGCCGCGCCCTGGAGCTGCTGCGCCAGCATCGCGAACCGCAGACCCTGGTGGTGCTGGGGCGCGATATCGGCCGCCCGGCCGAAGCCCTGCGCACCCTCACCCTCGGCGAGCTGACCCCGGAGCTGGTCGATATGCGCACCCTGGTGATCATCGGCTCCAGCCAGACCCGCCGCTTCCCCCGCGCCGATGGTGGCGAGTGGGTGTATACGCCGCGCAGTTATCCACAGGATTGATGGGTGCGCACGGCCTAGGCGGCCCTGCGACACCCTGCGCCGACCCGTAGGGTGCGCTGTGCGCACCAGATCTATCCGGCGTCGACCCCCTGCATACCACGCTGCCGCCGAAAGGCCCCCGGCGCCACGCCGAAGCGCTGACGAAACAGCTTGCCCAGATGGCTGGCATCACTGACGCCGATCTCGTCGGCAAGCTGCGCCAGGCTGTGGCTGGAATTGAGCAGGCGCCAGCGCACATGCTGCAGGCGCAGCTCGTTCCAGTATTCGCGCGCACTCATGCCCTGGCTGGCATGGAACAGGCGGTCGAGCTGACGCCGGCTGATGCCGACGCTGGCCGCCAGTTGCTCGATGCCGTCGGCGCTGGCCAGGCCATGACGCATCAGGGCGATGGCGCGATCGACATGACGTTCGCCGCTCGGCGCCACCTGCAGTGAACGCAGCGCGTGCTGGCCGCTGCGCGTCTCGTCCACCAGCATATCGGCCAGGCCCTTGAGCGCGCGGGCCCGACCACTGCCCTGGGCCAGCAGTTCCACCGCCAGGTCGATGGCCGCCGCGCCGCCGGCGCAGGAGATTCGCTCGCCATCGAGGCAATACAGGCGTTCGCGGGCGAGGCGCACATGCGCAAAGCTGGCGCGGAACTCCGCCTCATGCCGCCAGTGCACCGCAACCCTGTGCCCGTCGAGCAGGCCGCAGGCGGCCAGCAGGAAGCTGGCATTGTCGATCGCCACCAGCTTGACCCCGGCGCGCGCGGCGCGGCGCAGCAGCGGCTGGTAAGCCGGCGCCAGCGCCGCGGTGGCCTGCGCGTTGCGCCCACCGAACAGCACCAGGTAGTCGTAGTCGGCCAGATCGAGTTCCTCTGGCGTGGCCTCGATGCGCAGCGCCGCGCCACTGCTGGACAGCACATGCCCCGGCTGCAGGCCGAGGATGGTCCAGGCGCAGTAGCGCTGGCGGCTGTAGTCCTCGTCGTCGGCGCTGAAGCGCAGCTTGTCGAGAAAGCCACCGAACGGCAGCAAGGCGAACTCCGGCAGGGGCAGCAGGAGAAAACGCAGATCGGGGCATTCGGCCATGTCAGTCCAGAATCAACCTTTAAATGACCAGAATCTACCTCAATCACGACACTGTCGCTGACTAGACTGGCCGCGCCCTCACAGGAGACCTGCATGGCCCTCGAACTCTGGCTCGTCTATTTCGTCGCCACCCTCGGCCTGGCGCTGACGCCCGGCCCCAACAGCCTGCTGGCGCTGACCCACGGCGGGCTGTACGGCGCACGCATGGCGCTGGCCACCATCCTCGGCGGCGTGGTCGGCTTCAGCACGCTAATCGCCCTGGCCATGTTCGGCCTCAGTGCCCTGCTCAAGACCGCGCCCAACACGTTGCTGGCGCTGAAGTGGATCGGCGGCGCCTACCTGATCTGGCTCGGCGTGCAGCTGTGGCGCACTCCGGCGCTGCTGCCCGGTCTGGCACTGGACAGCGCACGCCCGAAGGTTTTCATCCTGTTTCGCCAGGGCCTGCTGTCGGCGCTGTCGAATCCCAAGGTGATCCTGTTCTATGGCGCCTTCCTGCCGCAGTTCGTCGACCCGCAGCGCGGCCTGGCCGTGCAGTTCGTGGTGATGGCCGCCACCTTCGCCGTGGTCGAATTCCTCGTCGAGCTGCTGCTGGCGCTGCTGGCCTTCCGCGTGCGGCCCTGGCTGCAGCGCGGCGGCCGTGCCTTCAACCGCAGCTGCGGCGTGCTCTTCGTACTGATCGGCGTGGCGTTGCCGCTGGCACGCTGAGCAAGTCCGTGATCAGGCCTTGATCGCCTCGCCAATCGCGTAGTAATGCCCACCGGCCACGTGATGCAGGCTGCGCAGGCTCGGGTCGGCCGTTTCGAAATGCCAGCGGCCATCGCGGAACACGCGCTCATCGGCCCAGGCTGCGATCACCTCGCCGATAAACAGGTCGTAGGCCTGCTGGTTGTGCGGCTCGTCGATCAGCCGGCAGACCAGCCAGGCCGAACAGCCCGCCACCAGCGGCAGGTCGTGATCTTCCATCGTGAACAGCTCGACCCCGGCATGGACCAGCTTCGCCGGGTCATCCGCCAGGCTGGCATTGCCCACCGCCTGGGTCAGTTGCAGCTGCGCCACCGTCGGCACCTGGATGGCGAACAAGCCGCTGCCCTCGATCAGCGCGCGGGTGCGGGTGGCCTTGTCTAATACCACGGTGAGCTTCGGCGGCTCGAAATCCAGGGCGCAGCACCAGGCTGCCGCCATGACGTTATCCACAGCCTGATGACGAGCCGACACCAGCACGGTGGGGCCGTGGTTGAGCAGACGGTAGGCCTTGGCCAGGTCGACGGGACGGATGTGCGCGCTCATGCAGACTCCTCGAAACAAAAAAAGGCGCTCGCATGCTGGCCCGTGAAGGCCTGCATCGCAAGCGCCTGCCGTAGCGGCTGTGGATCAGAACTCCTGTACGGTCGGGCGCAGGACGATCTCGTTGATGTCGACGTCGGCCGGCTGCTCGATGGCGTAGGCGATGGCGCGCGCCACCGACTCAGCCGGAATCGCCTGCTTGTAGAAATCGACGACGAAGTCGCGGCTCTGCTGGTGGGAGCTGCCGAACTTCAGCTCGGAGTCCACCGCACCCGGCTCGATGGTGGTGGTACGGATGCTGCCGCCCACCTCATGGCGCAGGCCTTCGGAGATGGCGCGCACGGCGAACTTGGTGCCGCTGTAGACGGTACCGCCCGGGCTGAACACCTTGATCCCGGCCACCGAGGCGATGTTGATGAAGTGCCCGGCGTTCTGCTGCTGGAACACCGGCAGCGCCGCGGCGATGCCGTACAGCACGCCCTTGATGTTGATGTCGATCATGCGCTCCCACTCCTCGACGCGCACGTCGCTCAGCGGTGCGATGGCCATCAGCCCGGCGTTGTTGACCAGCACATCGACGCGGCCGAAGGTGTCCAGTGCGCCCTGGATCAGCGCCTTGACCTCATCGGCGCGGGTCACGTCAGTCTGGTAGGCCACGGCCTCGCCGCCAGCGGCGATCAGCTCACCGACAAGCTGCTCGAGACGCTCCTTGCGCCGCGCAGCCAGCACCACCTTGGCGCCCAGTTGGCTGAGATGACGCGCGGTGGCCTCACCCAGGCCGCTGCTGGCGCCGGTGATGACCACGACCTTGCCGGAAATGTTGTTGCTCATGGGTAAGCCCTCTCTCGATTCGTTGGAGTGTCCGTGCCATACGCCGGACATGGGCTCAGGTTAGGGGCGATTTCCGTTTCAATGAATGGAAGAGTTTGGATTAGGCTATTCCATATTCTGGAATACAAAGGCGCCCCGACATGCTCAACCGCATGGAGATGATCCGCATCTTCTGCAGCGCGGCCGACTGCAGCAATTTCCGCGAAGCAGCCACTCGCCTGGGGGTTTCCCCGCAGGCGGTGACCCGCGCGATCAAGGCGCTGGAGGAGGAGCTCGGCGAGATTCTCTTCCACCGCAACACCCGCCAGGTGCATATCACCGCCTTCGGCGAGGCTTACGCGGTGCGCGCCCGGCAGATGCTGGAGGATTTCGACGCGCTGTTTCGCGGCCACCGCGCCGAGGCCGAATCGGCCATCGCCGGGCGCATCGGCATCACCGCGCCGCAGGCCATCGGCAAGCGCTTTCTGGTTGCGTTCCTGCAGCCCTTGCTCAAGCAGCACCCGCAACTGGTGCTGAACCTGCGCCTGGAGGACGAGATCACCGACGCGGTGGAGGCGCAGATCGACATCGGCATCCGTGTCGGCTTCCTGCGTGACAGCCGCTATGTCGCCCGTGCCATGGCACCGGTGCCGTTGCAGGTGGTGGCCACGCCGGAACTGATCGCTGCCAGCGGCGCACCGCGTGACCTCGACGAGTTGCAGCAGCGGCCGCTGTCGGTGCTGATCGACCGCAAGAATGGCCGCCCCTGGCCGTGGACATTCGCCCATGGTCCCAGCCTGCATCCGCCCACACCAGCGCTGGTGTGCGACGACCCCGAAGCCGAGCTGGAGGCCGTACTCGCCGGCCTGGCCTACGGCCAGTTGCCCGCCTACCTGGCGCAGCCCTATCTGCAAAGCGGCCACCTGCAGGCGGTGCTGACGGAGCAGGCGCCCGATCCCTGGCAGCTGTTCATCTACCGCCCACAGCAGGGCCCGGTGCCGCCAAGGGTGCGCCTGGTGTTCGATCACCTGCGCGCCTGCTTCTCCGATCCGGCGCAGTTTCCCCAGGGCTGAGGTCGCTCACGGCAACGCCGTTGTCGCCTGCGAAGCGCCCGCCGCGGCTATCGCTCCGCAACCTGCCTGAAGCCGTCTAAACCAGGGATCAGGAGCGTCGCATGAATGCTATCAACACAGGCCGGCAGGTCAGCCTGGCCACCTTGCACCAGGTGATCGGCCTGCTGCATCGCCACACATAACGCAAGGCTGCGGCGCGTAGGACGCAGCCTATCTCCCGCCACTCGGCAGGCGCTGGCCAGACAGCAAATGGGGCAGTTGTGCAAAGTGGATCAATAAAAATCCGCGGAAATGGATCTATGTGGCTAGGCCACTGGTGCGTACATTCTTCCTCACCGGGCCGCAGTGGTACTGCCAGTTGCAGAGGGGCATCGGTTTCTTCTCAACTCGCATATGGATGAAAACCATGAGCCAGCGCCTCGACTATTTCGCCCTCTCTCCCAAGGCCTCCGGCAAGTACGCCGAATTTTCCATGCTGCTGACCCGCAGCCCTTTTCTCGCGCCGCTGGCCCATCTGGTGATGCTGCGGGCGTCGCAACTCAACGGCTGCGCCTTCTGCGTCGACATGCATGTGAAGGAAGCCAAGATCCACGGTGATCGCGAGCTGCGTCTGCACCATGTCGCCGTGTGGCGCGAATCGCCCCTGTTCTCGGAGCAGGAGCGCGCCGCATTGGAATGGACGGAAGCGCTGACCCAGCTGGCGCCGCACGGTGTCTCCGATGCCATCTACGCCAGCGTGCGCGAGCAGTTCTCCGAACAGGAACTGTCCGATCTGACCTTCCTGGTGGTCGCCATCAACGGCTGGAACCGCCTCAACGTGGCGTTTCGCACCGTGCCGGGTTCCGCCGATGCGCAGTTCGGTCTGGACAAGGCCGGCCTGGCCTGAAGCCACCGAGGAGGCATCGCCATGACCGCTCCCCTCCGTGTGCTGCGCCTGATCGGCAGCCCGCGCGGCGCCGATTCGGAGAGCCTGCGCCTGTCGCAGCGGGTAATCGAGGCCCTGGCCGCCAGCCAGCCGCTCGCCGTGCAGGACCTCGACGTCAATGACCTGCCGCATGTGGACGCCCGCTACGCCCTGGCACTGGCCTCGCCGGCTGCCGCCATGCACGCCGAGCCAGGCGACACTCAGCAACGTTCTGCGGCGCTGATCCGCCAGCTCGACGACACCGATGTTCTGCTGATCGCCACGCCGATGCACAACTACACGCTGCCTTCGGCGCTCAAGGCCTGGGTCGACCATATCATGCGCATCGGCGTGACCTTCAACGGCACAGCACAGGGCAAGGTCGGCCTCCTGCGGGATCGACCGGTTTACGTGGCCATCGCCTCGGGTGGCCTGATCAGTGGCGAGCAGGCGCGCCAACCGGACTTCCTGCGTCCTTATCTGCAGGCCGCGCTGGCGACGGTTGGCCTGAGGGACATGCACTTCTTCTGCGTGGAAGGCACCGCCAGAGGTGGTTCGGCGCTGGAACAGGCCCGCGCAGTCGCGCAGGCCCGGATAGCGGCCTTCTTTGGTCCAGGCTGAGGGCGGCTGGCTGCAATCCAGTCCGTCAGCCGAGAGCGACGATCATCAATGGTGGACTGCGAAGATTCACGGCCGGAGCATGTTTAACGTTTACCAGTCACGCTTCTGCCTCATGCTCCCTGCGTAACAGATAACTATCCATGATCCAGCCATTACGCTCCCGTGCCTCGGCACGGGTCATGGCGATGCGTTCGGCCACCTCGTCCAGCGGGCCGGCGATCAGGATTTCATCGGCAGTGCCGACATAGGCGCCCCAGTAGATATGCAGCCCCTGACCGACGAAGCGGCGGTAGCTGTCCTTGGCGTCGAGCATCACCGCCACGCTGTCCACGCCCTGCGGCCAGCCTTCGGCGAGCAGGCGGCCGGTGGTGATTTCCACGGCGCGGCCGATGCTGTTGAGCGGGATGCGATGGCGCGCGGTCAGCGCCTGCAGGCTGGTGATGCCGGGGATCACGTCATAGACGAAATCGCTACGGCGCGCGGCGATGGCCTCGATGATGCGGATGCTGCTGTCGTACAGCGAGGGGTCGCCCCAGACCATAAAGGCCGCCGTCTCGCCATCGGCCATCTGCTCGTCGATCAGTTGCTCGAACACCGCCTGCTTGTCGCGGTTGAGTTCGTCGACGCTGGCGCGGTAGTCGGCGGCGTCACGCTCGCGCTCCGGTTGCAGGCCTTCGGCGAAGCGCGGCGCGTGGCCGTCGAGAAAGCGCGCGCAGATCTCGCGGCGCAGGGCGTTGAGCTTGTGCTTGGCCGCGCCCTTGTCCATCAGGAAGATCACGTCACTGCGGCGCAGCGCCTTGATCGCCTGGTAGGTGATGTAGTCCGGGTCGCCGGCACCGATGCCGACCAGCAGCAGGGTTTTCATGGGGTTCTCCAGGTGCGCCCTGGCACGCCGGGCGACAGGTCGTCGATATGGTGGTAGTCGGCCTGTAGGGCCTGCGCCAACTGGCGGGCGCGGCCCAGGCGGATAGGCGCGCGCTCGGTATCGAGCAGCAGGGTCGGGCATGGCAGCGGCGCCAACGCTGGCAGGTCACGCAGACGGCCATCGGTGAGAATCAGCAGGCGCTGGCGTTCGTGCGGTTTCAGGCGCTGACGGCGCAGCAGCCAGCCGCCGGCCTGCTGCAGCGCATCGAGCAGCGGCGTGCCGCCACCGGCGCCCAGCTCCTGCAACCAGCGGTGCAGCTCGGCGCTGGCCTTGCGCCCCTGCCACAGCCATTGCGCTTCGCGGCCGCCGGCCTGCAACACGGCCAGCCGCACGCGCTGGCGGTAGGCGCTGTCGAAGACTTCGGCGAGCACGCCCTTGGCCAGGCTTAGCGCGCCGTGTCGGCGGGTCGAGGCGGAGGCATCCACCAGCACCAGCCACAACTCGTCGGCCTGCTGGCTGCGCGGGCGCAGCACCAGTTCTTCGCGGCGTTGCGGCCGGCCCTGGCGCAGGGTCGCCGCCCAGTCGATTCGCCCGCCCGCGCCAGCTCGTGCGGCGCCACGCAGGCCGCCGCCGAGTCGTCCGGGCCGGTTACGGGCATCCGCGCCTGTGGCTGTGGGCGGGCGGATGCTCAGGGCTTTTTTGCCCAGCGCGGCGGTACGCGCCGCTCGCCCATGGCCTGTGGCTGCGCCGGCAGCTCACCCCACTGACCTTCGCCCTGGCTCTGCTGCCGCGCCTGCTGCGGCGCCTGGTTCTGCTCGGGCGGCGTGGCAGCCGGCGGCTGTTGCTGGCGACGGCGATGGCGCAGGACGAAGTCCTCCACTGCGTCGATATCCACAGGCTCGATAGCCGCCGCGCCGCGCCAGGCGGCATGGGCGCGAGCGGCGCGCAGCCAGACCAGATCGGCGCGCAGACCATCGACGCCGGCAGCGAAGCAGCGCTGGCTGATCTCGCTCAAGGCGGCGTCATCCAGCGGGATATCGACCAGGCGCTGGCGGGCGTTCTGGCAACGGGCAGCGAGGGCATCCTGCTCGCCCTGCCAGCGTTGCAGGAAAGCAGCAGGATCGGCATCGAAGGCCAGCCGGCGACGGACGATCTCGGCGCGTTCGGCCGGTTGCGGCTGGCCATCGAGGGCCAGGTTGAGGCCGAAGCGATCGAGCAGTTGCGGACGCAGCTCACCCTCCTCGGCGTTCATGGTGCCGATCAGCACGAAGCGCGCGGCATGCCGATGGGAGATGCCGTCACGCTCGACATGGTTGACCCCGCTGGCGGCGGCATCGAGCAGCAGATCGACCAGATGATCCGGCAGCAGGTTGACCTCATCGACATAGAGCACGCCGCCGTTGGCGCGCGCCAGCAGCCCGGGAGAGAACTGCGCCCGACCTTCGCCCAGCGCCGCGTCCAGATCCAGGGTGCCGACGATGCGCTCCTCGCTCGCCCCCAGCGGCAGGGTGACGAAGCGCCCGCCCTCCAGCAGATCGGCCAGGCCTCGGGCCAGGGTGGACTTGGCCATGCCGCGCGGGCCTTCGATCAGCACGCCGCCGATGGCCGAGTCGATGGCCGCCAGGCACAGCGCCAGCTTCAGCGAATCGGCACCGACCACGGCGGCGAGGGGGAAGTGGTATTCGGTCATGGCTCAGGCCTGTGGATAAATGCGTTGCGACTGTAGCCCGAATGAAATCCGGGAGTGATGACTCAGACCGCCCCGGATTGCATCCGGGCTACGAAATATTCCCTCTGCCATCAACGGGAGAGGCGAGAAAAGCGCTCGCATCAGCTTTCCTCGCTATCGAGCAGCAGGTTTTCCAGCGCTTCGCGGTACTCGCCGGGATTCTCCCACAGGCCGCGCTGCTGGGCTTCCAGCAGGCGTTCGAGGATATCGTTGAGCGCCCCCGGGTTGTGCTGTTGGATAAAATCGCGGGTGTCCTTGTCGAGCAGGTAGGCATCGGTGAGCAGCGCGTACTGGTGGTCGTCCACCAGCTCGCTGGTGGCGTCGAAGGCGAACAGGTAGTCGATGGTCGCCGCCAGCTCGAAGGCGCCCTTGTAGCCGTGGCGCTTCATGCCCTCGATCCACTTGGGATTGGCAGCACGGGCACGCACCACACGGTTGAGTTCTTCCTTGAGGCTGCGGATGCGCGGCGTATCCGGCTGGCTGTTGTCGCCAAAGTAGCTGGCCACCTTAAGCCCGCGCAGGGTTTCCACCGCCGCCAGCATGCCGCCCTGAAACTGGTAGTAGTCGTTGGAATCGAGGATGTCGTGCTCGCGGTTGTCCTGGTTGTGCAGCACCGCCTGCATCTGCTCCAGGCGCTCGACGAAGCGCTGCCGCGCGGGTGCGCCCTCGGCGCCGCTGCCGTAGGCGTAGCCGCCCCAGTTCAGATACACCTCGGCCAGATCCGCGCGGCTCTGCCACAGGCGCTCCTCGATGGCGTTCTGCACCCCGGCGCCATAGGCCCCCGGCTTGGCGCCGAACACCCGCCAGCCGGCCTGACGCCGCGCCTCGGCTTCATCCAGGCCACCATCCTTGAGCGCCAGCGACTCGCGCCAGACCCGCGCCGACAGCGGGTTCATGTCTTCCGGCTCGTCCAGCTCGATCACCGCCTGCACGGCCTCGTCGAACAGGCGGATCAGGTTGCTGAAGGCATCGCGGAAGAAGCCCGACACGCGCAGGGTGACATCCACCCGGGGGCGGCCCAACTGCTCCAGCGGCAACACATCGAAACGCTCGACGCGCTGGCTACCCGGCTGCCATACCGGGCGCACGCCCATCAGCGCCAGCGCCTGGGCGATATCGTCGCCGCCGGTACGCATGGTCGCCGTGCCCCATACCGACAGGCCGAGCTGGCGCAGGTGGTCGCCCTCGTCCTGCAGGTGGCGCTCCAGCAGGCGATCCGCCGCCTGCACGCCGAGGCGCCAGGCAGTGGGCGTGGGCAAGTGGCGCACGTCGACGGTGAAGAAGTTGCGCCCAGTGGGCAGCACGTCCAAGCGTCCGCGACTCGGCGCGCCACTCGGCCCGGCAGGCACGAAACGCCCCTCCAGCGCGGCCAGCAGACCGCCCATTTCGGCGTCGCCGCAGGCATCCAGCAACGGCGCGATATGCTCGGCCAGGCCGTCGAGAATCAGCGCCACCTCGGCGCCAAAGGCTTCGCTGCACTCCCCTGCCAGGCGCTGTTCGATCAGCCTCAGCGCCAGCAGCTCCAGGCGCTCGCGGGTATCGCCGACGGTGCGCCACAGGCTGTTATCCACAGCCATCAGCACTTGTGGACGGGGCCCCGCCCAGGCCTGGCCCATATCGCAGTCCAGCGGATCTAGGCCCAGCTCCAGGCCGCGCGCCAGTGCGCGCAGCAGGCTGGCATTGGCGCCCTGGCCATCGCCACGTGGGATGCGCAGCAAGGCCAGCAGGGTGTCGCGGCGCAGCTGGCCAGTCGGCGACTCGCCGAACACATGCAGGCCATCGCGGATCTGCGATTCCTTGAGGTCGCAGAGGTAGGCATCGAGCTGCGGCAGCCAGCTGTCGGCATCGTCGTTGAGTTGCAGGCCCAGCTCGCGGTCGAGGCTGGCCTCGCGCACCTTGGCCAGGATCTCACCGCGTAGCTCCACGGCGCGGCGCTGGTCGAGCTGGCTGGCGTCGTAGTACTCGTCGGCCAGGCGCTCCAAATCACGCAGCGGGCCATAGCTTTCGGCGCGAGTCAGCGGCGGCATCAGATGGTCGATGATCACCGCCTGGGTGCGGCGCTTGGCCTGCGCGCCCTCGCCCGGGTCGTTGACGATAAAGGGATAGATATTCGGCAGCGGGCCGATCAGCGCCTGCGGCCAGCAGCCCTCGGACAGGCCGACGCTCTTGCCCGGCAGCCATTCCAGATTGCCATGCTTGCCGACGTGGATCAGCGCATCGGCGGCGAAGACCTTGCGCAGCCAGGCGTAGAAGGCGATATAGCCGTGCGGCGGCACCAGATCCGGGTCGTGGTACACCGCCGCCGGGTCGAGCTGGTAGCCGCGCGCCGGCTGGATGCCGACGAAGCACAGACCGAAGCGCAGCCCGGCCACCATCATCCGCCCGCAGCGGAACATGGGATCATCCTGCGGCTCGCCCCAACGCTCGCGTACTGCCTGCTGATTCTGCTCAGGCAGGCTGTGGAAAAACGTCAGGTAGTCGTCCAGCGCCAGGCTCTGCGCACAGGGGCGCGTATCCAGGCCATCCAGATCGTTGGTGACGCCGCCGAGCAGGCTGTGGACAAGTGCGGTGCCGCTATCGGGCAGGTTATCCACCGGATAGCCCTGGGTCTGCAGCGCGTGGAGGATATTCAGCGCGGCGGCCGGCGTATCCAGACCCACGCCATTGCCGATACGGCCATCGCGGGTCGGGTAGTTGGCAAGAATCAGCGCGATTCGCTTCTGATCGTTGCTTTTAAGCGCCAACTGACACCAGTTACGCGCCAGTTCAGCGACGAAGGCCATACCCGATTCGTGTGCCTGGTAGCACACCACATCGCTCTGGCTGCGCTCGCTGCGCCAGGCCAGACCCTTGAAGCTGATGGCGGTGCCGATCAGCCGGCCATCCAGCTCGGGCAGTACCACATGCATGGCCAGGTCACGCGAGCCCAGGCCCTGGGCGCTGGCCTGCCACTGCGCCTGGTTATCCAGCGAGCAGATGGCCTGCAGCACCGGGATATCGCGGCGGAACACCCGCGCCTGTGGCGCCTCAGGGTTGGACAGGGCAAAGCCGGTGGTATTGATGATCAGCGCGGCGTTCGTTTCGTCCAGCCAGTCCTGCACCTGGCCCAGACAGGCCGGCTCCTTGAGGCTGGCCACCGCAATCGGCAGCGGGTTAAGGCCCTGGCCGAATAGGTGCTGGCAGAAGGTATCGACGAAGGCAGTGTTCGCCGACTGCACATGGTTGCGGTAGAACAGCAGCGCCACCACAGGCGCGTCAGGCTGCCACTGCGCATGCCAGTCGGCCAGCGTGGCCGGACTGTGCTGCGGGTGATAGAGGCCGACACGCGGCAGCGCTTGCGGCTCCTGCCAGGCATCGTCGCGCCCCAGCCAGCGGCTGCCGATGCAGCGAAACAGCTGGCGGGCATTGTCCAGCCCGCCCTGACGCAGGTATTGCCACAGGCGCTGGCTGTCTTCTTCCCCGACGTTGCCGAGCGCGCTCAGCTCCGGGTCGGGCTTGTCGTCACCCGGCACCATGATCACTGTGGCGCCGCGCGCACCCAGCTCAACCAGGCGCTCGACGCCATAGTGCCAGTAGCTCACCCCGCCATGCACCGAGATCAGGATGACCTTGGCATGCTGCAGCACCTGCTCGACGTAGTAATCCACCGAGGCGTGGTTGCTCAGCTGCGCCGGGCTGGCCAGGCGCAGGCTGGGGTAGTCGTCCGGCAGTTGCCGCGCCGCTTCGGCCAGCAACGACAGGTGCGAATCACCCGTGCACAGGATCACCAGCTCGGCCGGGGTCTGGCCGAGGTCGGCGATGCTGTCGGCCGGCAGTTGAGCACCGGGTTGGGTACGCAGTAAGTGCATCTACGAATCCAAGGACATCGCCCGCAAGCGGGCTCCTACAGGGTGTGTGTAGGAGCCCGCTTGCGGGCGATCATTATCAAGCCAGCGCCGCCTTCAGCTCGGCTTCAATAGCCGCGCGGTCGAGCTGCTGGCCGATCAGCACCAGGCGGCTCACACGCGGCTCGTCGGCCTGCCAGGCGCGGTCGAAATGGCGGTCGAAGCGCTGGCCGACGCCCTGCACCAGCAGGCGCATAGGTTTGCCAGGGATTGCCGCGAAGCCTTTTACCCGCAGGATGCCGTACTGGGACACCGCCGCCTTCAGCGCAGCGAGCAGGCGCGCCTCCTCGGCTTCGGGTAGTTCCACGTGGAACGAGTCGAATTCCTCGTGATCATGGTCTTCATCTTCGTCGTCGTGATGGGTACGGCGGCTGTCGATATGCAGCTCGGTTTCGCTGTTCAGGCCCAGCAGCACGTCCAGCGGCAGCTCGCCGCCGTGCGCCTCGATCACCTTCACCGCTGGCGGCAGTTCCTCGGCCACCTCGGCGCGCACCGCGGCCAGTGCCTCGGCATCGAGCAGGTCGGCCTTGTTGAGAATCACCAGGTCGGCGCTGGCCAGCTGATCGGCGAAGAGTTCATGCAGCGGCGACTCGTGGTCGAGGTTGGGGTCGAGCTTGCGCTGCTCGTCCACCTGATCGGGGAAGGCGGCGAAGGTGCCGGCGAGCACTGCCGGGCTGTCGACCACGGTGATCACCGCGTCGACCGTGCAGGCGTTGCGGATTTCCGGCCAGTTGAAGGCCTGCACCAGCGGCTTGGGCAGGGCCAGACCACTGGTCTCGATCAGGATGTGGTCGAGGTCACCCCGGCGCGCCACCAGTTCGCGCATCACCGGGAAGAACTCTTCCTGCACGGTGCAGCACAGGCAGCCGTTGGCCAGCTCGAAGACCCGACCGTTGGCCTCTTCCTCACTGCAGCCGATGGAACACTGCTTGAGGATCTCGCCATCGATACCCAGCTCGCCGAACTCGTTGACGATCACCGCGATACGGCGTCCTTCGGCATGGGCCAGCAGGTGGCGCAGCAAGGTGGTTTTGCCGGCACCGAGAAAACCGGTGACGATGGTGACAGGCAGTTTGGCGAGGGTTTTCATGGTGGCCCCGTGGCGTCGGTCAATTCGGCGGACGGGTACGGGCAGACAGGCACGCAGAGGCATGCTGGCCGCATCGGATCACCCCGTCCGAGCAAGTGGCTGGTCAATCGAGGCAGGTCTCCTGGCTCACGGCTTGCGCGGCGCGCGTCCCTTCACCTTCCCGCCGGTTGGCAGTGGTCTAACGAAGGGCATAACCGTTCACAGTTGCGGGGGCAGCCAGGGCATCGACCCTGTTCCCTCTTAGCTTCGCCGCGCTTCGGCGGCGAAGAACCTCGAAAGCAAGAAGGCTACGCAGGCCGCGGCGGCCGGTCAATCGCGGTTGACCGCTGGCAGGTGCCATGTTGAGCTACGCCACCGCTCAGCCCGAATGCCACTCATGTTGCCGACTGCCTCCGCCCCCCCATCCGCCTCACCGACACAGGTCGTCGCCGGGCTGGGTTGTCGTCGCGGCTGCAGCCGGGACGAGCTGCTCGAACTGCTTATCCACAGCCTGGCTCGGCATGAGCTGACGGTGAACAATCTGGCCGGCCTGGCCAGCATCGCCCACAAGCGCGACGAAGCCGGCCTGCATGACCTGGCCGAACATCTGGGCCTGGAGCTGGTGTTCTTTTCGCCCGAGCAACTGGCTGGCTATCAGACGCCGACAGGCGCCAGCGCCCTTAGCCAAGCCACCACCGGCAGCCCCGCCGTAGCCGAGCCTTGTGCCCTGGCGCTGGCGGCAAACATGGGCACAGCGCCGCGCCGGCTCGGCGAGAAAACCCGCAGCGCCAGCGCCACCTGCGCGCTAGCCATATTCGACAGAGAACCCGAATGACCGTCTACTTTATCGGCGCCGGCCCCGGCGACCCCGAGCTGATCACCGTCAAGGGCCAGCGCCTGATCCGTGCGTGCCCGGTGATCCTCTATGCCGGCTCATTGGTGCCCGAAGCGGTGCTGCAGGGCCATAGCGCCGAACAGGTGGTGAACACGGCCGAGCTGAATCTTGGGGAAATCGTCACCCTGCTGCATCAGGCCCATAGGCGCGGCCAGGACGTGGCCCGGGTGCATTCGGGTGACCCTTCGCTGTATGGCGCCATCGGCGAGCAGATTCGCGAACTGCGTGCTCTGGGCATTCCGTTCGAGATCGTCCCAGGCGTCACCGCCACCGCCGCCTGCGCGGCGCTACTGGAAAGCGAGCTGACCCTGCCGGGTATCGCCCAGACGGTGATCCTTACCCGCTATGGCACCACCTCGCCAATGCCCGAGGACGAACAGCTGCATGACCTGGCCAGGCACCGCGCAACCATGGCCATCCACCTTGGTGTGCGCCAACTGCCGGCTATCGTCAGCGAACTGCTGCCGCACTATGGCGCCGACTGCCCCATTGCCGTTATCCACAGGGCCAGTTGGCCGGATCAGGACTGGGTACTGGGCACCCTGGCCGATATCGAGGCAAAGGTCGCCACCAAGGAGTTCCGCCGCACGGCATTGATCCTCGTAGGGCGGGTGCTCGATCCGGGCTCCTTTGCCGAGTCGGCGCTATATGACGCCGGGCATCGTCACCTTTACCGTCCCGGCAACGATTGAGCCTGGCGAGAAACCGTACAAAGCGCTGAAGGCCCCGCCATTTATGGCTTGCAGAGTCTTATCAACAGGATAGAAAGCCTGTTATCCAGATGCTCTGTGGATAGCGAACAGGCAGGCGAACAGTTTCTGTACAAGTCGCTGAAAGGCCCTGACTATCAAAGCCTTAGCCAGGTATCACAAGGATATCCACAGGATGATCCACGCCTACTGTGAGCAACTGCTCACAGCTGCACCTCGACCCGCTTGATACCCAGAGCCCGCAGTTCCGGCATTAGTGCATCCAGGCTGGCAAAGGTCTGCACCTGCTCGTCTTCATCCACCAGAAAGAAGCTGCGGCCCGCTTCCTTCTCGAACAACACGATCCACTGCGTGGTATTGGCCGGGTTGACCATGATCTGGGTGTCGAACAGAACGCCCTCGGCCGTTCCGCGTTTTACATCCGCGCGCTTCATCCGCTCTCCTGTTCCAGCCTGTCAGGGGTGCGCCTGCCGAAAAGCCTGGCAGGCGGGCGGACAGTGTAAGGGATGAGGTGGCCCTACTTGCCCAGCTGGTGAACTGAACAGATTCATGCTTATATATGCTTCATATACGAAACATATAAAGGAAACCAGTATGGGTATCGTCAATATCGATGACGAGCTGCATGACCAGATTCGCCGTGCGAGTAGCGTCTCGGGCCGCTCCATCAATGCCCAGGCAGGCTTCTGGATTCGCATCGGCATGCTCTGCGAGATGAACCCGACGCTGAGCTTCAATGAGGTGATGGCCGCCGAGATGCGCGCGGCCGGTGTGGTGGTACCGCCGCGTATGGCGGACGCGTCATGAGCAAGACGCCCGAACAGATCGCCCTGATGGCGGAGTCCGGAAGATTGCTCGCGTCCGTGTTCGGCTATCTGGATCGCCTGGATTTGCTCGGCATGTCCACTCTGCAAGTCAACGACCTTGTGGATAAGTACATCGTGGAGGAACTTAAGGCGCGTCCGGCGAGCAAGGGGCAGTATGGTTTCGCCTACGCCATGAACACGTCGCGCAACGAAGTGGTGTGCCATGGCGTACCCAGCGCAAACGAGATTCTGTGCGATGGCGATCTGGTGAATTTCGATATCACCCTGGAAAAGAACGGCTACATCGCCGATTCGAGCAAGACCTACCTGATCGGCGAGGTAACGGACCAGGCTCGTCAGCTCGCCCGAGTGACCTATGAAGCGATGTGCAAGGGCATCGCAGCCGTGAGGCCGGGCGCCCGCCTCGGCGATATCGGCCATGCCATCGAACGGCACGCTCGCGCCCACGGCTATTCGGTGGTTCGCGATTACTGCGGCCACGGTATTGGCCGGGAAATGCACGAACCACCGGAAGTGCTGCACTGGGGCAAAGCTGGCACCGGCCTGACGCTGCGCGAAGGCATGACCTTCACCATCGAGCCCATGCTCAACCAGGGCAAGGCGGATGTCCGTACCCTGCGCGACGGCTGGACGGTGGTGACCTGCGACGGCCAGCTCTCGGCGCAGTTCGAACACACCGTAGCGGTCACCCGAGACAGCGTTCGTGTGCTTACGCTGCGCCCGGAAGAGCTGCAACTGAGCAGCGTTTCGGCGTGATAGAAACGCAAAAGCCCGTCCATCTGGACGGGCTTTTTCTTCCCGGGCGGCCTTATTCGACCGTGACGCTTTTCGCCAGATTACGCGGCTGGTCAACGTCGGTGCCCTTGAGCACGGCCACGTAGTAGGACAGCAGCTGCAGCGGCACGGTGTAGAGGATCGGCGCGAGCAGGTCGTGGATATGCGGCATGGCCACCACATGGGTGCCCTCGCCGTTGCTCATGCCGGCCTGCTGGTCAGCGAAGACGATCAGCTCGCCGCCACGGGCGCGCACTTCCTGCAGGTTGGACTTGAGCTTCTCCAGCAGCTCGTTGTTCGGCGCCACGGTGACCACCGGCATGTCGGCGTCCACCAGGGCCAGCGGGCCGTGCTTGAGCTCGCCGGCCGGGTAGGCCTCGGCGTGGATGTAGGAGATCTCCTTGAGCTTGAGCGCGCCTTCCATTGCCACCGGGTACTGCGCGCCACGACCGAGGAACAGGCTGTGGTGCTTCTCGGCGAACAGTTCGGCGATCTTCTCCACGGTCTTGTCCATGGCCAGGGCTTCGCCCAGACGGGTCGGCAGGCGACGCAGCTCTTCCACCAGTTCGGCAGCCAGCGCCTTGTCCAGCGTGCCATGCACCTGGCCGAGGGCCAGGGTCAGCAGCATCAGGCCGACCAGCTGGGTGGTGAAGGCCTTGGTCGAGGCCACGCCGATTTCCGGGCCGGCCTGGGTCAGCAGGCACAGATCGGATTCACGCACCAGCGAGCTGGTGCCGACGTTGCAGATCACCAGGCTGGCCAGGTAGCCGCCCTGCCCTGGCGCCTTCTCCTTGGCGTTGCGCAGCGCGGCCAGGGTGTCGGCGGTTTCCCCGGACTGCGACACGCTGACGAACAGGGTATCCGGCTGCACCACCACCTTGCGGTAGCGGAACTCGCTGGCCACCTCGACCTGGCAGGGAATGCCGGCCAGCTCTTCCAGCCAGTAACGGGCGACCATGCCGGCGTGGTAGCTGGTGCCGCAGGCGACGATCTGTACGTTCTTCACTTTGGCGAACAGCTCGGCCGCCTGCGGACCGAAGGCCTGCACCAGCACGTGGTCGCTGCCCAGGCGGCCTTCCAGGGTGCGTTGCACCACCTTGGGCTGCTCGTGGATTTCCTTGAGCATGAAGTGGCGGTATTCGCCCTTGTCGGCGGCCTCGGCGCCTTCGTGGTACTGCACGGCTTCGCGCTGCACCGGCTGGCCGGCGGCGTCCCAGATCTGCACGCCGTCACGACGGATCTCGGCGATATCGCCTTCCTCCAGGTACATGAAGCGGTCGGTGACCTGGCGCAGGGCCAACTGATCGGAGGCGAGGAAGTTCTCGCCCAGGCCCAGGCCAATTACCAGCGGGCTGCCACTGCGCGCGGCGAGCAGGCGGTCCGGCTGGCGGGCCGAGATCACCGCCAGGCCATAGGCGCCATGCAGTTCCGGGATGGCGGCCTTGAGCGCAGCGCTGAGGTCGCCGAGCTGCTGCAGCTTGTGATCGAGCAGGTGGACGATGGTTTCCGTGTCGGTATCGGAGGTGAAGACGTAGCCCAGGCCCTTGAGGCGCTCGCGCAGTTCTTCGTGATTCTCGATGATGCCGTTGTGCACCACGGCCAGCTCGTGCCCGGAAAAGTGTGGGTGAGCGTTGCGCTCGCTGGGCGCACCGTGGGTGGCCCAGCGGGTGTGGGCGATGCCCAGACGCCCGGCCAGCGGCTCGGCGTCTAGCGCGGCCTGCAGCTCGCTGACCTTGCCGACGCGGCGGCGGCGATCCAGCGCGCCCTGCTCAGTCAGGAGCGCCACACCGGCGCTGTCATAGCCGCGATACTCCAGGCGCTTGAGGCCTTCGACCAGGACCGGGGTGATGTTGCGCTCGGCGATGGCGCCAACGATTCCACACATGGGGCTCTCCTTTTTAGTTTTCCAGCGCCGCGAGGATCAGCTGAATGCCGCGCGCGCGTATCTGTTCGGCCGCCTGGGCATCCAGGCGCTCGTCGGTGATCAGGGTATGGACGCTGCTCCAGGGCAGCTCCAGATTGGGAATGCGCCGGCCGATCTTGTCGCTCTCGACCATGACGATGACTTCACGGGCCACCTCGGCCATCACCCGCGACAGACCGAGCAGCTCGTTGAAGGTGGTGGTGCCACGCTCCAGGTCGATGCCATCGGCGCCGATGAACAGCTGGTCGAAGTCGTAGGAGCGCAGCACCTGCTCGGCCACCTGGCCCTGGAAGGACTCCGAATGCGGGTCCCAGGTGCCGCCGGTCATCAGCAGCACCGGCTCGTGCTCGATATCGCGCAGGGCGTTGGCCACGTTGAGCGAGTTGGTCATCACCACCAGACCAGGCTTGTAGCCAAGCTGCGGAATCATGGCCGCCGTAGTGGTGCCGCTGTCGATGATGATGCGCGCATGCTCGCGGATGCGTGCCACGCCGGCACGGGCGATGGCCTGCTTGTAGGGAGAAATGGGCTGCGTCGGCTCGCTGATCAGCTCCTGCGGCACCGGCACGGCGCCGCCATAGCGACGCAGCAGCAGACCGTTCTTTTCCAGGGCAGCGAGATCCTTGCGAATGGTCACTTCGCTGGTGGCAAAGTGCTGGGCCAGAGCGTCCACGCTCACCTCGCCCTGCTCGGCGAGCAAAGCAAGGATGGTGTGGCGACGTTGCGGCGTGTTGCGCTTCGACATGCTTAAGTTTCGATTCGAAAGATAATGGCGCGAATCAAAACATATGATCGAAAGGCCCGCAAGCGTCCGCCGATCAGTTCAGCGTCAGTTTGACCCCGAAACCGACCAGGCACAGCCCTGCCAGTTTCTCCAGAGCCCTCGCGATACGTGGGTTGGCGCGCATGCGCTCGGCGAGAAAGTGCGTCAGCAGTACGATCAGCAGGCCGTAGAGGAAAGTCAGCGCCATGATGGTCACGGCCATGAAACCGAAAGTAATCAGCCCTTGATGGCGCTGCGGGTCGATGAACAGCGGAAAGAAGGCCATGTAGAAGACGATGGCCTTGGGGTTGAAGACGGTGATTACCAGGGTTTGCCACAGGTATTGGCGCGGCTTGATATCCAGCGTCGGCGCCGCGCCTGGCTTGGCCAGGATCATGCGCAGGCCAAGGTAGATCAGGTAGGCCGCACCGAGCCATTGCACCACATGGAAGGCTGCCGGATAGGCCTTGAGCAGCGCGGCGACCCCGGCCACGGCCAGCCACAGCAGCACCTGGTCGCCGAAGATGATGCCGAAGGTCGAGGCCAGCCCACCGCGAATCCCGCCCTTGCCGGTGGACAGGATCAGCGCCAGGTTACCCGGCCCGGGAATGGCCAGCAGGATGATGAAAGCCACCACGAAGGCGGCGTAATCCGTCACACCGAACATACAGGACTGCCTCCGGCAGGTTATCCACAGGCCTGATCTCCCGCACTCACTTCTTGGTCGGCCGCTTCCAGCCCTCGATATTGCGCTGCTTGGCCCGGCCGACTGCCAGCGTGTCCGCGGGCACGTCGCTGGTCACCACCGAACCGGCGCCCGTGGTGGCGCGGTCGCCCAGCGTTACCGGTGCTACCAGCGCGCTGTTGGAGCCGATGAAGACGTCCTCGCCCATGACGGTGCGGAACTTGTTGGCACCGTCGTAGTTGCAGGTGATGGTGCCGGCACCGATATTGGTGCGCGCGCCGATTTCGGCATCGCCCAGGTAGCTCAGGTGACCGGCCTTGGCGCCTTCGCCCAGCACGGCATTCTTCAGTTCGACGAAGTTACCCACATGGGCCTTGGCGCCCAGTTTGGTGCCGGGGCGCAGGCGCGCAAACGGGCCACAGTCGGCGCCCTCGCCCATCTCGGCGCCGTCCAGGTGGCTGTTGGCCTTGACGATGGCGCCCTTGCGCAGCACCGAGTCCTTGATCACGCAGTTCGGACCGATCTGCACATCGTCTTCGATCACCACCTTGCCTTCGAGGATCACGTTGATGTCGATGGTCACGTCGCGGCCGACGCTCACCTCACCGCGCACATCGAGGCGATGCGGATCACGCAGGGTTACGCCCTGAGCCATCAGGCGGCGGGCGATGCGGTGCTGGTAGTGGCATTCGAGCTGAGCAAGCTGGATGCGGTCGTTGGCGCCCAGCACTTCCATCTCGTCGGCGGCACGCTCGGTGGCCACAGTCAGGCCGTCGGCCACGGCCATGGCGATCACATCGGTCAGGTAGTACTCGCCCTGGGCGTTGCTGTTGGACAGGCGGCCCAGCCAGTCGGCCAGACGCTTGCCGGGCACCGCGAGGATGCCGGTATTGCCCTCGCGGATCTGCCGCTGCGCTTCGCTGGCGTCCTTGTGCTCGACGATGGCCTGCACCACGCCAGCGGCGTCGCGCACGATGCGACCGTAGCCGGTCGGGTCGGCCAGCTCGACGGTGAGCAGGCCCAGCTGGTTGTCGCTGACCAGTGCCAGCAGACGCTCGAGAGTCGCGGTCTCGATCAGCGGTACGTCGCCGTAGAGCACCAGCACGGTATCGGCGCCGAGTTGCGGCAGGGCCTGGGCCACGGCATGGCCGGTGCCCAGCTGCTCGGCCTGGATGACGAAATTCAGGTCGTCGGCGGCCAGGCGCTCGCGCACCTTGTCGGCGCCGTGGCCGATCACCACCTGGATGCTGCTCGGCTGCAGGCGCCGCGCGGTGTCGATGACATGCCCCAGCATGGGCTTGTCGGCGACCGGGTGCAGCACCTTGGGCAGCGCCGAACGCATGCGCGTGCCCTGGCCAGCGGCAAGAATGACGATATCCAGACTCATAGAAGGCTCCTTGCGGGGCAAGATTGGACCGCGGCGAGAAAGGGCCGCGCGAAAAGAACGCTATTTTGCCAGAAACGCAAAGGGGCGACCTAAGTCGCCCCTTGCGTGATACCGCGATACAGCGTCAGCGGACGCGACCACCGAACTTCTTGCGCATCTCTTCGATGGTGCGCAGCTGGGCAGCAGCCTCGGCCAGGCGTGCCGAAGCACTGCCGTAGTCGAACTCGGTGCCCTTCTCGCTCAGCGCCTTCTCGGCAGCCTTGCGCGCCTCGATGGCAGCGGCTTCATCCAGGTCGCCGGCACGAACGGCGGTGTCGGCAAGAACCTTCACCATGCTCGGCTGAACTTCCAGGAAGCCACCGGAGATGTAGAACACCTCCTCGGTGCCACCCTGCTTGATCACTCGCACCGGACCCGGCTTGAGATCGGTCAGCAGCGGGGTGTGGCCCGGCAGGATACCCAGGTCACCGAGGTGACCGTGGGCGATGACCATTTCCACCAGCCCCGAGAACAGCTCTTCTTCCGCACTGACGATATCGCAGTGGACTGACATAGCCATAACAATGCCTCGGTTGAGAGGCCGGACAAGGCAGCTGCCCTATCCGGCCCGGACGCCCCCTAGAGGGCGCACCCGTTACTTACAGTTTCTTGGCTTTCTCGATGGCTTCGTCGATGCCGCCTACCATGTAGAACGCTTGTTCCGGCAGGTGGTCGTAGTCGCCTTTGAGAATGCCGCTGAAGCCGGCAATGGTGTCCTTCAGGGACACGTACTTGCCCGGGGCACCGGTGAAGACTTCAGCCACGAAGAACGGCTGGGACAGGAAGCGCTGGATCTTACGAGCGCGCGCTACCAGCAGCTTGTCGTCTTCGGACAGTTCGTCCATACCCAGGATCGCGATGATGTCCTTCAGCTCCTTGTAGCGCTGCAGAACATACTGAACGCCACGAGCGGTCTCGTAGTGCTCCTGACCGATCACGTTCGGGTCCAGCTGACGGCTGGTGGAGTCCAGCGGGTCAACGGCCGGGTAGATACCCAGGGAAGCGATATCACGGGACAGTACGACGGTGGCGTCCAAGTGGGCGAAGGTGGTCGCCGGGCTCGGGTCGGTCAGGTCGTCCGCAGGTACGTAGACGGCCTGGATCGAGGTGATCGAGCCTTTCTTGGTGGAGGTAATACGCTCCTGCAGAACGCCCATCTCCTCGGCCAGAGTCGGCTGGTAACCTACTGCCGACGGCATACGGCCGAGCAGTGCGGATACTTCGGTACCGGCGAGGGTGTAACGGTAGATGTTGTCGACGAACAGCAGAACGTCGCGACCTTCGTCACGGAACTTCTCGGCCATGGTCAGGCCGGTCAGCGCGACGCGCAGACGGTTGCCTGGTGGCTCGTTCATCTGACCGTAGACCAGGGCTACCTTGTCGAGAACGTTGGAGTCCTTCATCTCGTGGTAGAAGTCGTTACCCTCACGAGTACGCTCACCCACACCGGCGAACACGGAATAACCGCTGTGCTCGATGGCGATGTTACGGATCAGCTCCATCATGTTTACGGTCTTGCCCACACCGGCACCACCGAACAGGCCGACCTTACCGCCCTTGGCGAACGGGCAGACCAGGTCGATTACCTTGATACCGGTTTCCAGCAGATCGTTGCCGCCGGCTTGCTCGGCGTAGCTCGGCGCCGGGCGGTGGATTTCCCACTGCTCTTCTTCACCGATGGGGCCGGCTTCGTCGATCGGGTTGCCCAGCACGTCCATGATCCGGCCCAGGGTCGCTTTACCGACCGGTACGGAGATGGCCTTGCCGGTGCTGCTGACGTCCAGGCCACGCTTGAGGCCTTCGGTCGAACCCATGGCAATGGTACGTACCACGCCGTCGCCCAGCTGCTGCTGGACTTCCAGAGTGGTTTCAGCGCCCTGTACCTTCAGGGCTTCGTAGACGTTCGGTACCTGATCGCGCGGGAATTCCACGTCGATAACGGCGCCGATGATTTGAACGATACGTCCGCTACTCATCTTTGGTTCCTCTGAATATTTGAACCGTTCTTAAACCGCGGCAGCGCCGCCGACGATTTCCGAGATTTCCTGGGTGATCGCAGCCTGACGCGCCTTGTTGTAGATCAGCTGCAGATCGCTGATCAGGTTGCCGGCGTTGTCGGTTGCGTTCTTCATGGCGATCATCCGCGCGGCCTGTTCGCACGCGCTGTTCTCGACCACGGACTGATAGACCTGCGACTCCACGTAGCGGACCAGCAGCGCATCCAGCAGCTGCTGGGCGTCCGGCTCGTACACGTAGTCCCACAGACCCTTCTGTACCCCTTGCTCTTCGCTCGCGGCCAGCGGCAACAACTGCTGCACTTCCGGCTTCTGCACCATGGTGTTCACGAACTTGTTCGATACCAGGTAGAGGCGGTCGATACGGCCTTCGGCGTAGGCATCCAGCACGACCTTGACGCTACCGATCAGGTCGTTGATGGACGGCTCTTCACCCAGCTTGCTGATGGCGGCAACCACGTTGCCCCCGTTGCTGCGGAAGAAGCTCGCGCCCTTGCTGCCCACCACGCAGAAATCGGCGTCGACCTTCTGGTCGCGCCATTCCTTCAGGCTTTTCAACAGCGCCTTGAACAGGTTGATGTTCAAGCCACCGCACAGACCACGATCCGAGGTCACCACGATATAACCGACGCGCTTTACATCACGCTCCACCATGAACGAGTGGCGGTATTCCGGGTTCGCCTTGGCCAGGTGACCGATCACCTGACGAATACGCTCGGCGTAGGGGCGACCGGCAGCCATGCGCTGTTGAGCCTTGCGCATTTTGCTGACCGCCACTTTTTCCATGGCGCTGGTGATCTTTTGCGTGCTTTTGATGCTCGCAATCTTGCTGCGAATCTCTTTTGCGCCTGCCATTTCACACCTTTTGGTTCAAGCAGGCGGGGGCCGAAGCCCCCGCTGCGGTTACCAGGTTTGGGTGGCCTTGAACTTCTCGATACCGGCTTTCAGGCCAGCGTCGATTTCGTCGTTGAAGTCACCCTTCTCGTTGATCTTCGCCATCAGGTCGGCGTGATCACGCTTGAAGAAGGCGATCAGGGCCTGCTCGAAGCTGATGATCTTGGCGACTTCGACGTCCTGCAGGAAGCCGCGCTCGGCTGCGTACAGGGACACCGACATTTCGGCAATGGACATCGGCGCATACTGCTTCTGCTTCATCAGCTCGGTTACGCGCTGACCATGCTCAAGCTGCTTGCGGGTGGCTTCGTCCAGGTCAGAAGCGAACTGGGCGAATGCCGCCAGTTCACGGTACTGAGCCAGAGCGGTACGGATACCACCGGAGAGCTTCTTGATGATCTTGGTCTGAGCCGCGCCACCGACGCGGGATACCGAGATACCGGCGTTGACGGCCGGACGGATACCCGAGTTGAACATGGCCGATTCCAGGAAGATCTGACCGTCGGTGATGGAAATCACGTTGGTCGGAACGAACGCGGAAACGTCACCGGCCTGGGTTTCGATGATCGGCAGAGCGGTCAGCGAGCCAGTCTTGCCCTTCACGGCGCCATTGGTGAACTTCTCGACGTACTCTTCGGAAACGCGGGAAGCGCGCTCCAGCAGACGGCTGTGGAGATAGAACACGTCGCCCGGGTAGGCTTCACGGCCTGGCGGACGGCGCAGCAGCAGGGAGATCTGACGGTAGGCAACGGCCTGCTTGGACAGGTCGTCGTACACGATCAGGGCATCTTCACCGCGGTCGCGGAAGTATTCACCCATGGTGCAGCCGGCGTACGGAGCCAGGAACTGCAGGGCAGCGGATTCGGAAGCCGAAGCTGCAACCACGATGGTGTTGGCCAGGGCGCCAGCTTCTTCCAGCTTGCGTACCACGTTGGCGATGGTCGACTGCTTCTGACCTACGGCGACGTAGACGCAGCGGATGCCGCTGTCTTTCTGGTTGATGATGGCGTCGACGGCCAGAGCAGTCTTACCGATCTGACGGTCACCGATGATCAGCTCGCGCTGGCCACGGCCTACCGGAATCATGGCATCGACGGACTTGTAACCGGTCTGTACCGGCTGGTCGACCGACTTACGCCAGATCACGCCCGGCGCAACCTTTTCAACGGCGTCGCTGGCGGCGGCGTTGATCGGGCCTTTGCCATCGATCGGGTTGCCCAGTGCGTCAACCACACGGCCCAGCAGTTCCGGACCAACCGGGACTTCCAGGATGCGGCCGGTGCACTTGGCGCTCATGCCTTCGGCGAGGGTCAGGTAGCTACCCAGTACCACGGCACCCACGGAGTCTTGCTCCAGGTTCAGGGCCATGCCGTACACGCCACCAGGGAATTCGATCATCTCGCCGTACATCACGTCGGCGAGGCCGTAGATGCGCACGATACCGTCGGAAACGCTGACGATGGTGCCTTCATTACGGGCTTGAGCGGTTACATCAAGCGACTCAATGCGCTGCTTGATGATTTCGCTAATTTCGGAAGGATTCAGTTGCTGCATGCCAGTTCCCTCAAATCAGGATTTCAACGCTTCGGCCAGCTTGTTCAGCTTGCCGCGGACCGAACCGTCGATGACCAGGTCACCTGCACGAATGACAACGCCGCCGATCAGGGCGGGATTGACCACGGGCTTGGGCTGGACGGTGCGATCGAGCCGCTTGGAAAGGGCGGCAGCCAGAGTTTGCAATTGTTCGGCATTGAGCTCGAAAGCCGACTCGACCTCGACATCGAGGGCGCGTTCGGCTTCAGCCTTCAGCACGGCGAATTGTTCGCGTACCACCGGCAGCAGCGACAGTCGGTCGTTGCTACCCAGCGAGCGCAGGAAGTTGCTGAACGAAGCGTCGATGTGCCCGGCACAGATCTGCGCCAGTACATTGACTTTCTGCTCATCGGTCAACGCCGGGTTGACCAACTGCTGAGCCACGGCCGAGGTCTGAACGGCAGCCGCGGAAAGCGACAGCATGTTCAGCCAGGCGTCGGCCTGCTGTGCAGCACTGGCAAACTCAAACGCGGCTTTCGCGTAGGGCCGAGCGAGCGTGTTGGTATTGATCATCGCGAGCCTCGCTTAGAGTTGAGAGGCCAGTTTTGCGACCAGATCGTTGTGCGCAGCGCCGTCCACGGAGGACTGCAGGATCTGCTCGGCGCCGGTGACAGCCAGAGCTGCTACCTGTGCACGCAGTTGATCCTTGGCACGGTTCACTTCCAGATCGATTTCGGCTTTGGCGCCTGCGATCAACTTTTCACCTTCGGAGCGGGCCTGGGCCTTGGCTTCCTCGACGATCGCGTTGGCGGTCTTGTTCGCCCGATCGAGAATCTCGGCAGCTTGCTCTTTGGTGTCACGAAGCATCTGGGCAGCGCGTTCCTGGGCCAACTGCAGATCACGCTCGGCGCGCCCGGCAGCATCCAGACCTTCTGCGATTTTCTTCTGGCGTTCCTGCATGGCCTGCGTCAGCGGCGGCCATACGAACTTCATGCAGAACCAGACGAAAATAGCGAAGGCAATCGTTTGACCGAACAGGGTCAGGTTAATGTTCACAGCGATTTACCTCGTGCTATCTCGTGTTCCGGGGAAGAAAAGCCTGAAGAGGCAGCACGCATGCTGCCTCGAACTCAGGAGCTCTTAACCCGCGACAACGAAGATCAGGTACATCGCGATACCCACGCCGATCATCGGAACGGCGTCGAGCAGACCGGCCATCAGGAAGGTCTTGGTTTGCAGCTGCGGGCCCAGCTCAGGCTGGCGAGCGGTGGATTCCAGCAGCTTGCCGCCCAGCAGGGCGAAGCCGATACCGGTACCCAGGGCACCCAGACCGATCATGATGGCAGCGGCGATGTAGACGAGTTCCATAGTTAGCTCCAGAGTTTTTAGAGGTTAAGGTTACGAGTTAGGGGTTTTCGGGTTTTCGGTGTCGATCAGTGGTGATCTTCGTGCGCAGCACTCAGATAAACCACGGTCAGCACCATGAAAATGAACGCCTGCAGCGGGATGACCAGGATGTGGAAGATAGCCCACGGCACGTTGAGGCCCCACTGAACGTAGAAGGGCAGCAGCGCGATCAGGATAAACACCACTTCACCGGCATACATGTTGCCGAACAGACGCAGGGCCAGGCTCAGCGGCTTGGTCAGCAGGCCGATGATTTCCAGGAACAGGTTGAAAGGAATCAGCGCCCAGTGATTGAACGGGGTGAACGACAGTTCCTTGGTAAAGCCGCCAACGCCCTTGACCTTGATGCTGTAGAAGATGATCAGCAGGAACACGCCCAGGGAGATACCGAAGGTACCGTTGGGGTCGGCGGTGGGGACGATCTTGAAGTAGGGCAGCCCCATGGCATGAGCCAGACCGGGGATGTAGTCGACCGGGATCCACTTCAGGCTGTTCATCAGGAACACCCAGACGAAGATGGTCAGGGCCAGCGGCGCAACCAGCGGGTTCTTGCCGTGGAAAGTGTCCTTGACGATGCCCTGGACGAACTCGATGCACATCTCGGCCATGTTCTGCAGACCGGAAGGAACGCCGGTCACGGCCTTCTTGGCGGCCATGCGGAACAGGGTGATGAAGATCAGGCCCATGAACAGCGACCAGCCCAGAGTGTCCACGTGGACAGCCCAGAAGCCCATCGCTTTCACTTCTTCCGGGGTCTGGGCAATGATCCAGCCCTTTTCCGGATGCGAGCCGTAGACCAGGTTCTGCAGGTGATGCTGGATATATTCTGCTGGGGTATCAGCCATAAACGCCTCAAACGGTCCAATGCTTCAGAAAACTTTCATGAGCAGGGGCGCACAGGCTGCCGCCAGAAGGGCAAGCAGATAACCGATGAACAGCATCATCGGTTCCAGTGGTTCAACCCCTACGAACGTCAGTGCAAACAGCACTGCCGTGATAATCCATTTACCCATGGCCCCGGCCCAGATCGACTGGACGATGGCCTTGGCCGAACGCGCGCCAAAATAACGAAAGGCCTTGAATGCAAAATACGCGTTGGCCAGCAGGGCGATCAGCCCTCCCAGCAATATCGAATAAGCCGCAACCCACCCGACACTGACGGCAAAAACCACTGCGCTCACAGCCGTCACGATGGCCTGAAGAATCAGGATCGGAAAACCGGGCTGACGATGAAACGGGGCCTTACTCGGGATGCCCATCGACCTCTCCCTGCAAAGCCGCCGAATCTCGGCCTGTAGCCGACAAAATTGCGCGGGGAGTATATGGGCCTCCCAGCGCCCGATCAACCGTGCTGTAGTAGGAGGCGATTAGGACTACAGACTGAATTGTTTCAACGAATGTGCGCCAGTACACCCTGCAGTTCATCGAGGGAGTTGTAGCGGATCACCAACTGCCCCTTGCCCTTGCTCCCGTGCTTGATCTGCACCGGTGAGCCCAGACGCTCTGCGAGCTTCTGTTCCAGGCGACTGATGTCCGGATCGGCCTTGGCCTTGGCCGGCGCCGGTTTGGCGCTCAGCCACTGGCGCACCAGGGCCTCGGTCTGACGAACGGTCAGGCCACGTGCGACAACATGTCGCGCCGCCTCGATCTGCTGTTCCAGGGGCAGACCGAGCAGCGCACGGGCATGACCCATCTCCAGGTCGCCATGGGCGAGCAGGGTTTTGATCTCTTCGGGCAGGGCGATCAGGCGCAGCAGGTTGGTGATGGTGACGCGCGACTTGCCGACGGCATCGGCGACCTGTTGCTGGGTCAGCTCGAATTCCTGCTGCAGGCGCTGCAGGGCCACGGCTTCCTCGATCGGATTGAGGTCTTCGCGCTGGATGTTCTCGATCAGCGCCATGGCGATGGCGGCTTCATCGGGCAGCTCACGGACCATGGCCGGAATCTTGTCCTGACCGGCCAACTGGCTGGCCCGCCAGCGCCGCTCACCGGCGACGATCTCGAAACGGCCACCGCCGATGGGGCGCAGCACGATGGGCTGCATCACGCCCTGGGCGCGAATGGAGGCGGCGAGTTCTTCCAGTGCGGTCTGATCCATGTCGCGGCGCGGCTGGTACTTGCCGCGCTGGATCAGATCCAGCGGCACGTACTGCAATTCGCGCGTATCGACCTGGGCGGCCTCTTCCTGCAGTGCGCTGACGGTGTTGCCACCGAGCAGGGCGTCCAGACCTCGACCCAGACCTCGTTTCTTCGCAGCCATGCGGTTGTTCCTTAAGCGGTAGCGGTTTTCGCGGCGGCACGCTGACGGCGCACCAGCTCGCCGGCCAAGGCCAGGTAGGCGATGGCACCACGGGATTGTTTGTCGTAGACCAGCGCCGGCATGCCGAAACTCGGCGCCTCGGCCAGGCGCACGTTGCGCGGGATCACGGCGTCGTACAGCTTGTCGCCGAAGTGTTCCTTGAGCTGAGCCGTGACGTCGTTGGTCAGGCTGATGCGCGGGTCGTACATGGTGCGCAGCAGACCTTCGATCTGCAGCTTGGGATTGAGCAGCTGACCGATGCGCTGGATGCTGTTGACCAGATCGGACAGGCCCTCGAGCGCGTAGTACTCGCACTGCATGGGGATGATCACGCCGTCGGCAGCGACCAAGGCGTTGATGGTCAGCATGTTCAGCGACGGCGGGCAGTCGATGAGGATGTAGTCGTAGTTCTCGCGGATCGGCGCCAGGGCATAACGCAGGCGGCTTTCCTTCATCTTCATCTCGAGCAGGGCGACTTCGGCGGCGGTCAGGTCGCGGTTGGCCGGCAGCAGCTGATAGCCGCCGTGCTCGGAGAACTGCATGGCCTGGCTCAGGTCGCATTCGCCGATCAGCACGTCGTAGATCGAGTGCTCCAGCCCGTGCTTGTCCACACCGCTGCCCATGGTGGCGTTGCCCTGCGGGTCGAGGTCGATCAGCAGCACGCGACGCTTGGTCGCCACCAGCGAAGCGGCCAGGTTGATGCACGTCGTGGTTTTGCCCACGCCGCCTTTCTGGTTGGCGATCGCGAATACCTTGGCCATCTTCTTTCCCCTTAGACCGAGCGACGCAGTATCAACAGATGGCGCTGGCCTTGGCAACCGGGAACCCGCAGCACATGGGTGGCATCGAGACGGAAGTCCGCCGGCAGGGCCTGCAGCTCGTCGTCCGGGTGCACGCCCTTCATGGCCAGCCAGTGGGTGTCGGCACTGCCCAGGTGGCGGGTCCAGTCGCTGAAGTCCTGCAGGCTGCTGAAGGCCCGCGAGCTGATGCCGTCGAACGGCTGCTCGGGGCGATAGGTTTCGACCCGGCTGTGGACCACCTCGAGGTTGGCGAGTTTCAGCTCCAGCTTCACCTGGACGAGAAAACGGGTCTTCTTGCCGTTGGAGTCGAGCAGGGTGAAACGCCGCTCGGGAAACATGATCGCCAGGGGAATACCGGGCATGCCGCCGCCGCTGCCGACATCCAGCCAGTTATCCCCACGCTCGGCAACGAATGGCACCACCGACAGACTGTCGAGCAGATGACGCGACACCATTTCGTCCGGGTCGCGCACCGCGGTGAGGTTGTAGGCCTTGTTCCACTTGATCAGCAGGCCCAGGTAGGCGAGCAGTTGTTCCTGCTGCCGCTCGCTGAGCTCGATGCCCAGCTCGCGAGCGCCCTGCAGCAGTTCTTCGGCGTGACGCTGAGTGACCGACATCAGGCGCTCTGCTCCAGCTTCTGGCCGGCGCTGCGCTTTTTCAGGTGAATCAGCAACAGGGAAATCGCCGCCGGGGTGACCCCGGGGATGCGGCCGGCCTGGCCGAGCGTGGCCGGGCGGGTGTTGCCGAGCTTGAACTGGATCTCCTTGGACAGGCCGGAAATGGCGCTGTAGTCCAGGTCTTCCGGCAGCCTGGTGTCTTCGCTGGCGCGCAGCCTGGCGATCTCGTCCTGCTGGCGATCGATGTAGCCGGCGTACTTGGTCTTGATCTCGACCTGCTCGGCCACCTGGTTATCCACAGCCGGAGATTCGGTGATTTCCGCCAGGGCCGCGTAATCGATCTCCGGGCGAGCGAGCAGGTTGAGCAGGTTGTACTCGTGGGCCAGCGGCGTGCCGAAGCGCGCAGCGATGGCATCGCCCTGCGGCGTGCCCGGGCGCACCCAGGTGCTCTTCAGGCGTTGTTCTTCCCGGACGATGCCTTCGCGCTTGGCCTCGAAGGCGGCCCAGCGCTCGTCGTCCACCAGGCCCAGCTCGCGGCCCTTCTCGGTCAGGCGCAGGTCGGCATTGTCCTCGCGCAGGATCAGCCGGTATTCGGCGCGCGAGGTGAACATGCGGTACGGCTCCTGGGTGCCCAGGGTGATCAGGTCGTCGACCAGCACGCCGATATAGGCCTCGTCACGCCGCGGGCACCAGGCTTCCTTGCCCTGCGCGCGCAAGGCCGCGTTGCAGCCGGCCAGCAGGCCCTGGGCGCCGGCTTCTTCGTAGCCGGTGGTGCCATTGATCTGCCCGGCGAAGAACAGCCCGCCGATGACCTTGGTCTCCAGGCTGTACTTGAGGTCGCGCGGGTCGAAGAAGTCGTATTCGATGGCGTAGCCGGGACGCACGATATGGGCGTTCTCCATGCCGCGGATGCTGCGCACGATCTGCAGCTGCACGTCGAACGGCAGCGAAGTGGAGATGCCGTTGGGATACAGCTCGTGGGTGGTCAGCCCCTCGGGCTCGATGAATACCTGGTGGCTGTCCTTGTCGGCGAAGCGGTGGATCTTGTCCTCGATCGACGGGCAGTAACGCGGACCGACGCCTTCGATGACACCGGAATACATCGGCGAGCGGTCGAGGTTGGCGGCGATGATCTCGTGGGTGCGCGCGTTGGTGTGGGTGATCCAGCAGCTGATCTGCTTGGGCTGATGCTCACGCTTGCCGAGAAAGGACATCAGCGGCGTCGGGGTGTCGCCTGGCTGCTCGGTCATCACCGAGAAATCCACAGAGCGGCCATCGATGCGTGGCGGTGTACCGGTTTTAAGACGGCCAACCCGCAGTGGCAGTTCACGCAGGCGATGCGCCAGAGCGATGGAGGGCGGATCACCAGCACGGCCGCCGGAGTAGTTCTGCAGACCGATGTGGATAAGTCCGCCGAGGAAGGTGCCTGTGGTCAACACCACGGAATCCGCATGGAACCTGAGCCCCATCTGGGTGACGACGCCTTTGACCTGGGCGTTTTCCACAATCAGGTCATCGGCTGCCTGTTGAAAAATCCACAGATTGGCCTGGTTTTCCAGGATCTCGCGTACCGCGGCCTTGTACAGCACGCGGTCGGCCTGGGCACGAGTGGCGCGAACGGCCGGGCCCTTGCGGCTGTTGAGGATACGGAACTGGATCCCGCCCTTGTCGGTGGCAGTGGCCATGGCCCCGCCGAGAGCATCGATTTCCTTGACCAGATGGCTCTTGCCGATACCACCGATGGCCGGGTTGCAGCTCATCTGGCCAAGGGTCTCGACATTGTGGGTGAGCAGCAGGGTCTTCACGCCCATGCGTGCTGCAGCCAGGGCTGCCTCGGTACCGGCATGACCGCCGCCGATCACGATCACGTCAAAACGGGAAGGGAAATCCACCACGCACCTCGTGCCTGTTGAAAAGGGGTCTGAAAGAAAGGCGGCAAGTATAGGGACTTCGGCCTCTTGAATGAAGCCTTCTGCACAAAAAATAGCCAATCTTCCTGGCTGATCCGTACAACCGGATCAGCCTTCCTGAACACTTCTCGCCTCGGAGCGTTCAAGCCTGCTTATAGAAAATAGAAAGAGAGAATTTTTATAAAGCTTGTTCTTTATGTTTATGTATGGTGCAAGGCAATTCTGTGGATAAGGTGCTGAGAGCCCCGTCATTGCAGGTGTACAGCGGATGATAAGCCTGTGCCGTTCCTGCTCGGTTCCGCTGGGAAAGCTGCTGAACCACTGTGGATGGAAGTACCAGTTGTCCACAGGGGGATTTACGCCCAGCTTTGTCAGAGGCTTATGAGCAGGGCTCAGGGGCGGTTTTCCACAGGGTTTATCTGGGCGTTGAATAAGTCGAAAACAGCTTCATGTGCTGCAGGCGAACGCCCGTAGCCCGGATGAAATCCAGGATATCGATTGAGGTTCATCGGGGAATGTGACGCGCCAAGGAACGAAGGCGCGCCTTGTTCGTGCGCGCGGCGCTTGTCTTGCGACTCAGCGGTTTTCTATTTGCCGATGCAGAAGCTGGAGAAGATTCGCCCCAGCAGGTCGTCGCTGCTGAAGGCGCCGGTGATCTCGCCCAGGGCCTGTTGGGCCATGCGCAGGTCCTCGGCCAGCAGCTCGCCGGCGCCCATCAGGGTGAGCTGGTTGCGGCCGTGCTCGAGGTACTGCTCGGCCTGATGCAGCGCTTCTAGGTGGCGGCGGCGAGCGCTGAAACCGCTCTCGGCGGTCTGTTGATAACCCATGCAGGCTTTCAGGTGTTCGCGCAGCAGCTCCAGACCATCCGCCGACTTGGCCGACAGGCTGAGGGTGACATGGCCATCGGCGCTGGTTTGCAACGTGACCGCCTCGCCGGACAGGTCGGCCTTGTTGCGGATCAGGGTGACCCGCGCCGGGTCCGGGCGCTGTTCGAGGAACTCCGGCCACAAGGCGAAGGGATCGGCCGCTTCCGGCGCGGTGGAGTCCACCACCAGCAACACCCGGTCGGCCTCGCCGATAGCCTTGAGCGCGCGCTCCACACCGATGCGCTCGACCTGGTCGTCGGTGTCGCGCAGGCCGGCGGTGTCGACCACGTGCAGCGGCATGCCGTCGATGTGGATATGTTCACGCAGCACATCGCGGGTGGTGCCGGCGATATCGGTGACGATGGCTGCTTCGCGCCCAGCCAGGGCATTGAGCAGACTGGACTTGCCGGCATTGGGCCGGCCGGCGATGACCACCGTCATGCCGTCGCGCAGCAGGGCACCCTGGCCGGCTTCGCGCAGCACTGTGGATAAGTCGGCGCGCACGCTATCGAGCTGGCTCAGCACATGACCATCGGCGAGGAAGTCGATCTCCTCTTCGGGAAAATCTATGGCGGCCTCGACGTAGATGCGCAGCTGGATCAGGGATTCGGTCAGTGCATGCACGCGTCTGGAGAATTCGCCCTGCAGCGATCGCAGCGCATTGCGCGCGGCCTGTTCGGAGCTGGCCTCGATCAGGTCGGCGATGGCTTCGGCCTGGGCCAGGTCGAGCTTGTCGTTGAGAAAGGCGCGCTCGCTGAACTCACCCGGGCGTGCCAGGCGCGCGCCCAGCTCCAGGCAGCGGCGCAGCAGCAGATCGAGCACCACCGGGCCGCCATGGCCCTGCAGCTCGAGCACGTCTTCGCCGGTGAAGGAGTTCGGGCCGGGGAAGTAGATGGCCAGGCCTTCGTCCAGGGTCAGCTCGTTGGTGCCGTAGAACGGCCCGTGATGGGCGAAGCGCGGCTTCAGCTCACGTCGGCAGATGCCCTGGGCCAGCTGCCCGGCCAGCGGTCCGGACACGCGCACGATACCCACGCCGCCCCGACCCTGGGCGGTGGCGACGGCGGCGATGGTGTCTCGGGCGTGGTTCATGGCGGTCTACTCGGTGTGTACGGGTGGCTGTAGGAGCGGGGGAAGCCCGGTTCTCTGCTCGCAACGCTTGTGAACAGAGATTCGTGTGCCCTACGACAAATGCTTGGATAGCAAAACGCCCCAATCATGGGGCGTTTGCGTGTTGCTTGGAAGCTTGGCGAATCAGGCGTTGGCCGGTTTCGCTGCGGCTTCGATCTTGCGCGTAATGTACCACTGCTGACCGATGGACAGGATGTTGTTGACCACCCAGTACAGCACCAGACCTGCCGGGAACCACAGGAAGAAGAAGGTGAAGATGATCGGCATCAGCTTCAGCACACGGGCCTGCATGGGATCCGGCGGCGTCGGGTTGAGCTGCTGCTGGATGAACATGGTGGCGCCCATGATGATCGGCAGGATGAAGAACGGATCCTTGATCGACAGGTCGGTGATCCAGAACATCCACGGGGCCTGACGCATTTCCACGGATTCCAGCAGCACCCAGTACAGGGCAAGGAATACCGGCATCTGCACGAGGATCGGCAGGCAGCCGCCCAGCGGGTTGATCTTCTCTTTCTTGTACAGCTCCATCATCGCCTGGGACATCTTCTGGCGATCGTCACCATGCTGCTCCTTCAGCGCCTGCAGTTTCGGCGAAACGGCGCGCATGCGAGCCATCGAGCGGTAGCTGGCGGCCGACAGCGGGAAGAAGATCAGCTTGATGATGATGGTCAGGACGATGATCGACCAACCCCAGTTGCCGAGCAGGCCGTGGATCACTTCCAGCAGCCAGAAGATCGGCTGCGCCAGGAACCACAGGAAGCCGTAGTCGACGGTCAGCTCCAGGCCCGGGGACAGCTTGCCCAGGTGCTCCTGCAGCTTGGGACCGGCATAGAGGATCGCGCCGGTTTCGCCCTGCGCGCCGGCAGCGACCTGTACGGCCGGACCGGTGAAGCCGACGATGTAGTTGCCCTGGCTGTCCTTGCGGGTCTGGACCAGGTTGGTGCTGTCCTTGCTCGGTACCCAGGCGGTGACGAAGTAGTGCTGCAGCCAGGCGACCCAGCCGCCCTGCACGGTTTCCTTGAAGGACTGCTTGTCGATGTCCTTCATCGACACCTTCTTGTACGGCTCGTCACTGGTCCACAGCGCGGCGCCCAGGTAGGTTGCGGTGCCGGTTGCGGTGGTGGAGGACGGGTCGCCGCTGTTGTCGCGCTTGAGCTGGGCGAACAGGTTGCCGCTCCAGGCCTGGTCGCTCTGGTTGTCGATCAGGTAGCGCACATCGACCTGGTAGGCGGACGGATCGACGCAGCCCGGCTTCTTCAGCTGTTGCTCGCGCGCCGAGCACTGCGGGTTGAGGCCGCGCTTGAAGCTGTAGCGCTTGATGTAGCTGACGCCGTTCTCGCTATAGGTGAGATCGACCACCAGGCTGTCCTGGCCGTCGGCCATTGCATAGCTCTGCTTCTCGCTGGACCACAGGGCACGGCCGCTTGACTTGTCCGGCGCGTTCTGGCCGATCAGGCCGCTTTGGGCCAGGTAGGTACGCTCGCTGCCGTTGTCGAACAGCTGAAACGGCACGTCCGGGCGGTCCTGACGACGCGGGTACTGCGGCAGACGCAGCTGCACGATGTCGCCACCACGCGGGTCGATGGCCAGGTCGAGCACATCGGTCTTGACGCGGATCAGCTCATCGCTGGCCGCTGCAGTCGGCGCAACGGCAGCCGCAGTGGGCTCGGCCACGGCAGTGGGGATGTCGTCGCTGCCAGTGCTGGCAGTAGCTGCAGGCGTATCGGGCAGGGCGGGCGTCGCGGCGGTCGAGGAACTTACCTCGGCCGGCAGAGCAGCCTGACCATAGTCCTCGTTCCATTGCAGGACCATGAGGTAGGACACGACTGCCAGGGCGACGATCAGGATCGAGCGTTGGATATCCATGATTATTCGGCCATCGAAGGGGAACGGGAGGTTTTTGCGGGGGGAACCGGGTCGTAACCGCCGGGATTCCAGGGGTGGCAGCGACCGAGACGGCGCGCTGCCAGCCAGCCACCACGCAGGAAGCCATGTTGCTCGATGGCTTCGTAGGCATAGCAGGAACAGCTGGGATAGAAGCGACAGTGGCTGACCATCAGTGGGCTGATGGCATAGCGATACACCTGAATGCAGGCTAGGGCCGCTTTACGCATGGGGATTGTCGCTTGTCCCGGGGGAGACGTCTGCGTCGCGACTGGGCCGGCTACGGGCCAGGCGTTTCCAGAGCTTGCCGAACTGCTGAGCGAGTTCGCCATTCTCCAGATCGCCTAACCCCTTGCGGGCGACCACCACGATATCCCAGCCCACCAGGTTGTCCTGGTTGAGCCGAAAGGATTCGCGGATTTGACGCTTGATGCGGTTGCGCTCGACGGCGAGCTTGACGCTCTTCTTGCCGATCACCAGACCTAGGCGGGGATGATCAAGCTGGTTATCGCGCGCTAGCAGCAGGACACTTTTGCCCGGAGCTTTGCCGCTTGGGGAGTCGAAGACTGCCTTGAATTGCCGGGGAGTCAGCAGTCGCTTTTCCCGGCCGAAGCCTCGACTCACCACCTGTCTGGATGAATTAGACAGTCAGACGCTTGCGGCCCTTGGCGCGACGACGCGACAGGACGGCACGGCCGTTCTTGGTGGCCATGCGGGCACGGAAACCGTGGGTACGAGCGCGCTTGATGGTGCTGGGTTGGAAAGTGCGTTTCATGGTGCGTTACCTGGGTGATCGACTAGGGTCGGAATGACCCTGGTTTAAAGAGACCGGCAATTCTAGAGAAAGCCGCGCGGTAGGTCAATTTCCAACCAGCCTTATTCGCCAGATAGGAATAGAAAGAAGGAAATCTTTAAAGCTCTCTTTCTGAATTGATGACTATTGGTGCCGAGACGATCTGTGGACAAGTGCTCTGGTGCCCCGTTGCCACTGCTCGAGCGGCGATGACAAGGCTGTCCAAAAGAGGTGCTCGAGCTGTGCGAAGCCTGCCCACAAGCTGGGGGCCAAACGCGTCTTTACCCACAGCCGGGTTATCCGGGCATTCTTCCCCAGGCTTGTACAGAGACTTGCGGGGCGCTTATCCACAAGGCTCAGGTCTATCCTGATAAGTCTGATGAATGTAACTAAGGCTTTGATTTTACTTGGCCATCTAGCGCCTGGCGTGTGGATAACTCGGGCGTTGCTCGCTACAATAGCCGCTGTTTTTGCATCGCCGCCTGGATAGGGGATAGTCAGTGTCA